>JAPKCI010000005.1 GCA_028823035.1 Rubripirellula sp.
GGTCAAGACGATTCGAGTCTCGGTGATGTTGCCAACCAGCTATTACGAGAAACTGCATCTCAAGAGTTCCTTGCAAAAGGATCCCACACTGATAGCGGCCGACATCGTGCTGGATGATGCGACTCTGCAATCCTTACGGGATAAGACAGAAAAGAAGATTCAGGAAATAATCAGCCCACTGCTGCCGCAGGGTGCGGTCGGAGCCGATCCCGTTTCTCTGGTAACGGTCCGGGACGCACCCGATCTTCCCCATCCTGCACAAGCCGCGCCCTTGGTGAGTAGTCGGGCTTTGACTTGGCTTGCCGAATCTTGGCAAACCTTGGCGTTGGTCTTTCTGGGCCTCGTGGCTTTGTTGGTGGCCCGATCGGCCGCCAAGTCCACTGGGAATGCAACGCCCGTCGATTTTCAGGAGGGGTTCGGATTGGAAATGCCCGGACCACCCAAATCTGAGCAGGAAATTGAGGAAGACAAAGATCGGATGACGATCACCGGAGGGTCTTTGAAAGAGGAATTGTTGATTCTGGTGCAGGACAATCCCGAGGTGGCTTCCAATGTGATTCGGGGTTGGGTCGGGGAAGCAGCTTGATTCGGGTCGTGCTTTCGGTGGATCACTAATCCTGCCCGCGGCCTTGGTACTGGCGGTGCTTGCCAAGTGCAGGGTCTGATTCGCGCAGAAAGCCTGGCAAGCTGATATGAAACGCAGCGAATTTCATCTGCTGATTTCCTCTTTCAATTTGTCCTCAAGTTCGACTACAAGAGGGATGTGAAATTCGTCCGCGATGGATTGTGGAGGAACTTTCCAGGATAGGACAGATTTCGCATTATCGTGAAGGAGCGACCCTCAATGGCGAACGGATGGAACTCAGGATCGGATCGTGAAGCGATGTTGCGTCGCGTAGCTATCGTTCTGAGTAGTCTGCCCGGGCCAGTCGCCGCTGATTTACTGGGCGAGATTGACGCGGACACCAAGAAGGCTGTTCGCCGCACCATGGCATCGCTGACAGATGTTGATCCATTGGAACAAAAACGCGCCTTGCACGCGTTCAAAATTTCCGTTCAAAAACCCGATGAATTGCCAGACCGATTTCAATCATCTGTTGATGGCAGAACAGAGACAGGCGATACGGTTCAGATTCGGCAGCAGCAGGTTGGGAACCCCGGATCGCGGGTTGTACCATCGAGTATGGACTCCTCAAAATCGGCAGACCACGCGCCGCACGATCCGCAAAACAAAACTCAACCGTTTGCGTTCATTGAACATGTAAGTGAACAGGCTGTGGTGCATTTACTAGGGATCGAGCATCCACAAACCGTGGCCATTGTTCTTGCGTCAATCCAGCCCGACCAGGCTGCTCGAATTCTGCCACGGCTCGATAGTGGACTGCAGCAGGAGGCCTTGGCTCGAATCGGCAGGCTTGGAGAAATCCCTGCTGCTTCAATTGCTGATGTAGCTGAGCAATTTCGCAATTCCCTAGCCAATGAATCAGCAGGTTCCAATGATTCCGTGGGCCGCCGCGCTCTGGACGCCATTCTGGCTGCGATGCCGAATGCGAATGGACAACATGACGATGGGTCGCCACAACCAGCGTCGAACACACATCACGTTCATGCTGCAAATCGATCCCGGAGTTCGGTGTATGAAACTACGCAACACTCCAGTTCGGAAAAAGAGAGATATCCGTCTGCTGTTAACGCTGCACAGGCTCTGAGTTCTAAACTTCGTATTGCCGAAGGAACCATATCGACACCGTCAAGCGAGACATCGTATTCGCAGGCTTCCAATGCCCTGGATGGATCCGACGTAGGTCTGGACTTTTATCAAGCTTCGGTCGATGCGGAGGCTTCGTTACCCACCGAAGCTGCCAATACTTTTGGTGAGACGGGTTCATTTCCATCCACGGATTCGATTCATCAACATTTATTGAAATTATCACCACAGCATCTCTGTGAAACTCTGGGCAGTGTGGAAACCAGAACAGCCATGCTGGCTTTGTGTGGACTACCAAATCAGGTGACATCCGCAGTACTGGCATTGCTTCCCAAAGCACAGTCAAGGAAGGTCGGGCAGGCGATGAATTCACTTGGCGCGTTGCAACTTCGCGAAATCGATCAGGCCAAAGAAGCAATTGCATATGCATCGCGAAATGTGGTCAATCAATCGGTTCCCAAAGCTGCCTGATGAGGGGTGAATCATGGCTATCGTACTGAAGGCTGGCAGTAGCGACGACCAGAAAAAAGCGGCGCGAAAAACATCTGCAATTGCAGGTTTTAATCTCAGGGATATCGCTGACGAGGGGCGTACACGTCTGGAGGAATGTCGGGTACAGAGTCAGCAAATACTCGAACAGGCAAAGCGGGATGTCGATGAGATCCGCAAGGCTGCTGAACAGCGTGGTTATCAGGAGGGATTGGATCGCGCTGCGGTAGATGCCGACAAAAAACTTAAGGCAGAAGCTGAGCAGCAAGCCAAGTCAAGCACGCAGGTAATGCAGAAAGCGGTAGCGAAACTGTATGAAGCACACACAGAATGGATGGAACAGTACAGTAGCGTGTTGACGAAAACAGCCCTGTCTGCGGCCGAAAAGATCGTTCTTCGGAAATTAGAAGACGAGCCCGAATTGCTGGTGCGTTGGGCAGACGAAGCGATGCATAGCACGCGATCGGCAACACGTTTGACGCTTGTGGTACATCCCGAAACACTCGCTCAAGCTGGACCATCTTTCGAAGCCCTGATCGCATCGCCCGCTTTGCCAGAGAAAACACATCTCGACACGGACGAAAGTCTAGATAGAAACGAGGTCGTTGTTCGTCAGGATGGTGGTGAAATCCATGCAGGTCTGACTGCTCAGATTCAACGACTTCAGGAGTTGTTGCAGTGAGTGACACAGAGATTGACGATTTCGAAATCGATCTGCCACGCTTACCCGATGCCGAGGTAACTGACGCATTAATTCAACAGGCTGTTTCGCATCAGGTGCAGGGTCGTGTAGCAGCCGTTGCTGGTGAGTCTGTAGAGATTGAGGGCATGACTGCACCGATTGGCGCGATCTGCGAGTTGAAATCGCAGGATGGTGCAATATCGCGTTCACGGGTGATCGGATTTCGGGGTGTCCGTCCAATACTCGCACCGCTGGAACGACTCAATGCACTCTCAGCCGGAGACTCGGTTCGTCTGATAGACGCAACTTTGAAACTTCGAGTCGGGCCTTCCTTGTGTGGTCGCGTGATTGATGCCTTTGGTCAGCCTATTGATGGCAAACCATTGCCGAAAGATTTATCCATCGTTGATGCGGATCGTGAACCGCCAGAATCACTGGAAAGACCACCCATCGACACTGCCCTGCATACTGGCGTTCGCGCGATCGATACGATGCTGACCTGTGGTCAGGGGCAACGCTTGGGAATCTTTGCCGGTTCAGGTGTTGGGAAAAGTACTTTGTTAGGAATGTTGGCACGTGGTTCGATTGCAGATCGAATTGTGATCGGGATGGTTGGAGAACGAGGTAGAGAAGTACAGGAATTTCTCAATCGCTCTTTGGGTGAAGCTGGGATTGCACGAAGCGTGGTGGTTGTTGCAACCAGTGATCGTCCCGCCGCACAACGTGTTTCAGCTGCCTGGACAGCAACGGCCATTGCCGAAGCGTTTCGGGATCAGGGAGAAAACGTGCTGCTGTTGATCGATTCGATCACGCGATTTGCAATGGCACAACGGGAACTTGGTTTGGCGGCCGGGGAACCGCCCACCACCCGCGGATATCCCCCGAGTGTATTCAGTCTGCTGCCCAGACTAGTGGAGCGGGCCGGACGTACTGAGCGGGGTTCGATCACTGCATTCTATACGGTGCTGGTAGAGGGGGATGATCACAATGAGCCGATCGCTGATTCCCTGAGGGGACTGCTTGATGGTCACCTCGTCCTCAGCCGACAATTGGCTGCTCAGGCACACTGGCCCCCGATTGATGTGCTGCAAAGTCTAAGCCGCCTGCAACCTCACCTTGTCTCACGAGAAACCATGCAGGCGACAGCCCTCGCGCGTCAGCATTTGAGTGAGTACCATCAGCATTCCGACTTGATTTCCATTGGTGCGTATCGGGCGGGCAGCGATCCCCGTATCGATGCAGCGATTGCCCTACGAGAACCGATCAGGCAGTTTCTTCAGCAAGATGCAACGCAGATTACACCGCTGGAGGAATCATGCCAGCTGCTCATGCAGCTCATGAGCACGCAAGCTGTAAATCATCAACCAAATGCAGATGTTCCAGCCCAAACCATGCCAGCAGGAAGTATGGTTGAGAATAGCCCGGGGGTCGTGGTGAGCTGAGTCTGCACTGCCAATCACTGTTCCATGACCGCGAGGATTTCTTTTGCCATTTGAATTTCGATTCGCTGCTCTGCTCGAACTACGTCGTCAGGAACGCGACGAGGTAGGCGCAGCTGTGGGGCAGGCAAACGCCGCCATTGATAAAGTCAATGAGCATGTTGATGAAAAACAGCATGAACGGATGCTATTGCGAGATGGATCCAACGTGAGCCGGCGGGGAGACGTTTCTGTCGATGCTCTGCTGTCACTGGGGCGGTATGACTTGCAGCTTCAAGCAGATATCGAAGCCTTGAATTTGACACTCGGTGAATTGATCACCGAGTTGGAACGACGGCGGGGGAAGTTAGTTGACGCTGAGGCGGAACTTAAACGTTTCCAGAAATTAAGAGATAACGCTGAGTTGGAGTTCCGGGCATTGGAAACCAAACGAGAACACGCAGAGGCCGACGAAGTGACGACGCGACGTTATACCATTCAGCGACAACGGTAACCGATCATGATTTCAAAACTCTCTAGAGCCTTGGTTGCCTTCTGTGTTGCCACCGTTCTGACCCAGATGCTTCTGATGAGCTACTTCCTGATCCGTGGAACCCTGAATCGAAAATCCGCTACCAAATTAATTGCATTGGTTAACGGGATCGATATCACGGGCAATCGACTGCAGGAAATCATGAAGCAGACCGAGGATTTAGAACAACCCAGTTTCGATGAAATCCTCGCAGAACGGAAAATGAAAAGTCTGGACATGGACATTCGTCTGCGAAGCCAACAAGAATTTCGAGATGAACTGAGTCTCATGTTGTCTGAACTAAAAGATGACCAAGATCGGTTCAGTAATCGGTTGCTAGCATTTAGGACGGAACTGAAAGAAATGGGAACCGAAGCACAGGAAAGTGGTCTGCAGGAGGTGCAGCGAACCCTTCAGTCGCTCGATCCAGAGCAGTCAAAAGAGCAATTGCTGATAATGTATGCTGATAAAAGAATTGATGACGTTGTCACAATCCTTCAAGCCATGTCTACCGATGCACGAAAAGACATACTGGCAGAGTTCAACACTCCGGAAGACGTGGAGATCCTTTCCGACATTTTGCGTCGGATTGGTGAGGGCATGCCAGTTTCATCATTGATCAAAGAGACGGACGAAAATCTTTAGTCTTCGGTTCTGATTGCTAGCATGCCAAAAACATGCTGCATTTCTCCGTTGACTGGCTTTCCGGCCGTCACTGGGGGGAGCCAGAGATGAGTGATTTGGAGTCAGTGCGTCGCACGCACGATGCAACAATCACCGCGGTTGCCGGGGGAAAACTCCGCGCACTCGCTGACGCCAGTGGATTGCGTTCGCCCAGCGAGGGATTGCTGGATGCTTTTGCTGAGGTCTTCGCACGGATGTCCGAGATAACGATGGCGGCAGTCAGTCAGGACGAGCCAAGCCTACCGGACGAGTCGCCCGAGGTGAATTCCGAGCAAAAAGATGAGTCGGAATCAGAGCCAAAGGGTGATGATAATCCGAGCGGATGTCTGGCTTTGAAGCAGGAGGAATTGGTAAAAGAAGAAGTCGACCTTCCAACTGCTTTCACGCCACAACCTGATGTCATTACGGAATCAGTGCCCCAAAATGCTGGGGAGACTGAAGAAATTGTTCTCGTTGATTCAGAAACCCTAGTCACTGCGCCTGTGGCAGCTGAAGGCGCCACGCTTGAAGTAAAAGAGGTGGGCGCCAGCGAAGAACCCGAACGCCACGTTTTGCCCCGAGAAGATGCGCAGAATGGCATGAACCAGAGGCGGAAAACAAAGCAAACAGACCAAATTAAACCTGAAGTGAAGCCGTTACACGTGGTTCAGGACGTTGATGCAGATGCGACAGATGAGGTTGAGCTTGGTTTGGTGACCGAGGAGACGGAAGAGTTTTCTGAACCGAAGGCAGATGATTCCACAGGTGAATTGCGACGTTCACGAAGGAATCGACATAGTGGGTTGCAGCAGAGTCATCAGCCTGTCACGCAGTCTGGGCAGCGTTATGCGACCGGAAATGGGGTGGTGCCTGTGAATCCAGACGTGATCGACGCCGCTTCAATCACGGAACAGCCGCAAGGCATCAGCCCTGAACGACACGCGGCGGCCTTGACCAATCGCATCGCCGGTGGGCCTGCCGTTGCCAGTCCTGTTAAAGCGACAACCAATGCATCGCGATTTGCTTCAGCAGGCGTAAGTGGAACCCGCGAGGGTGTGCTCAATCTACCCTTGGATGCTGCGTCCAAAGCTCCTAACCGACCTGCGGCTGATTCTCTCGCCAAAAAGGGAGAAACAACATCTACGCTTGCACGGATCAAATTGATTCAACGAGTCAGCAAGGCGTTTCAGCATCTTGGTCCGGATGGGGGTGTCGTTCGTTTGCGTTTGGCCCCTGCAGAAATGGGGTCGGTGCGTGTGGAGATGCGAATTCAGCAACGGAAAGTTTCAGCCAGGGTCATTGCCGAGACCGAAGCGGCAAGTGCTGCCCTCAGGGAACATCTCCCCGATTTGCGTGCTCGACTGGAATCGTTCGGGATGCAGGTTGAACAACTTGATGTCGAGATGGAAACCCCCGGGAAGAACGCGGGTTCACCATTCGACGACGCCGACGCGCGTGACGAAAGATGGCAGGAGCCACAGCAAAGGTCACGGCGTGACTCGATCAAACGGGCTCAGCCCGAGACGGTCGTCGACGTTTCACAGAATGTTCCACACGGGCTGGTTTCTGCCGCGACTGCAATCGGTATTGATGTGCATCTTTGATGCACTGAGCTGTCCGAAGGGAAAACATGATTGCTCTCGCGTCCTGCGACCGCTGGTAAGTACAACGCTGACATCAGGGATGTATTGAAACATCGCGATGTAATGCGGCGACATTCGGAGAGAATCATGTCACAAATCGGACAACCAGCGACTTCAAATGTTGCGGCGCAACAATCCACTGCATCGACTGGCCAATCAAGTGGAAACTTTAATGAGCTGGATATCGATGACTTTCTGAAGTTGTTGATCAGCGAGATGCAAAATCAAGATCCTCTTGATCCAATGGACAATAGCGAAATGGTCCAGCAGATCGGTCAGATCCGAGGGATCGGAGCGACAGATCAGTTAACAAAAACGCTCTCAGCATTGTCTTCGAGCCAAGAATTAGTCACCGCTAGCAGTCTGATTGGGAAGTCGGTTGAGGGACTCGCGGTGGACAGTAGTCCTGTTGATGGCATTGTCGATCGTATCACTGTCGAGACAAGTGGTGAAAACGATACACGAACAGTCAAAGTTCACGTGGGTGGAAAGACGATGGATATTAAAAACATCAGAGAAATACACACTGGGTAAATTCTGCCGATTACTGATTGCCAGCATTCATGTCTTGAAATGCTTGCAATGGAGGCCGCTGCAAAGGCCGGCCATCGGCGGAATTGAACCGGGCATTCACTCGGAGGTCGACGTCGATGGGACTTACATCCGCCCTTACTACCGCGCTCACTGGTCTTAACGCTGCGGAAACGCAGATTGATGTGATTGGTAACAATCTTGCCAATTCACAGACGGTTGGGTTCAAATCTTCAGATGTGATCTTTGGAACCCAGTTTCTTCAGACGCTTTCATTAGGTGCGGGGCCCTCGCAGAATAGCGGTGGTATCAACCCTCGGCAGATTGGCTTGGGTGTGCAGGTGGCCGAAATCGCGGCCAATCACAATCAAGGCACCATTGAAATCAGCAGCAGTTCTTCTGACTTGGCGATTCAAGGAGACGGATTTTTTATTGTTGAGGGCGGAGAAGGCGAACGTCTTTATACCCGCAACGGTATTTTCAAGCTCAACAGCGATGCGGAACTCGTCAGTGTCACTGGACAGCGTTTGCTGGGTTACGGTGTAGACGAGCAGTTTCGATTGCAAAAGACAGAACTGGTTCCACTTTCCGTGCCACTTGGAAGTGAAAGTGTTGCCAAGGCGACCGAGAATGTGACATTCGAAGGTACGCTGACTCCAGAGGGTGATTTGGCAACTGTCGCACAGGTGATTCAGTCCAGCAAGTTGGGAGACTCGAAAGTTCCCCGCCCGGATGGGACCAGTGTTGGGAGTTCGGCTGCTCCCTTGTCGGATGCCGGGGCGGTGATCGTCAACAACGGAGGTGTAGGCACCTTGGCTGCCGGTACTTACCAGTATCGTTTTGCATTGGTTGATGCAGCAGGGGCCGAAGCAACGCCGAGTGTTTCGTTGGATTCAACAGTTGGTGCTGGTGGACGCATCCAGCTAAGCAACCTGCCTCAGGAGGGTACTGGGAATTATCCGACTGTAAATATCTACAGGACAGCACCCTCTGGAAGCGACTTTTTCTTCTTAGGTTCGGCCGCGGCTGGCGGCGCATTCGATGATGATGGATCGACTGCGTTATCGGGGACCGCTTTGGATGAGACGACCCTGACAGGCAACTATTCCTACATGGTGACGTACTACCGAAGCGGAGAGGTTGAGAGTCGCCCGAGTGAACTGATCGGCCCGCAGAATGTGGTCAATGGGCGAATCTCTTTGACCAATTTACCGGTTCCACCAGTGCCTGGACCTGAAAGCGGGTTTCCTTCTTATGACGAGATTCGAATTTATCGAAACCTGTCCGGTGACCAAAACAATTACTACCTCGTTGACACTGTGGCACCTGGGTCAAACTACACCGATTCAAAGTCGGATGCCGATATCGCAGATCTTGCAGTGGCGGGCAATCAGTTGATTGATCTTGATGGTCCCACGATCACTAGTAACACGCTTTTAACGGATGTGTTGAAGCGGGATGGTTTGACTTACCAGAGTGCATTCGAAGTGGGCAGCCTCAGTTACAGCGGCCGAAAAGGAGGTCGTGCTCTGGGTACCAAGGACCTTGAAATTGTAACAACCACAACGGTTCAGGACTTTGTTGATTTTCTTGAGTCATCCTCGGGTATTCAGAGTTTGATCGTCGATTCGCAGAATCCGATTCTGCCTTCGGAAAACAATATCCCGGGTGAAACCGGGGATTTGATTCCGGGTGGATACATTCAGGATGGAACGATTCGTTTTGTCAGTAATACCGGTGAACTGAATGCTCTCGAAATTGACCTGTCGGCATTTCGAGTAGAAACAGCTTTGGGAGAAGTGACGACTCCCAATCTTGCCTTTGGAATCCTGCAGGAAGCAGAGGGCCAAAGTGCGGTCAGTGATTTCGTCGTTTATGACTCGTTGGGTGTTCCCTTGAATGTACGGGTCACCGCCACTCTGGAAGGGCGTACCAACGAACAGACCATCTACCGGTGGTACGCAGACAGTCCTGAAAACCAGCCGCTTTCCGGTACGGATATTTCCGTTGGAACAGGCTTGCTGCGTTTTGATGGAAATGGCAACTTCGTTTCAGCGACGAACGATAATGTCGCGATTGCCCGTGTTGGAGTTCCGAGTGTGAACCCACTGCAGTTCAATTTGGACTTCAGTCAGGTTTCAGGTTTGGCAACTCAGGAAGCAAGTTTGGCGGCAACCCGTCAGGATGGTAGTCCTCCGGGTGTGCTCACAAGTTTTGTGGTGGGTGAAGACGGGACGCTTCGCGGTGTGTTCGGAAACGGGGTGACACGCGATCTTGGCCAGTTGCAACTGGCCAGGTTTGCCAACCCGGTTGGCTTGGAATCCCGTGGTTTGAATGTCTTTTCGAAAGGCGTCAACACCGGTTTGCCGGTTCAGGGGGCTCCCGGAGAAAATGGAATTGGGGGAGTGATTGGTGGTGCGTTGGAATTGAGTAACACCGACATTGGAAAGGACCTCATTGAACTGGTGATGGCAAGCACCCAGTACCGGGGAAACAGTCGTGTGATTACCACCAGCCAGCAACTTCTGGACGAACTGCTGAATTTGCGTCGTTAGTAAAACCATGATGTGATTATTGGCAGGCATTGATGCCTGCTTGGCACCCTGTTCAAAGCCGATCAGGCACTGGATCCATGTTCGGCGTTGGGATTCCTGGTCAGTTCGGCAAATCTTTGACAGCAGGTACCCTAGTGTAGTGCAGCCCAAGTCAGCACAATTTGCATTCAGTGAGTCACGACCAGCGGTTACTCCTGACCAGCGGTTACTCCTGACCAGCGGTTACTCCTGACCAGCGGGCGATTAACAACTGATCAGGCGTGCCCCTTCCCGGCGTGATTCATGCTTCCCAAATTTATCCCCTCCGAAAGGTAGAACTTTCCGATGGCAAAAGCTCCCAAGAATGCAATCAGCCCCTCAAGGGCCGAAGACTATCCTGAATGGTATCAGCAGGTCATTCGAGCCTCAGATTTGGCTGAGAATAGTCCGGTCCGAGGTTGCATGGTGATCAAGCCCTGGGGCTATCGGCTCTGGGAGAACATGCAGCGTGCCCTGGATGACATGTTCAAGGCGACGGGGCACCAGAACGCTTACTTCCCGCTCTTGATTCCGATGAGCTTCCTTGAGAAGGAGGCTGAGCACGTTGAGGGGTTTGCCAAAGAGTGTGCTGTGGTGACGCATCATCGTCTAGAACCCGATCCAGACGGGGGTCTGCGACCGGCTGGCAAGTTGGAAGAACCATTGATTGTTCGCCCAACCAGCGAAACCATCATTGGGGCTACTTATGCAAAGTGGGTTCAGAGTTACCGTGACTTACCGATTTTGATCAATCAGTGGGCCAATGTGGTGAGGTGGGAATTGCGAACGCGTATGTTCCTAAGGACCGCCGAGTTCCTCTGGCAGGAAGGTCACACGGTACATGCCACCAGTGAAGAGGCAATCGCCGAGACAGAGCAGATGATTGATGTTTATGCTGACTTTGCTGAGAACTGGATGGCAATGCCAGTGATCATTGGAAGCAAGACGGCAGATGAGAGATTTCCCGGTGCGGTCGAAACGTTGTCCATTGAGGCAATGATGCAGGACCAGAAGGCTTTACAGGCTGGCACGAGTCACTTCTTGGGGCAGAATTTTTCGCGAGCACAGGAGATCGCATTTCAGGCAGAAAATGGTGAACGGGAATATGCTTGGACGACAAGTTGGGGTGTGTCGACACGACTGATCGGCGCTCTCATCATGAGCCATAGCGACGATGATGGTCTGGTTATTCCTCCTCGGTTGGCGCCAGCTCAGGTGGTGATTCTGCCAATTTATCGTGAGCCATCGCAACGAGCTGATGTCTTACAGTATGTCGAGAAAGTCAGGGCCGAGCTGACCGCGCAGCAGTATGCCGGTAGTCCTATTCGTGTTGAAATTGACGACCGTGACATTCGCGGTGGAGAAAAGAAATGGCATCACGTCAAACGAGGCGTTCCCATCCGTTTGGAAATCGGCCCAAAGGATATTGAAAAAGACGCTGTGTTTCTCGGACGGAGGGATCAGCCAAAAAGTGTTCCCATGAATCGGAGTGAGTTGGTTGCCAATATCGGTGAATTGCTCGCGGAAATGCAGCAGTCTCTGTTCGATGCGGCTTCGAAATTGCGAGACGACAATTCATGTGTGATTACGAACGAATCTGAATTTCGTGATTTCTTTACACCGGCCAATGAGCAGGACATCCACGGCGGATTCGCTCACTGCCACTTTGCGTCGGAAGAAGAATTGCAACCGTTGCTGAAAGAACTCAAGGTCACGATACGTTGCATTCCCCGTGATGGGAATGACGAACCGGGGACTTGCTTCTTTACAGGTAAACCGGCTGAGAAAAAAGCGATATTTGCCAAGACATACTAGCGATCAAGCAGTATGAATATCTCTCGCTGGGCAAACGCTGAACCATAGCGAGGTTGATCAATTTGAACGTTGATAAATGGCCGTCAGCAGCGATTCGGTGTCTTTGAATTTCTTGCCGCTTGCCATGGTTTCATCGATCAGTTTACGGGCGTCCGCTTCGTTGTGCCCCAGCGTGGTCAGTGCATCGAAGGTCTCGCTGATGACCGATGATGCAGCGGTGTTCTCATCGGTGCCGACTGTCTGTCGTTCGACCATCAGTGCGAATCGCGGCATTTTGCGTCGTAATTTGGCGATCACACGTTCACTTGTGGCCGGTCCGATTCCGGGCAAGGCAGAAAGTCCTTTCGCATCCTGTTCTTCGATCAGAACGGCAAGTTCCTTCACCGGACGGACCATGGCCCGGAGGGCTTTCTTGACGCCCACACCATCAACACTGCAGAACAGGTCAAAGAACTGACGTTCGGGTTCTGTCATGAACCCGATCAGACGTGGTGTCAGGCGACCACCCTGAGCATTTCCCTCGATGTAATCCAGGGTGTGAAGGCGCGTGTTCTGGCCGATGCTGTTTTGGAGCATGCGACGCGTATAGTCGGCTACCAGAACCTCGTATTCGAAGGGAGTCGCTTCAATGGTGACGGCAGTTTCGTTGACGCGAACCAGTTTTCCGGCGATGGTGACGATCAAGAGAAAGTACTCCAGGACTTTGGAAACCTGAATTTAATGCTGGTTTGCCCAGATAGATGCAGGTAACCGAAACGATGTATTGCGGGGTGACGAGCAGGTCTCATCACATTAGGACAAATTGGTGAGCTTTGACATGGATGTAGCGCTACCGAGGTGGTGACCGCAAAGAGCGATTGCCAAGGCATCGGCCACGTCGGCCGGTTCTGGGATCGTTGGCAGACCTAGCTGAATTTTGACAGCCAGTTGGATCTGGTGCTTGGGTGCATGCCCATTGCCAGTCATGACTTTTTTTACACGGGTAGGTTCAAAGTGAACGACTTCGATGTTGGATTGAGCAGCTGCAAGACAGATGACGCCTCTGGCATGTCCCATCAGAATCGCTGTGCGTGGACGTTCGTAGTGCGAAAACAGTTGCTCGACTGCAAGCAGCTCTGGGTGGTGGGTTTCGATGACTTCACGCACCCCGGTATAGATCTCCTTCAGACGGGATTCGATGCTGCCTTTGGCTTTGCTGCGGACGATTCCTGCTTCGATCAAACGAATCCCGCCGTTCAGTGGTAAAGGGCCACCTTGATGTCCGGCTTGCCCCACTTCAATCACACCGTAGCCTGTGGTATTCAAGCCTGGGTCCACCCCGAGAATTCGCCGGGTTGGGGTACTTGGTGTCACGAGCTGCGTTCCCAACTGGTTCCTTCTTTTTTATCCAGTAAGGCGACCCCCAGATCGGACAAACGGTCGCGAATCGCATCACCCGTTGCATAGTCTTTTCGTTCCCGAGCCTCTTTACGCAGTCCGATTAGCAGATTGACAACATTGTCAAGCAACTCGGCGTCCGCCTCATCTGCTCCCCCGCCAGCAAGTGTTGGCTTGAGGAATAGTCCCAATACGCTGGTCAGTTCACGGATGACGGCGGTGGCTCTGATCAGGGAGCCGACAGCAGGCGAATCGAGATCTGCAGCTGGCCCAATTGAATGCTGGTCAATGTGCCGGTTCAGTATTCGAAGAGAATCGAATAGCACGCTGATTGCTGCGCCTGTGTTGAAGTCATCATCCATGGACGCGAGAAACTTCTCTCTCGCCGAATGCATCTCAACCAGCAACGAATCATCACCGGGTTCGAATCCACCCTGAGTACGGAATGTTGCCGACGGCAGTTCATAGAAATACTTCTCTGGGTACTGGCTGCTTTCCTGCTTCGAAGTGATTTCGTTGAACCGGTCAAAGAAACGATAAAAGGCTTCCAGCGATGTGCCAGCCTCCTGAAGACCGTCCTCGTTGTAAACAATCGTTGATCGATAGTGGGTTCTCAACAGGAAGAATCGAATCCGTTCGCCCGTGTGCTTGCGGATGACATTGGATAGTCCTCCGTCACCTTTGCTCCGGCTGATTTTGCCAGCCGATGCCTCTTCGGCTGATTCCTCGCGATCGCTCTTGCCACCAACTTTACCCTTCTCGCCAGCCCGCATCAGGCCGTTGTGCATCCAGTACTTCACCATCGGTGCGTCGTGGCAGCAACCACTTTGAGCACGCTCGTTCTCATGATGGGGGAACATCAGGTCGAGTCCGCCGCCGTGAATGTCGAAAGTATTTCCCAGGATTTCATGACTCATCGCAGAACACTCAATGTGCCATCCGGGACGTCCAGGTCCCCAGGGACTATCCCATGCGATCGCATCTCCCTTTCCGCTCTTCCAAAGAGCAAAGTCACCAGGTGAACGCTTTTTGGCCGCAGCCTCACCACCTTCACCTTGTTGTGCATCCGTGCTGCGATTGGACAATTGGCCATAATTGGTGTCCTTGGCCACATCAAAGAAGACGTCACCGTCGACTGCATATGCGTAATCCTTTTCCTCCAATGATTGAATGAAGGAAATGATTTGTGGCATGTGATCCGTGGCACGCGGCAGATGATCGATTTGGTTGACGCCGAGTTCTCGCAGGTTGGACAGGTAGTCTGCTGTCATCTCGCAAGCGATCTGACTCATCGGAATGCTTCGTTCTCGGCTCTTGGCAATCAACTTGTCATCCACGTCGGTGATGTTCACCACCCAAGTCACGTCATATCCGCTGTAACGCAAATAGCGTTTGATTGTGTCGAAAATGACAGGGCCAACCATGTGTCCGATGTGCGACTCCGCATAGACCGTTGGTCCGCACAGGTAGATTCCAACTTTGGGTGGATGAAGCGGTTGGAACGGCTCCTTGGTCTTGCTGAGCGTGTTGTAAACACGGATTTCAGGTTTGTCGGTTGACGCGTCAGAATCGTTGTGGCTTGCAGTCGCGGTGCTCATCTTTACCGTCTGAGAGAAATGGATCGCGGTGGAAAATTGTATGCAGGAACAGAAGCATGGTTTTGAGGAATCAATCGACCACTGGCTAGTGGGGCGAATGGCTGCCGTTTTCGATGCTGAGGTGTCCTGCCCGTTAAACTGCGGGATTATAGAGGCAGATCGATTTTAAGCAGAGGGCGATTTTTGGCCGCCTGGAGCGAGGGGGATGATGCTTGGAGTGCACCCACGCTCCCAGAATTGACCCACCCCGTCCACGGGTCTCCATTGGCGAAAGCAAACCCGCTGGAAGGACGCCAAGCCCGGTTTCAGTAATGCTCAGCCCCGTTTCAGGCACCGTAATTCAGATTTTGTAGACCAAAATTACAACGCGGGCGGCGATTGCCTCGCCGTGGCCAATTGGGCCGATGCTTTCTCCCGTCTTTGCTTTGATACCAATTCGATCTACGGGAATGTCGATAATCGCCGAAATCGCCCTTTTCATTGCGTCGATGTGTTTGGCTATTTTGGGTCGTTCTGCCAGAATCACACAGTCCAAATTCACGATCTCCATACCGTGGTGTCGCAGTCGCCTGACTGCCTCACGCAAGAAATCGGCACTGTCCCGATCGCAGTTTTCCTCGGCGTCGTCGGGGAAAAGTCGCCCAATGTCTTCTTCGGCGATTGAGCCCAGAATGGCATCGGTAATCGCATGCAGCAGAACATCGGCGTCACTGTGACCGATACTGTGTACCTCGGCAGCGATATCGATACCACCAATTCGCAAGGGGCCGCCATTGCCGAGCCGGTGGGTGTCGTAGCCAAGCCCCACTCGGATCGGTGGAATCGATGATGTCATGGCAATTTTTTCATCTGTAGACCTTTGAGTTGGATCAAGCCCGGTTCCTGCGGTGTTAGCCGCTTCTCAATGGTCCGCTGCGTGGATGGGGTAGGTAAATTCCAAGGTTGGCCTGCAAGTCGATATTACTGGCCACGAAGTGTGCGACGGCTTTGAACATTGGGCTGGGTACTTACAATAACGGACTTTCCTTCCTCTGCGAGCCACACAGCCCATGCCAATTATCGAAGTTCGGCAGTTGGCCAAGTCCTATCGCGTTTACAACAAGCGTGAGGGGTTGGGTGATAGTATTCGGGGGCTTTTTAATCGCCAGTACAAGGAAGTGAAGGCTGTTCGGGGAATTGATCTGGATGTCGAACAGGGCGAATTCGTCGCCTTTCTCGGTCCCAACGGAGCCGGAAAAACCACCACTTTGAAGTTGCTTAGTGGCGTCATCAATCCTACCAGCGGAGCAGCAACCGTGATGGGATTCACTCCGTGGCAAAGAAAGAATGCCTATCGTCGTCGCTTTGCGTTGGTGATGGGGCAGAAGAACCAGCTGTGGTGGGACTTACCCGCTCAGGAATCCTATCGACTTCATCAACAAATCTATGGGGTGCCAGTCGACGAATTTGATCGCACTCTCGCTGAACTCACAGACTTGCTGGATGTAGGCGGTCTGTTGAGTCGGCCTGTCCGGGAGCTTTCCCTTGGTGAACGGATGAAGATGGAACTCATTGCCGCGTTGCTCCATCGCCCAGAAGTGCTCTTTTTGGATGAGCCAACGATTGGTCTGGATGTCATTGCCCAACACAACATTCAACAATTCCTGAAGTACTATCAGGAAAAACGTAAGATCACGATCCTGTTGACCAGTCATTACATGAAGGACATCGCGGCACTATGCCAACGTGTTGTCATCATCGCGGGCGGGCGAATTGAGTACGACGGTTCGCTATCGGGAGTGATCGACAAGTTCTCAGGACACAAGGTGATGACATTGCAATTTGCTGCGGGCCATCAGCCGACGTTATCTCATTTGGGCGATGTTCTCGAAGAAACATGGCCCAAAGTCCGCTTACGAGTGGATCGCAGTGATGTGCCCAGAGTGCTTGCTGAGGTGCTGCGTGACAATCCAATCGAGGATGTTGCTGTGGAGGATGTGCCACTCGAAGAGGTGATTGCTGAGCTGTTTCGTAAGACGAGTCAAAAATCAGCAGTTGAAAGTGGCTGATACCTCTTGGCATACTTGAATTACGTCGCCTGCTACGGGGGGATTCAAGGTTTTTGTCATTTGGCCATGTTCAGCATTAGGGACGGTTAAACTACGGTGTTCCGTTTCTAATCTCTGCTGCGATGGGTGTTACCATGGGCCTACAGATTCGTCAGCCAATCGTGGCTCGACAGAATCAGGCGAGAACCGGCTTTACCCTGGTGGAGTTGCTGGTCGTGCTTGCAATCCTGGTGGGGCTGCTGTTACCTGCCGTGCAGGCCGCTCGCGAAGCGGCGCGTGCAATGTAAGAATAATCTGCATCAAATCGGGTTGGCGCTCCACAACTACCACAACAGCTTTCGGCGCTTTCTACCCCAAAAAACACGGGATGGATTTCATGGATGGGCAGTGTTCACGCTTCCGTACATCGAAAAGCAGAACATTCGTGCCATCTATCGAATGAACTATCGCTGGAGTGCACCTGAAAATGCGGAGGCCGTTTACGCAATCATTCCTACGTTTCAGTGTCCGACTTCACGCTTGGCAGGAACTGCGAGAACACACGTCGCTGGGAACCGTTGGGCTGCCTCCAACGACGATGCTCCGCCCGGCAAGGTATCGACCCGTTTGGTATCAGCCGGTTTTATCCGATCGCGAAGCTCATATATTGGACTCATGGCAGGTTGGCAGCGGATTGGGTTTCGAGATGCATTTGACGGTTTGTCGAACACTGTCTTGTTCGCTGAGGATACAACGCGTCCTGATTACTACCGCACGGGAAAACGACTGGGGCCACCGAATAGCCATGCCAGCGGCGGCAATTTTGGTGTGACTAATGGAACTAATGGAGTAGTCAAGGGAGCCGCATGGGCAGGCGCCCGCAACGCCATTCCCATGCATGGCTTCACCCAGGATGGGGTTTCGTCCCCCGGGCCGTGCCCGATCAACTGTACCAATAATAACGAAATGTACTCCTTTCATTCTGGCGGTGTTCATTGTGTGCTGGCTGATGGGGCGGTGCGGTTTCTCTCTCAGTCGATCGACATCGACACGATGACCTCCCTGATCACTGCCAAAGCGCACGAAGTGATTCCACTAGAAGATTACGTGCGGTGAATCCGATCTCGCACGGTCTAGACCAAATGGCTCGGTTGAGTTCTGCTGGGGCGAATCTGATTCTCTCTCCCGCTTGATTTACAGCAGCATGCCACTCGTTTCCATCGACGATCTTTCCATTGGTTTTCGCGGTCCAGCACTGCTGGATGGAGTTTCTGCGACTATCGACGCTGGCCAGCGGATTGGTCTGTTGGGCCGAAATGGCGCTGGCAAGACCACGTTGATGCGATTGTTGGATGGTAAAATTCAGGCAGATTCGGGGACCATCAACTTGGCCCCCGGAGCGACGATTGCCCGTTTGACTCAGGAGGTGCCCCGCGACCTTCATGGAACGATTTACCAAATTGTAACGAATGGTCGGTTGAATACTGACGACCCCGAATTGCAGTGGCAGATTCAACATTTGGTTGACTCGACGCTCTCACGAATGCAGCTCGAGCCCGAGGCTCCGTTTCAAACGTTGTCCAGTGGGATGAAACGTCGAGTTCTGTTGGCGCGGGCGATTGCATCTGATCCAGATGTGCTATTGCTGGATGAACCAACCAACCACCTCGACATCCCATCCATTCTGTGGCTCGAAAAATTTCTTTCGCGATGGAAGAGCACATTGATCTTTGTGACGCACGATAGGTCTTTTCTGCAAAACCTCGCCACTCGAATCTGGGAAATTGATCGTGGACGACTGTTTGACTGGTCCTGTGACTACTCGACTTTCTTAAAACGAAAAGAGTCGGCGATTGCGGCTGAGGAAAAACAGAATGCGCTGTTTGATAAGCGACTGGCGGAGGAAGAAGTTTGGATTCGACAGGGTATCAAGGCACGCCGTACACGCAACGAAGGACGAGTGCGTGCGTTGAAATCCATGCGGGTGGAGCGGTCCCAGCGGCGTCAGGGCGAAGGGAAAGCAAAAATTCGGTTGACGGTGGCTGAACGTACCGGTGCTTTGGTTGCAGACGTCAAAGAAATTTCGTTTGGTTATGGCGACACAAAAATCATTGCTGATTTCACCACGATGCTGATGCGTGGAGACAAGGTCGGAATCATCGGTCCGAACGGGGCTGGCAAGACGACCTTGCTAAAGCTTCTGTTGGGGCAACTCAAGCCGGACGAGGGCACCGTGCGGATGGGAACGAATTTGCAGATTGCCTATTTTGATCAACTGAGGGATACGCTTGATCCTGACAAGACCGTTGTCGATAACGTTAGTGAAGGAAGTGAAAAAATTCAGATTGGTAACAAGTCAAAACACATCATGGGGTACCTGCAGGATTTTCTGTTCACTCCTGAAAGAGCGCGTACCGAGGTGAGATTTTTGTCAGGTGGAGAAAAAAACAGGGCTCTCTTGGCACGCTTGATGACAAGGCCAGCCAACGTCATCGTGCTGGATGAGCCAACCAATGATCTCGACAGTGAAACACTCGAACTGCTCGAGGAACAGTTGACTGACTTCAAAGGAACGCTGTTGATGGTAAGCCATGATCGAACGTTCCTGAACAACGTTGTAACCAGCACGATTGTCTTTGAAGATAGCGGCGTTAACGAGTACGCCGGTGGCTACGAAGATTGGCGAGAAACCGTCGCTCGCAGACAATCTGAGCAACAGGACACATCGCAACGTACCACCGGCAACAACAAACCTGAAAAAGTGAAATCGGCTGCTCTTGAAGTCAGAAAACGCTCCTACAGCGAAAAGCGGGAACTGGAACAACTGCCAGGGAAAATCGAGTCGATGGAAATCGAGATTGCCTCGATTCATGAGGTGATGGCAGATTCAGGCTATTATCAACAACCAGCTGATAAGATTGCCTCAGACGCCTCACGTCTTAAACAGTTGCAGGACAGTCTGGCGTTGGCTTTTTCGCGTTGGGAAGAACTCGAGGCATGATGCTCTGATGCGTAGGTCGTACCCTGTTCCATGCAGCAAATCTGCAATATTTCGCGTGGGTTATTTAGAAGACAGCAGAAACAGCCGTAACGATGAGTGTTGAGGTTCCTGCTGGAATTCTGCCCAGCGGGGTAGAAACGGCCGAGTCATTGGCCACTGGCTTTACTATCGGATTTTCCGTTATTTCACCGTTCTGATCGCGTGAAACATGTGGCCTTCGAGGATTTGGACGGACGTCCACCCGCAGTCCACCCTGTATTTGCTTTGAAGACGGTGAATCTCTGTTAAACTGAGGGTCCCCGATGCGGTTTTTCCACCCACTGCTGATTTTTGCTCAGGACAGGTTTGCAGGACCGTCACCACAGAAATTGAGATCGATCTTGAGACTTAATTTCGGAACTGAGTACATGCGGAGTTGCAGAACTCACTCCCTTCCCTTCCCTCATTTCCCGATTCGAATTTTCATGAACTTGTTTGTTCGGTATTGGACCGCTCAGCCCCACTTTCTTGTTGTCCCCGTTTTATGGTTGACACTCACTGTGTCGGTCAAGGCTGACGACGGGGAGGTTGATTTCAACTCGCAGATTCGACCGCTGCTGTCGAATAATTGTTTGACATGTCATGGCCCGGATGAGGAAGAGAGGGTCGCTGGGTTACGATTGGACACCGAAGCGGGGTCCAGGCACGATCTTGGTGGGTACGCCGCGATTGTTCCGGGGGATTCAGTTGCCAGCCAGATGATTCAACGTCTCGTCACCGATGACGAAGAATTACGGATGCCGCCAGAGGGAAAAGGCAGGCGATTGAACCCATCTGAGGTCGAGTTGGTTCGTCGGTGGATTGACCAAGGTGGCAGCTACGCAACGCACTGGGCGTACACCAAGCCGGAACGCCCTGCTCTGCCGACTGTGCGTCACGCTGATTGGCCTCGTAATGCCATCGACTATTTTGTGCTCGCCCAGTTGGAATCGCGTGGCCTCAAGCCATCTCCAGAGGCAGATCGTTGGACGCTGGCCAGACGTGTTTCGCTGGACCTGACAGGCTTGCCGCCAGCTTGGGATGAAGCTCAGGCCTTTGTTGAGGATCCTCGGCCCGATGCCTATGAGTACTACGTTCGCCGCTTGATTGCAAAAACATCCTTCGGCGAAAGATGGGCGAGGGTTTGGCTTGATCTGGCACGCTATGCAGATTCATCGGGTTATGCTGACGATCCAGCTCGAACGATCTGGGCCTTTCGAGATTATGTGATCAGGTCGTTGAACGATAACAAGCCCTTTGACCAATTCACCATCGAACAGATCGCGGGCGATCTGCTTGATAATCCGAGTCAGGAACAGTTGATAGCCACAGCCTTCCATCGCAACACGCTTACCAACAATGAGGGCGGAACGAATGACGAAGAGTTTCGTAATGTAGCGGTCGTCGATCGGGTCAATACAACGATGGCAGTTTGGATGGGAACAACGATTGCTTGTGCACAATGCCACACGCACAAGTATGATCCCATCACGCATGAAGAATACTTCAAGTTCTTTGCAATCTTCAACAACAGCCAGGATGCGGACAGAAGAAACGAAAGTCCTGTCATCAGTGTCTGGACGGATGAGCAGGATGCAGAGAAGACACGGTTGTCCGAAAAAATAGCATCCTTGCAACAGATGCTGGATACCGGGACTCCTGAACTGGAAAAATCTGAACAGGAATGGTTGGCGGGGTTGGCGGGTGAACCGACATGGACCACGCTTCAACCGTCAAGTTTGTCCGCACAGGGACGGGAATTGAGCGAGGACGATGGCTGGATCATCGCCAGTGGTGAGAAGCCCGATACGGATCAATACACTCTGAGTTACCCGGTCAAGAACATGAACCTCGTTGGCTTGCGTCTTGAGGTACCGGCTGACCAGACCGACAATTTTGTAATTTCCAGTGTGTCCGCGACGCTGAAGAACAAAGGAAAAACGGCGATTGACGCGCAATATGTACGTGTGGATCTGCCGGGTACCGGAAAAATGATCCATCTGGCTGAAATACAGGTGTTTGTTGGCAGCAAGAATGTTGCCCCGGCAGGAACGGTGACTGCGAGTTCGGTCGATTTCGGAGGCAAAAATGAATTTGTAAACGACGGCAACACCGATGGTACTTTCAGCAATCGTTCCGTCAGCCACACGAAGATCGAGAAGGATCCGTGGATTGAAATTGATTTGGGAGCGATAAAGTCGATCGATCGCATCGCCCTGTGGAATCGAACTGATGTCCAAATCACCGCTCAGCAACGTCTGAAGGGTTTTCGGGTTTCACTGCTCAATGCAAATCGCGATGTGGTGTGGAAGGAAATGCCGGCTGACGTTCCTATGCCCAGTTCCGAGTACAACACAGGAGGACCATTTCAGTTACCGCTGGCAATTGCCTTCGCAGATCATGAGCAGGCGGGTTTTCCCGCGAATGCCGTGCTTCAGAATCCAGTGGCAGCCGACCAGGGTTGGGCGATTTCCCCGCAACAGGGTCGCCCACATGCACTGATCCTGCTGCCGAGGCAACCGGTGATGTTGGAGGACGTCGAGTTGACACTTCGTATTGATCAGGTCTCGAAGCATCCACGGCATTTACTCGATCGCTTCCGGGTGGCAGCGACCTCGGACACGGGATTGTCGCGGTGGGCCGAGATTCCTCCGGCGGTACTCAAACTTGTTCGACGTCGGCAAGCGAAGCAGAAACTGAGCGAGCAGGAGTCAGCCCAACTGTCGGCGTACTACCGGCGTGTTACACCTCTGCTGAAATCCCAGCGTGAACAGTTGAAACAGGCAAACGACAGTTTGGCGGCGATGAAGCCGGCGACGACTGTCCCAGTGATGGCGCAGTTGGCAGATTCGAAGCTCCGCGAAACTCGCATTCAAATTCGTGGTAACTACAAAAATACGGGAGACGTTGTTGACCGGGGTACGCCCGTGGCGTTTCACGCCTTGCCGGACGATATGAAAGTGGACCGTCTTGCCTTGGCAAAGTGGTTGGTTGATGAAGAAAATCCCTTGACTGCACGAGTCATCGCCAACCGACACTGGGAAGAAATTTTTGGTGGGGGAATCGTGCAGACCAGCGAAGAATTCGGATCGCAAGGTGAGTTGCCAACACATCCGCAATTGCTCGACTGGCTGGCAGCTGAATTGCAGGGTGGGGGTTGGGACTTGAAGGAGCTACTGACTGTCTTGGTGACTTCTGCAACTTATCGACAGAGTTCTTTTTCGAGTCAGGAAATCCGAGCTGCTGATCCTTCCAATCGCTATTATTCGAGGGGGCCACGATTCAGGATTTCAGCAGAGATGGTTCGTGATCAGGCCTTGTTTGTCTGCGGACTATTAAGCGATCGGATGTATGGTCCACCCGTCAAGCCTCCCCAGCCGGCGATGGGACTGAAGGCTGCTTTCGGATCGACTACTGATTGGCAACCGAGTACTGGTGAGGACCGTTATCGACGTGGTCTTTACACAACATGGCGACGATCCAGCCCCTATCCCTCCATGGCACAGTTTGATGCGCCCAACCGTGAGGTGTGTACGGTCCGACGCATTCGCACCAACACACCGTTACAGGCGCTGGTGACTTTGAACGATCCCGTTTACGTGGAAGCCGCTCAGGCACTGGCTCGGGCGATGATCGTGCACGGTGACAGTCCAGCTGACAGAATACAGCATGCGTTTCGACGGTGTCTGCTTAGAGATCCATCCGAAGCCGAAGTGAAACGAATCACTGAGTTGTCTGAGACAGTGTCTCGGAAATTCGAAGGCCAGCCGCAGGAGGCTGAGCAGATGGCGACTGTGCCAATCGGCCCCTTGCCCGAGGGTGGCAATGCAGTCGAGTTTGCAACGTGGACCGTGATCGGTAACGTGATCTTGAATCTGGATGAGATGTTCATGAAACGGTGATCTCGAAGCTGAACAGTCCTTTCTAATAACACAACGATGTTCTCTTAATTAGCCATGAAACAAATTCTCGAACAATTGCAGCAGCAAACACGCCGGCACTTTTTTCAACATTCAGCGGCCGGTCTTGGTGGGATCGCCTTGAATAGCCTGCTGGCTGGTGAGAGTACCGGTTCTGAGAGAACACCGGATGGTCCATTGGCGCCCCAACAACCACACTTTGCGCCCAAGGCAAAGCGTGTGATTTATTTGCACATGACCGGTTCACCTCCGAATCTGGACATGTTCGATCACAAGCCTGAACTGGTCAAACGGAATGCTGAAGATTGCCCAGACGAATTCCTAGCGGGACGCAAGTTCGCATTCACTTCAGGAGTGCCAAAACTGATGGGGTCGCCGCGTAAGTGGTCCCAGGTCGGCGAATCAGGTATGTGGATGTCCGATGCAATTCCGAATTTTCACGAAATTGCGGACGAGATGTGTGTGGTTCACTCGATGCACACAGACCAGTTCAACCATGCACCGGCGGAATTGCTCGTCTACACGGGTTCACCCCGTTCCGGGAGGCCCTCGATGGGGTCTTGGGTGACCTATGGTTTGGGAAGTGAGAATGAAAATTTACCCGGGTTCGTCGTGCTGATTTCAAGTGGTGTCCAGCCCAACGGGGGAAAGAATTCATTTGGCAGTGGCTTTCTTCCCTCAGTCTATCAGGGTGTGCAGTGCCGTTCCAAAGGCGACCCAGTTCTCTATGCCTCAAATCCAAAAGGCATGGATCGCAATATGCGTCGTTTAAGTTTGGATGCTCTCAAAGATCTGAACGAGATGCAGGCGAACGATTTGGGACACCCTGAGACATTGACCCGGATTTCACAGTATGAATTGGCGTTTCGGATGCAAACAGCGGTCCCGGAAGTCATGGATATATCGCAGGAGTCTCAGGCAACTCTCGATCAATATGGTGCCACCGTGGGTGGTTCCAGTTTGGCAAACAATTGCCTGCTGGCGCGGCGCTTGGTTGAATCTGGCGTTCGATTCGTGCAGTTGTTCGACTGGGGTTGGGATTTCCACGGTACAGGGAAAGCTGAAGGACTGACCGAGGGTTTGACCAACAAGTGTGCGACGATGGACAAGCCGATTTCTGCGCTGGTCAAGGATCTGAAACAGCGAGACTTATTGAAAGACACATTGATTGTCTGGGGCGGCGAGTTCGGGCGTACGCCATTTCGGGAGGGTCGCACCGCCAAAGGCAATGTATTGGGACGCGATCACTACCCGGATGTATTCACCATGTGGATGGCCGGTGGTGGGGTTAAAGGGGGATTCGATTATGGAAGCTCCGATGAATTGGGTTTCAGTCTCGCTGAGAATCCAGTGCACGTTCACGATTTACAGGCCACGATCCTGAACCAACTTGGATTTGACCACGAGAAACTGACCTATCGTTTTCAAGGACGTGACTATCGACTGACTGATGTCCATGGCAAGGTCGTTAAAGATCTGTTGGCCTGATGTACGTGGCATCATTATCACCGTTTGGCGGAGCGGAAAAGATTTCTGAACGTCTCTGTTGGGCGGCGACTGTCGTAGGAAATGTGACTGCTGCCCACGCTGGGGTGCAGTTCACCACTGGGTTTGTCAGCAGCACTGGGTTTGTCAGCAGCACTGGGTTTGTCAGCAGCACTGGGTTTGTCAGCAGCACTGGGTGAACTGGATTGTCCGAACGCGTTCCTGTTTCCGCGTGACTCGTGGTGATTCTGCTGGGCTACAATCGGGGACTTTAGAATCCATGCTTTCGTGCGAGTGGTTTGCGATGCGTTACCAATTCATTTTGATCCTCAGTGTTGCTCTTGCTGTACCCATTCTGGGAAACGGAGCGGAGCGTGAGATCTGGACCAGTTCGCGGGTGACAGGTTCACCCGAACCACCCAAACCGTTCCGTGTGCAACGTGTCTATCCAGGTTTGCAATTCAATCAACCTGTTGAATTGATGTCGGTCCCTGGGACGAGCAAGATGATGGTTCTTGAGGTGACCGGAAAACTCTTTTCCTTTGACGACGATGCGGCTTGCGATCACGCAGACCTTGTGATCGATTTCCATCCGCTGATGAAGGATTTTCGTCGGGCTTATGGGTTCGCCTTGCATCCGGAATTTGAAACCAATCGTCAATTGTTCGTTGCTTATGCTGGGGATCCTGTAGCACGACCGGACGGCACGCAATTGTCACGTTTTGTCGTCAGTGAAGACGAGCCGTTGCGAGTGGATCCAGCCAGCGAAGAAGTCTTGATGACCTGGCCTTCGGGCGGCCACAACGGCTGTGCGATACGTTTTGATTCCAAGGGTCTGCTGTATTTTTCAACGGGAGACGGTGCGAGACCATTTCCACCCGACGAGTACAACGTCGGTCAGAATCTTTCTGATTTGCGGTCATCCATTTGCAGGATCGATGTCGACCACCCTGCTGATGGTAAGAAGTACTCGATTCCAGCAGACAACCCCTTTGTAAACGTGCCAGATGCCCGAGGTGAAATCTTTGCTTTTGGATTCCGTAATCCGTGGCGATTTACCATTGTTCCAGAGACAGATCAGATCATTTGTGGTGATGTTGGTTGGGAACTTTGGGAACTCATTTTCGATGTTCAACGCGGTGGAAATTACGGTTGGAGCATCTTCGAGGGGCCACAGCCAATTCGCAGTGACGTCAAACAGGGACCAACGCCAATCCGCAAGCCACTGGTGGCCTATCCACATGCGGTAGGTCAATCGGTAACAGGTGGCCATGTCTACCGTGGAAATGAAATACCAGAATTGCAGGGGGCCTATCTTTATGGCGATTACGTGACCGGCTTGCTGTGGGGACTAAGGCATGATGGTGATCAGGTGACTTGGAATCCAGTCTTGGCAGAGACCGGTTTACCGATCATTACCTTTGCTGAGTCACCAGACCATGAAACGCTGGTGGTGGGGTACGACGGTGGGATTTATCAATTGATAAGAAATCAGCCGATCGACTCGGCGAGTCAGTTTCCGCGGCAGTTGAGTGAAACTGGTCTTTTCACGAATACACCTCAAATGATCCTGGCAACAGGCGTCATCCCCTACGTTGTCACGGCACCCTGTTGGGAAGGTGGCGCAACAAGCGAGTACCTGTTGGCGATGCCAGGCCCGGAACCGATACAGATTGCCCGTCAGCAACGGGGCTGGAAATACCGGCCAGGCACGGTGTTCGCCAAGACAATGTCGCTCGGCAATGTGCGGGTCGAAACGCAGTTATTGCACTTTGACGGAATCAATTGGCAGCCGTACAGCTATCTCTGGAACGATGGCCAAACCGACGCCCAGTTAGTCGATGCTAAAGGGACCGAGAAACAAATTCATTACACGCAGGCTGATGGGCGCGTTGCGACTACGAATTGGCAGATTCAAAATCGTGCTCAATGTCGCGCATGTCATGGTCGACAGAATGGAGGGGCCGTCGGTTTTACCCTCGAAAACCTAGGTGATGCGCAAGTTTCCCAATTCATCGCGACCAAGGTCATGGACCGTGCTGCACCCAGTCAGTGGGGAATCGTTTCCATGGTGAGCCCCGATGACGCATCGGAAAAACTCGAGATGCGTGCCCGATCCTATTTGGCAGCAAATTGTGCTCATTGCCACCGACGTGGAGGTGGCGGGACAGTGCCCGCAGATCTCGCTCTTTCGTCATCTGTTGATCAGATGAACGTGGTTGGTGTTGGGCCAAGCCAAGGTGACTTTGGAATCTCTCAAGCCAAGGTCGTCGCTCCGGGTCAGCCCTTTCGTTCGACTTTATTTTATCGCATGGCCACCAGTGGTACCGGGCACATGCCAAAGTTGGGAAGTTGGGAAAATGATTCATCGGGATTGCGTCTGGTGCACGAGTGGATTGCTTCGATGGAACCACAGTCCGTCACCTTGCCGGTAGGTGATGAATCAGACACGTCGGAAGCTCTGAAGCGGTTTTCCGAACTCCTTTTCAACGACCAAGCGACAGTCTTGCAGCGACAGGAAATTGCGAGGCGGGAACAGACTTCGGGAAATCTTTTGACGGCAGCTTTGTTCGAACGGTTTCTACCACTGGAAGAGCGACGCAAGCGTCTGGGTGCCAATATTGACACACAGGCGTTGCTTAACCTTCCAGCAGATGCGATTCGTGGTCGTGAGCGTTTTCTTGATGGCCAGACAATGCAATGTTTACTGTGTCACCGGGTGCAGGGGAGCGGACAGAGTGTTGGTCCTGACATGGACGGCCTTGGAAAGAAACGATCGAGACAGGAGTTGTTGGACAGTATTTTGGAGCCGTCCAAAGTGATCGATCCAAAATACAGCAGCCATTTGGTGCTGACAGTCGATGGACAAGTGGTGAACGGACTGATGGTGCGAGACGCAGAAACAGAAATTGTGATTCGTTCGGCAGATGGCAAAAACCACCATATTTCAACCGATGAAATTGAGTCACGCCGGTTGCAGACCGAGTCGTTGATGCCCAAGGGACTAGCCGCAGAGATGACGGCCCAAGAGTTGGCCGACCTGATTGCTTTTCTTGAGTCCCTGAAGTGATGCAATGATAGATGTTGCCATGCCAGTGGCACTGATGGGGCTGTCAAACTTTCTTCGGTGGCTGCGTTTGATTGCTAGCGTTATTCCCGTCTCAGTGCCTCAATGGGATCCATCCGAGCTGCGCGGATTGCGGGGTACAATCCGAAGAATACGCCGACAGCGACAGAAATTGCAAAAGCGAGCGGAATCGACCAGGGCACAATTTCGGGCGTCACATTCCGTATTGCGTCCGGAAGATTATTCATTGCGTCGGGAATCCAATTCTGCAGAAGCTGGCGCAGTAAATTCATCATCATTGGACAGGTCAATCCACCCGCGACTCCCGCCACGCCCCCAACGGCGGCTAGCACGACCGTTTCTGCCAGAAACTGTCGTGTAATGTCGCTTTGCTTTGCACCTAGTGCGCGGCGAATGCCAATTTCCCGGGTTCGTTCTGTCACGGTTGCCAACATGATATTCATGATCCCAATCCCACCCACAAGGAGTGTTACGGCCGCGATCATGCCCATGAATACCATGAACATCAGACGTGTCGTCTTGGCTTGCTCAAGTAGTTCCAGTGGGACGACGACGGCATAATCTTTTTCGGCATGCATTTTTTGCATTGTCCGCTCGATGGCATCTGCTGTTGGAATCACATCACGTATTGATTCAATCTGAAATGTGATTTGGCTCAGTTCAACTTCCTCGCCAGTCCGCTGTCCGGATTGAACAAACAGAACGCGATCCCCGATTCTCTGCCAGAACGTTTCCAGAGGGATGTAAATATCCTTGTCAAAGTCCTGTGCTGCGATTGAACCACCAATGCCAGCGGTAGGATTCCGGGCATGCATTATTCCGATAACGACGTATGGCAATTCCCGAATCCGGATTGCTTTGCCCATCGGATCTTCGGTGGTGAAAAAGAGATCGGCTGCCTCAGCAGCCAGCACACAGACATTTGCTTTCTGTTCCACATCAAGGTCCGAGATGAACCTGCCGCGATCGACCGTCAGACGCATGATATCGGCGTACTCGGGGGTGCAGGCGACCAGATGACTGGCAAGCGTCACGGGGCCATAATGGGCCTCTCGTTTTGTTTCACGAATGCGTACTGCGTTCTTGATCGTTGGGATTTCAACCAGTGCTGCTACATCTGCTCGGCGAATTCCGTATTGAACGTAGAAAGAGGATTCATTCACCGAGTCATCAGGCGGCATCACCGAACGTAGAATGATGTTCTTTGCACCAAGTTCAGCGATTTGACGCTGGGCTTCGCGACTGATTCCTTCACCGATGGCAAGCAGCCAAACAACACTGGCAACACCGATGAATATCCCAAGTACAGTCAGCAACGACCGCATGGGGTGCAATAGCAGGCTCTTGATCCCAAGTTGCCAGATGCGAGGATGCAGGAGTTTCATGTTCCAGGATCAGCTTGGTCTGCTTCGGCCTCGGTCGTGGTGAGTTGTTTCGTGTTCCTTGTGTTTTGATTGTTCTGGCCGTCGGCGCTCTGGCCTTTAGTTTTCCGGCCTTTAGTTTTCTGGACCGGGGTTTTCTGGCCGGTGATGGTATTCGGTTGACCGAGTTCAGGGGTTTGCGCAAGTCCCTTGGGCGCCGCGACTGGCAAGTCGGAACGCTTGATAAAACGAAATGGTGTCAAAGTGACTTCATCACCCTCAGAGATGCCGTCGAGGACCACGACCTGATTGTTGTTGTTGGGGCCGACTTTGATGGGTGAAGCCCGCCAGTTCTGTCCATCACGCACGAGGCAATAATGCGATTTTTCATGAGCAATCACTGCCGCCAGAGGGACCAGTAATACTGACTGCTCCGCTTCGAAAAATATCTTTACCTTGGCTCGTAACCCGGGACGGATGGACGGTGGTGGATCATGGATCGTGATTTCCACGCCATATTCCAATGGGGCACCATGCCAGCGCATCGGGAACGGGTAGGGAGCCACTGTCTTAACTTCGCCGTAAAGCGTGTTGACTGGATCCGCGTCCAGAGTGATCTCAGCCCGCATCATAAGTCGGACACGATTGATGTGTGATTCGTTGATTTTCACATCGACTTGCATCTTCTTGATGTCGGGCAGCTTGGCAATAATCTGGTTGAACCGAATCTGACTGCCTTCTTCGATTACAACGGATTCGCCTCGTTGGCCTTTGCTCGCGTAAACCACCTGACCATCTGCCGGCGCTTGAATGGTGCAATGTTCGATTTGTTCAGCGAGTTCGGCAAGTCTTTGAGTGCTCAATTCCAGGGTGAATGTTGCAGCCTCGAGATTCGCTTTCTGTTTTTCAATCTCGGCGTTGAATGCTCCAACTTTCCGCTCTCGAGTAAATCGTCGGAACACATCAATCGCACGCTTGCTGGCGGCAACATCCTTTCTTGATTTTTCCAATGCGAATTCACTTGCTGAAACCTGCAGTTGATTGATCAAACCCTTAGCAGCCATCCGCCGATTGGAGGCAAGTTCAAGCTGTTTCCGCCGCAGAGCCTCCTCTGTTACAAAAACAGCGCTTTCAAGAACTTCGATCTCCTGTTGGAACAAGCCATCCACATACTCACGCAGGGTTCGTTCGGCGTTGGCCAGATTGCTTTCTGACTGAATGGAAGCTGATTTGTCTTTCGCGACTTCAATTTTTTGGGCGATCAATTCGTTTTGAAGGACCGAGTCATCGAACTGCACCAACAGGTCTCCTGTGGTAACCTCGGCTCCCTCTTTACAAAGGTCCACGATGGTGACCCCCGCCGACCCTCGGGATTTAACTTTGCAGCGCACCTCAACATTGCTGCTGCTGGTGACGTCTCCAGGTTCCGTGACAAAGGCTTCGAAATCGTTGCGTTCAACCACGTGTACCAGAATGGTGTTATCGGAATTTCCCTGTCTGAGTGCACCGGGGCTATACATGAAAATGAGTATGGCGATTCCGATTGCCAACAGCAGACACGGCACGATGATGGGAATCCGCCCAATACGTTTTATGGCCCAACGTCTCGCGCTCATGGGTGGCCTGGGGATGGGGGATGGGGGATGGGGGGGACGCCACAACGGTATTGACCAATGTCGCCAATGTCATTGTAGGATTAGTAGGTTGGCTCGAACGCCGGCTCAAATGAGCCGACATGCCCGCAGCCGGCATTCTCTGGCCATATAACCGTTTGGTTTCACCCAGCATTCCAGAGGTTCGCAGTATAACTCAATGCCAAGACCGATTGCGTCACGGTTTGTATTCGTGCTGCCAATGCGCCGAGGTAGAGTACAACAGGTTGGTCACTCGTCAGGTTGGTCACTCGTCGGTGACGCAGCCTTCACTGGCTGTTTTGACAGTCTTGATGTACTTGTAGAGTGTTCCGCGTCTTGCTTTCAGTGGTGGGGCTGACCACGCTTTGGCTCGCTCGGCCAATTCGTCGTCGCTGACATCAACGTCCAGACGGTTGCCTTTGGCATCGATCCTCACCATGTCCCCATCTTTGAGCAGTGCCAAGGGACCCCCGAGTTGAGCTTCCGGAGTAATGTGCCCAACGATGAATCCGTGGCTTCCACCACTGAAACGCCCATCGGTCAGCATCGCAACATCAGACCCCAGTCCCGCTCCCATAATGGCGCTGGTGGGTGTCAGCATCTCGGGCATGCCGGGGCCTCCTGTGGGACCTTCGTAACGAATCACAACCACATCCCCTTTTTGGATCTGGTGTTGTTCCAATGCTCTGAGCATGTCCTCTTCACTGTCAAAGCAGCGTGCTGGTCCATTGAAAGTCAGTCCTTCCTTGCCGGTGATCTTGGCAACGGCTCCATCGGGAGAGAGTGAGCCTCGGAGGATTCGAATGTGTCCCGAATCTTTGAGTGGGTTCTCAATCGGGCTGATGATAGTCTGTCCTTCTTTCAGGCCCGGTAAATCTCTGACATTTTCTGCCAGCGTCTTGCCCGTTACAGTCATGCAGGACCCATCCATCAGGCCTTTTTCCAGCAGGTACTTCATGACGGCGGGGGTACCCCCGATGGAATGTAGGTCTTCCTGCACGAATTTCCCACTAGGTTTCAGGTCCGCCAAGTAGGGGATGCGATCACTCACGGACTGGAAATCGTCGATAGTAAGGTCCACGTCAACACTTCGGGCCATTGCTATCAGGTGCAGCACAGCATTGGTGCTGCCACCTAACGCCATCACCGTGACCATGGCGTTTTCGAAGGCGGTTCGGGTCATGATATCCCGTGGTTTGATGTCGGCTTCGAGGAGTACCAGAATGGCATCCCCGGCACGCCGGCACTCTTCTTTCTTTGCTTCCTCTTCTGCCGGGATACTGGCGGAGTATGGCAATGACATCCCGAGCGCCTCGATGGCTGTTGCCATGGTGTTGGCTGTGTACATGCCTCCGCATGCACCGGCACCCGGGCAACTGCGGCGAACGATTTCTGATCGTTCTTCTTCACTGATTTGCCCTGCGATGAACTGCCCGTAACATTGGAATGCACTCACGATATCTAGCTTCTCGTCCTTGAATCTGCCAGCCTTGATCGTGCCTCCATAAACCATGATGGCGGGTCGATTGAGGCGGCCCATGGCCATCAAGCAACCCGGCATGTTTTTGTCACATCCGGGTAATGCAACCAGACCGTCGTACCACTGGGCACCCATGATCGTCTCGATTGAATCGGCGATCAAATCACGGCTCTGCAGGCTGTAGCTCATCCCGTCAGTTCCCATCGAAATTCCATCACTAACGCCGATGGTGTTGAATCGCATGCCGACCAAGCCTGCATCTGTCACCCCTTTCTTCACCTCCGCGGCCAGTTCAAGCAGATGCATATTGCAGCTGTTTCCCTCGTACCAGACGCTGGCAATGCCGACCTGAGCCTTGTTCATGTCTTCCGGTTGCATGCCGGTGGCATACAGCATCGCCTGAGATGCGCCCTGGCTTTTTGGTTGGGTGATTTGGCTGCTGTATTTGTTCAGTGGCTGGTTCATGACGCTACTTTTTTGGGCTTCGTTGCAACAGGAGGAACGCTTCCGATTATGATCATCGGCAAACAATTGAAAAAGGGACTGCGTTTTTAACCGGGAGACTTACCATGATTCGATCAGTTTTTGCCGCTGTGGGTATTGTTTTTTTCGCCCAAATCACAGGGATTGATACTCGTGCTGCTGATCCAATTGATGATTTTGTGGAATTTTCACTCCCGCTGTTCGACGGAAAGTCACTGTTGGGCTGGGAAGGCAATGGATATTGGTTTCGTGTCGAGGACAAGGCTGTGGTGGCGGGCCGTCTGACCGAGAAGATTCCGCATAACGAATTTCTCTGCACAACGCAGAATTATGATGATTTTGAGCTGCGTTTTGAGGCAAAACTGGTCGGAGAAGGAGAGAATGCCGGTGTCCAGTTTCGGTCCGAGCGAGTACGAGGTGGCAGCGAGGTTTCTGGCTATCAGGCAGATATTGGAGTCGCGTGGGATCGACCTGTCTGGGGAGCTTTGTACGACGAGTCGAGGCGGCGGAAGATGTTGGCCGAACCGGGAGCCGATCTGGGAAAGAAACTGGTCAAAACCGGTCAGTGGAATGCCATGCGAGTGATCTGCAAAGGGCCACGCATTCAGATTTTTGTCAATGGCGAGCGGACGGTCGATTACACCGAGATGGATGATTCGATTCCACGCCATGGAAAAATTGGGTTGCAAATTCATAGCGGGAAACCTACCGAAGCCTGGTACCGCAATATTCGCGTTCGCCAGTTGTAATGCAAGCCGCCAGTGTGCCACAATTGTAACTTTTGCACTTGAAACGCAAACCTGACCGTCTGTCCTTCATTCGCAGTAACCATGAGTCACGACATTGAATTCGTTTACTTCGATTTGGGCAACGTTTTGCTCGCCTTTGATCCGAATATTGCGTGCAGAAATCTTGCTGAACGATTTGACATAGTCGTCGATCAGCCGTGGGCAGCGGTCTACGAAAGTGGAGCTCAGGATCGATTTGAACATGGCGAGCTGAGTGGCGAAGAATTCGCGGAACAGATTCGTCAAGCAGTCAGTTTGAATGCGGATCAAATGCCCACGCCTGAAATCCTCGATGCGGTCAGTGATATGTTCACGCCCATCAATTCCATGGCTGCAGTTCTGAACGCTGTGCAATCGCGTGGACTTGGAGTTGGATTGTTGTCCAATACCTGCCACGCCCATTGGGATTGGATCTGCCGCCAACCGTTCTATCTGAATGAATTCCGCTTTGATGTGACGATTCTCAGCTTTGAGATCGGATCAATGAAGCCTGATCAGAAAATCTACCACGCCGCTGAACAAAAATCAGGTGTGTCTGCCGGTGGCCTGCTGTTCCTGGATGACAAGCAGGAAAATGTAGATGCCGCTGTTGCCCGAAAGTGGAATGCGGTCCGGTGCCATGGTGGCCCAGAAGCAAGTCTTGCGTTGCAGGACTATCAGGTACTGGAGTCAAGCTTTTGAGACCTGTCTTTCGATCACTGCTGTTTTGGTTGGTATTCACCTCTGCTTTGGCTTACCTGTGGCCAGTGCAGCAATTGGCTTTCGATCCTTTTACGCCACCTGCTTCCATCAAGACCGAGTTCATTTGGACTTTGGTGGCTGTTGCGATGTTTTTTCTGGGGACGTTGGTGCGTCGAGATGAACTCATCCCTTTGTTTCAGCGTCCATGGTGGGTCGGTTTGGGAGTTCTTACCCAAGTGCTGGTGATGCCAGCGGTGGCTTGGGGAGTAACACGCGTGATCCCAATGGAAAGGGACCTTGCTGCTGGAGTGATTCTTGTCGGTTGCGTGCCTGGCGCCATGGCGTCAAATGTATTGACGAGCACAGCTCGTGGCAGTGTTGCCTATTCAGTCAGTTTGACCAGTGTTTCCACTCTGCTTTCTCCACTTACTGTCCCACTTGTATTGTGGATTGTTGCGGGGGCCGAAACCGAACAGTCGCTCGCATGGTCCTCGTTGAGATTGTCAGTGTTGGTCGTGCTGCCAACCATTGTCGGCTTCACTGTTTGTCGGATTTGGAAACGTTGTCAGGGTTGGGCACAGGTTTGGAGTTCAAGAATCGCGTCGGTCACCTTGCTGTGGATCATTGTCATTGTGGTGGCAAGCAATCGTGCAAACTTGATGAACGTAGGATTGGTGCTCGCCATGGCATTGCTGTTGATCAATGTGATTGGCTACCTGGCGGGGTGGATTGTCGGGGGGGTGGCGAACCTACCCGAAGCGTGTCGTCGAGCACTGACGTTGGAGGTCGGGATGCAGAATGCCGGGCTTGGCACAGCACTGGCATTGACGCTTTACGGTGAGGACACATTGGCAACGATTCCGACTGCGGCCTACACGTTTGGATGCATGCTTACGGGAACGATTTTGGCTGTAGGCTGGCAAAAACAGGGTAAATGCGTTGAAGAAACGGACATGCCCATCGCCGCCGCTGAGGATTGAGTGTTTTGGGGCTGTATCTGTCGGATGCGCCAAGAACTGTTGATCGGGCTGTAGGTGTTTTCGAGGGTAGCGGTATGATAGTGACCCCCTATCGATATGCCGCGAGCATCCCAGAAATCAGATGTCCACTTTGACTTCGAGCCCGAATTTTCCCGTCGAACACGGTGCACCACGGGTTGCTGCCGTGATTGATATCGGGTCAACCAGCATTCGCATGGCCATTGCCGAAATAAATCTTGGTGGGGAAGTTCGAACGCTAGATAGACTTTCGCACCCATTGGATCTGGGGCGTGAAGCTTTCGAGAATCGACGTTTATCGCGAAAGAGTATCGAAAAGTCAGCAGCAGTCCTGCAGGGTTATCAACGTGTTCTTCAAGAGTACGGCATCAAGCCTGCTGATGTCCGGGTGGTTGCTACCACTGCGGTGCGGGAAGCATCGAATCGATTGGCTTTCGCAGACCGCATTTTTGTGGCAACAGGGTTGAACGTCGAACCGATTGACGAGGCTGAAGTCAATCGAATCACTTACATGGGCGTCATGCCCCATTTGCAGGCCCATCCTAATTTGGCTGATGGCAAATCATTGGTGGTCGAAGTGGGTGGCGGGAACACCGAAATGCTGCTGGTGCGTGGCGGTAATGTGTTGAAAAGCCAGTCGTTCCGGCTAGGTTCGCTCCGCTTGTTGCGAACGCTCAAAGAGATCCGTTTGAGTGCAACGCGACGTCGGGCGATGATGGAAAGCCATATTCGTCGGGCTTGGACACGTTTGACAGATGATATGCAGGATGGGACACCCGTTCATGTTGTCGCGATTGGTGGCGATATCCGCTTTGCCGTCAAGCATTTGCTGAAAGAAGGGGATGGTAATTCGTTGGCTGAATTGTCAACCAGCAGCTTAGAAAAATTCACTTCCAAAATCCTGACACTTGACGAAGATGCCATTGTCAGACGCTATGGTGCGAGTTTTTCGGAAGCGGAAACTCTCGGACCGGCGCTGTTGGTTTACACCATGCTCGCCAGGCATTTCTCACTGGATCAGATTTTTGTTTGTGATACGAACTTGAGAGATGGTTTGCTTCACGATATGGCTTTGGGGGGAGGTTGGACGGCTGAATTCCGGAATCAGATTGTCCGTTCGGCGATTTCGCTGGGCCGCAAGTTTGATTTTGATGAATCGCATGCACGGAATGTTGCTGAACTGGCTCGCAAGCTCTTTAACCAACTCCAGAACGCGCACCTGCTGGACAACCGGCATGAAGTCATTCTGTTTGTTGCTGCGCTGCTACACGAAATTGGGTTGGTCGTGAATGTGCGGAGTAATCATAAGCACTCGCTGTACCTGATTCGCCACAGTGAACTGTTTGGGTTGTCCGAGGCCGAGTTGTTGCAGGTCGGGCTTGTTGCACGATATCACCGCCGTGCTTTTCCCCAGCCATCGCACGAGGACTACGGAGCACTGGCACAGGAATATCGTGTTGTGGTTGCAAAGTTGGCTGCGATTCTGCGTCTTGCCATTGCATTGGATGATACTCGCAGCGGTCGAATTCTAGAGATTGAATGCAGTATCGAGGGCAAGCAGTTGGTCATCAATGTTCCGGGAGTAGACGATGTTTCCTTGGAACAGATTGCGATGGGTGAAAATGCTGGTCTGTTCCGTGACGTCTTTGGTATGCCGGTGCTTCTTCGCGCACGACGCTCATGAGTTTAAAATCACTTGATCTGCCGATCTTTCTCGGGTCTCCCGTGTGGGCATGTGGGCACTGGGGCGGACAGGTCTATCCTGCGGGAACACCCCGCAGTGGGTGGCTTTCTTGGTGCTCCGATACCTTCAACACGGTTGAGGGCAATAGTACGTTTGATGCTTTACCAAAGCCCGCTGCCATTCAACGGTGGGCAGAGCAGACCGCAGAGGAATTCCGCTTTGCACTCAAGTTTTTCCGAACCATTTCGCACGATCTGCAGTTGGGAAGTTTGCAGGCTGCGACCCGGAATTTTCTAAGCCACATCGAACGCCTATGGGCAGCCGGACGTTTGGGCCCTGCGTTTCTGCAATTCGGGCCATGGTTCGGCCCAAACCGTTTTTATGTCCTTGCTCATTTTCTCATGCGGCTGCCTCGGGATTTTTCCTGGGCTGTTGAATTGAGGCATGTCGACTGGTTTGACTCTGGCGATCATGAAAAACGGGTTAATGCGATTTTTCAGCAGCTCGAAATCGACAAGGTGTTGTTCGATAGTCGACCTCTTTTTCAATCGCCTCCAGATGATCTCATTGAAAAAGTTTTGCAAGAGCGCAAGCCCCGAACTCCAGTCCGGAAAACGGTAACTGGCAAGCATGCCATACTCCGACTCGTAGGCAGGAACCGTGTTGAGTTGACTGACCGTTTTATGGATCAGTGGGCGGCGATCATTGCGGGCTTGGTTCAGCGGGCAGCGCAGCTATTTTTTTGGCCATGCACCCGATGATCAGTTCACGCCGACGTTGGCGGCACGCATACAATCCAAGATGCCCCAGAGTAATTTGACCATTCCACTGCCACCGACTGCGGCACGACAGTTTTCCCTACTGAATGAAACTGCTGAATGAAAATGATCGATCGTGAAGGTTGCGATTCTTCGCTGTCATGCTTGGACAGCGCATCAGGCAAAATTGCAGGGGCCTCAAGTTGTCCTTGTTGATTCTTTCTGATGGCTCTGACTCTGCCGATCCATACCGGGAGGCCCGTCATCAATTGGTGGTAGAACAAATTGCTACAGCAGGTGTGACCGACACGCGTGTTCTGCATGCCATTCTTAATACACCGCGTCATGAGTTTGTTCCCAACGAACAGAGAGAGCGGGCGTACCTTGACATGGCGTTGCCCATTGGTGAAGCGCAAACCATCAGCAGTCCCTTCACGGTTGCTCTGATGACAGAGACGATCGATCCTCGCGAAAGTGATCGGGTCTTGGAAATCGGCACAGGAAGCGGTTACCAAGCGGCAGTACTCAGCCCGTTGGTCACGCACGTCTACTCAATCGAAATTGTCCCGGAATTAAGTCACCGAGCCTCGTCTATCCTGTCACGATTGAAATACGAGAATATTTCGACGCGAGTCGGGGATGGCTGTTCAGGCTGGAAAGAGGCTGCGCCTTTTGACAAGATCATTGTCACCTGTAGTCCTGAAGCTGTTCCCGAGGCATTGGTCGAACAGCTTCGTGAAGGCGGCACCTTGATCATTCCGGTAGGCGAGCGTTATCAGCAGACTCTGTTTCGGATGACCAAGCAGAATGGTCGGTTGGTGCGTGAAGCTCTGAGGCCAACGCTTTTTGTCCCCATGACGGGCGAGGCCGAAGAGGATCGGCAATTGCTGCCCGACGCAGGGAATCCGCAAGTCGTTAATGGCGATTTTGAGACCAGACTTAAGGTGGAACCTGAGTTCCATCGCAACCAAGTACCCGGTTGGTACTACGGCCGTCAGGTCAGTCTGGTCCTCGGCAATCCCCAGCAGCCGGCCGCCACGGGAACGTCATTTGTCCAATTTTCCAATCAGGTACCGGGGCTCAGTTCACATCTGCTTCAGGGGATTCCAATGGATGGCAGGCAGGTACGTCGTATCCGCTTGAGTGGTCTGGCGAGAACTCGGGATGTGTGTCCTGGCCCTGCGACCGACGCCGTTCCCATGATTTCGATCAGTCTCTATGACGCATCACGATCCGAGCTGGGGGTGTTTTGGCTCGGTCCGTTTGGGCAGCAGCAGGGCTGGCAAGCCGAACTGCGGGTGATTGACGTTCCAGAGCCAAGCCGCGAGGCAATCCTTCGGGTGGGGTTATTTGGAGCAACCGGGACCGCGGATTTCGACGACATCCGGCTCGAGAGAGTTGTATAGGCGACAAACGTTGATTTGTGAACCAATTCGTCGGTATATCCGCACCTTCCGAGTCTTCCTGATCGGTAAAAGTTCACCAGGGATGCTTGCTTGCCTAGATTGCTTCGTTATCCTAGTCGTTAAGCCGCAACCATACAGATGTGGCGTCACTTACTGCTGGTCGAACTTGGAGATTTGAAATCATGAGGTGTTTAAAGTTCTTGGCCTTCGCCGGCGCGATTGCCGTATTTGCTGGGACGGCGGAAGCAGGTGGTTCTTGGGGAGGCTCCTCGGGCGGAAATGCTTCCTCAGGCGGCTATGCCTCTTCCGGCGGCTATGCGTCTTCTGGCGGCGGCAGTGGTGGTCTGGTAGCCCACTGGCGGGCTAAACATGCAAACGGCTCCTCGGGTGGATCGACTGGTGGTTACGCTGCTTATTCGTCCTATGGTTCTTCAGGCGGTAGCAGTGGAGGTTCATCAGGCGGAAGCACTGGGCATGTCGGCCCATTGAGGCGGCTGTTTGCCAACATTCACGCTGCCAAAGCAGCGTTCCACAATCGCGGTAGCAGTGGTGGTTCTTCGGGCGGTTACACGGTGCGAGCGTACGGTTCTTCAGGTGGATCTTCCGGAGGCAGTAGCGGTGGGTATTCGGCCAATCGTTATTCTTCTCCCCGCGTCATGCCTTCAGCCGGATTGGGGTCAGCCACTTATGAGTCAGCCACGGTAGAACCCGCTCAGGTGGAAGAGATTGTCATTGAAGAGGCTGCTCCTGCGGCCCAGCCCCCAGCCGCTGATGCTCCTGCGGCCCAGCCCCCTGCCGCTGCTGCTCCTGCGGCCCAGCCCCCTGCCGCTGATCCGCCTGCGAAGCCAGCAGATGCTGATTCTACGGCAGTTGAGTCAGATGCAGCATTGCTGACGGTCTCAGTGCCTCTTGACGCTTCTGTCGTTGTGAACGGTTATATGACACAGGCTGTAGGTTTGGTTCGTCAATTCAAGTCGCGTGGATTGAAGCCTGGATTCGTTTACACCTATGTAGTCGACGTAACTTACACCGTCGACGGTTCCGAGCTAACGGAGAGCAAGTCTGTCAAGTTGCGCCCTGGTACCAGTGAGCTCATCGAATTCGCTGCCAGCACCACGGTTGCAGTAGAAACAGAAAATCAGGATCTGACAACAGTTGTACAGCTTCACGTTCCTGCGGATGCCAAGATTACCTTGGCTGGCAATGTTACTGATGGCGATGGCGAACTGAGAACGTATCGGACGCATCAGCTGACAGCAGGCGAAGTTTGGTCCGGTTACACCGTCCGGGTGACCACCGAGATCAACGGCAAGGCAGTAAGCAAAGAGCGAACGCTTGACTTGGTTGCAGGTAGCACCAACGATTTGACATTTGAGTTCGGTGTCAATGAGCTTGCGAGCCGATAGGCCGCAGTAAAAAAACTCGTCGATTCAAGAGCCGCGTTTCAGGCAATCGGAAACGCGGCTTTTTTCGTGCGATTGCTTGCCCAGTACTCCATCAATCGTCCCAAGAGAGGGTGCAACACGACTTGCTGCACCAAGCTCCGCTGTACATGATTGGGCCATGGACTACGGTAATAGGTAACCGAGTCGACCATCTACCCTTTTGATGTGCCCATGGCTTCCGATCCAAATGTTCTGACCAAACAAGGGCGTCTGCTGATTAGCATTCTGATCATTGGGCATCTGCTGGCCGTTGTTCTGCCGCCCTTGTCGGTGCAAACCCGCGGACCCATCGGTCAGTCGCCTTCGATCGTGACAGCTTTAGGGCTGATTGAGCGTTACAGCCAAATGCTCTACATCGATCGTGGTTACGCGTTTTTTGCTCCGGATCCGGGGCCCAGTCACCTGATCCAGGCGGCGGTCACTGATCAGAATGGGAAGCGTGTCGAGTGGATGTATCCAGATCGTGAGCAGCATTGGCCTCGCCTGCTGTATCACCGGCACTTCATGCTGAGTGAGTTCATGGAAGAGATTTATCAACCGCCCGGACCCCCGCCTGAGCTTCGGGCTCTGAATCGTGACGAAGCGATATACTGGGGTGAGGCGAGGAAGCGATACGAGCATGTTCGAAGATCTGTCGTCGATCATTTGAAGTACGAAAACCCCGATAAGGAGGTGGCCATCCGGCGTGTTGAGCATCTGTTGCCTGACCTGATCGAATACCAAATTGCGCCCATTGAACTCACCGATGAGCGGCTCTACCGGGTTCTACTTGACCAGAATGTTCAGGAGGCAACCTCCGAATGAGAACCTTGGGTTCTGACGTGAAAAACTGGTGCACCGGTTATGTCGAAGCGTGGGATCGTTTTTGGTTCACACCCCGACTACCCCATACACTGTCGGTCCTGCGCATCATTACGGGAGTGATGTTGCTGTACTCACACGTTGTGTTGGCAACCGACCTGACTTCGTTTTTGGGCGAGACAGCCTGGGTCAACAACGAAACGTCCCGGCAACTTCACGACGGCGCTTTTGGTTTTTCTGATTTTGGCAGAACGTACCTTTGGTACATCAGCAGTCCTACGTTGATTTGGGTGCACCACATTTTTACCATTGGTGTGACCGCATGTTTTGCGATGGGGTTTCTGACCAGAATTACCTCACCGCTCGCGTGGTTCTTGCAGTTGATGTACCTGCATCGACTGACGGGTGTACTTTTTGGTTTTGATCAGATTGTTACCTACATGACGATGTATTTGATGCTGGCTCCCTCGGGCAGCTGCTATAGCGTGGATTCGTTGATACGTGACCGATTTGGATCGCCGAGCCGGGGGCGATTTTGGAAGTGGTTGTGGCCTGAATCCACACCAACCATTTCGTCGAACATCGCGACGCGACTGCTGCAGCTGCATTTATGCGTGATTTACCTGTTTGGAGGTATTAGCAAAGCGCGGGGGCAGACCTGGTGGGATGGAACTGCGGTTTGGTACTCGGTGAGCAACTATGAGTACCAGTCGATGAACATGACATGGTTGTATCGCTATCCGCGTTTTTTCAGTGCAATGACTCATGCCACGCTGTTTTGGGAAGTTTTTTACTGCGCCCTCGTATGGCCTCGTCTGACACGGCCCTTTGTCCTGGTGTTCGCAGTTATGGTGCACGCCGGCATCGCTCTGTTTCTGGGGATGATTACTTTTGGCACGATGATGATCGCTGCCAATATGATCTTTATCAGCCCCGAATGGGTGCAAGGCAGCCTTGGGAAAATGAGGGCAGGCTCTCCTGAGTCCGGCAATTCCTGATCATGGTACGGGGAGGGATTGTTCCTCTAGCTGCTCAAGTTCATGCCCGATCAATTTTACCACTGCTGTGCATCGAAGCTGTGCGATCAAAGCGTTGCCAATGTTTGACCGTGTTCCACCTCGACGTTGACAAATGCACGCTCGACGTTGACAAATGCACGCTCGACATTGACAAATGCACGACGCGTTCGCTCTTTACATTTGCTCTCGCATTTGATGACGGTCCGTGTGCGTCGCATAGCCGACCAGCATCCTGATTGGGATGGCTTTCCCAGCAATCAATGGGAAAGGCATCTTAGAAAAAGGAATCACCTGGACCCAGAAGATGTCTCTTGAAGCCAGACGCTTTCTCTTAAGGACTGAGTAATGGTTTTCCCGTCATCTGTTCAGGAACAGGTAGGCCCATGAGTTCCAGCACTGTTGGTGCAATATCGGCTAACCGCCCACCGCTCCGTAATGCATGTCCTTCCAGACCGGGTTCCACGACGATTAATGGGACATCAAACGTTGTGTGGGCCGTGTGAGGGCCCCCACTTTTCGGATCGATCATTTGTTCACAGTTGCCATGATCGGCAGTCACTACCAGCGAACCACCTTTGGCGAGCGTTGCTTCGACAATCCGCCCCACGCAGGCGTCAACCTTTTCGACTGCCTTGACAGCGGCCGCGATGACCCCGGTGTGACCAACCATGTCCCCATTGGCAAAGTTGACTATGATCAACGCCGCTTCTTCGGACTCAATTTCGGCGAGAACTTTTTCTGTGACTTTTTCCGCTGACATTTCAGGTTTTTGATCGTAGGTCGAAACGTCCCGAGGTGATGCAGCCATGCCCCGATCCTCATCAGAGAAAGGGTCATCCCGGTAGTCATTGAAGAAGAAAGTGACGTGGGGATACTTTTCGGTTTCAGCACACCGGAACTGATGCAAGTGCAGAGCACTGACGTATTCACCGAGGATGTTGGGCATCTTGGCAGGTTTCTCGAAGATGACGTGAACTGGCAAACCGGTTTCGTAGCCTGTCATGGTGGCAAAATAGAGGTTCCGGATTTGCTCGCCGCGATCGAAGCCTCCGCCATCGATGTTCTTCCATTGATCATCAGGCAGAACAAATGCTTTCGTAATTTCGCGAGTCCTGTCGCCGCGGTAGTTCAGGAAGATGATGGCATCGCCATCTTTGACCACCGTCGGGCCATTTGGTCCCGGGATGGTGGTTGCAGTGATGAACTCGTCACCTTTTCGGTTCGAATCAGTTGGCTCGTCGTAATACGACTGGATCGCTTCCAGAGCCGTGCTGGCAGTACTGGCTGCGCCTTCGGTTAGCATCTGATAAGCCGTGTGCACTCTTTCCCAGCGAAGATCGCGATCCATGGCGTAGAAACGCCCCACCACGCTGGCGACACGACCAACTCCAACATTCTTCATTTTTTCTTCCAGCCGATTCACAAAATCTTTTCCGCCCGTCGGTGACGTGTCACGCCCGTCGGTGATCGCATGGACTGCAAACTTGTCGCTATCGAGGCCTGCCTGCTTTACCAAATCGACGACGGCAAAGGCATGCTCCAGATCGCTATGAACGCGTCCATCAGACATCAATCCCAATAGATGCAGCGTGCCCCCACTGGCCTTTACATGGGCGATTGATTCTTGGAGTACCGAGTTGCTGAAGAACGACTCGTCGCGGATGGCTCGCGTGATTCGCATGATCTCTTGGTCAACGATCCTGCCCGCCCCGATGTTCTGATGACCCACTTCACTGTTTCCCATTACCCCGGCGGGCAACCCGACGTCTTCACCCGATGTGTGGATCAGGACATTCGGGTAATCACGCATCAATGCGTCGGCGACTGGTGTATCCGCCAAATGGACGGCATTGGCGTGATTCCATTCGGGGTTCGGGTTTTCACCCCAACCATCGCGTACGATCAGGACAACTGGCTTTCGGCGGACTTGAGGCAAGGGACTGTACTCTCTTGAATGTTGCAAAAAATAGGCTTTGCACGCCGTTCGCATGATGGCGTGGCACCGCTGGTGCAGCGGGAGTTCAAATAACGTCGTCTCCCGCAGCCCAATCTAGCCGACAATGGTCCTCCTCGGAACGCCCAAAGGAATCCAGTCTGCCATTCCCCTTAGGCCGCTTCGAGACTCCCCGTCCATGCGTTAATCTAATCGGGACATGGCAAACAAAACTTCCTAGGAATTCTCTGATCATGCCTCTTCTTCGTTTTGACCCATCCGGCAGTATTAATTCCGATTTTGGTATCACCGAAGATCAGATTGCGGGGCTATCTGATACCTTGGGCAATCTCCGCACCGAGATGGTTGAGACCGATCAGCAGCAGTATGAGTCGGGTCAGATCCCGGAGAATAAGCAACCGTTGGACGCCCGCTTCTTTTGGCTTCCGGAGGAGCAATTGGCAGCGTACCAATCAGACCGGGCCGAGTCAGAGTTGGGTCGTATTTTTCAAGTTGCCAACGGCATGCACAACGAGATCGACGCTGTTGTCGTGCTGGGGATTGGTGGTTCTTACATGGGTGCGCGGGCGATGATGGAAGCCTGTTGTGATCCCTATCACAATGAATTGACTCGTGCGGCTCGCGGCAGTAAGCCGCGGATGTATTTCGAGGGTAACAATGTTGACAACGATGCGAGTAGTGCCTTGTGGCATCGACTCAAGGCAGGTGGGTCTGGGCCTACTGAGGCTGAACAGCGTTTTGCGATTGTCGTGATCAGCAAGAGTGGTGGGACAATGGAAACAGCTGTTGCCTTTAGACAGTGTTTGGCGGCGTTGGAGGAGTCGCTTGGGGATCAGGCCGCAAGTCAGTTGGGTCGATTTGTGATTCCGGTGACTGGAGCACAGGGTAAGTTGCACGATTTGGCATCGGCAATTGGCTGCCAGCAGGTTTTCAGCGTTCCGGAAGGAGTGGGCGGACGCTTCAGCGTGCTTTCCTCGGTTGGCTTGATGCCAGCTGCGATGCTGGGACTGGACTGCATGAAGTTGTTGGAAGGAGCAGTCGCCATGAACGAACATTTTAGAACTGCGTCCTACGAAGACAATGTCGTTCTGCAATATGTGGCGGTCAATCACTTGCTGGCAAAATATCGTGACAAGTCGATTCGTGTGATGAGCGTCTGGAGCAAGGCCCTTGAATCGGTTGGGCTTTGGTACGACCAGTTGCTTGCCGAGTCCAACGGTAAAGAGGGCTTGGGTGTGACCCCCCTGACAACGGTAAATACCCGGGATCTCCACAGTCGGCATCAACAGCATCAGCAGGGACGGAATGACAAGGTATTCAATAATGTCATCGTTGAAAATTATCGGACTGACCCATTGCCAGTCGGGCACAGCGAAAGAAATCAGGACGAATTGAATGATCTTTCGGATCGTACTCTTCCAGAGATCATGGCGGCTGCCATCAAGGGAACTAACGATGCCTTGCACGAAGACGGACGCCCAACAACGGATATTTTGCTTCCTGGAATTGACACGCACGTGCTGGGGCAGTTGTTTCAAATGCTGATGATTGCAACAGTGATTGAGGGACGACTGCTGGGCATCAATCCCTATGGACAACCCGGAGTTGAACAGTACAAACGCAACATGAACAAGAACCTCGGACGGACGTGATTATCATCGAGTGCTGGATGGGGTGATTTTCTCCGATTGCCTGACGAGCTGGCGGACCAATTCGAATCATGAATTCGGGAAAGAAAAGCGGTTCCTGAGGTTGTGTTCCGGTCGAGTGGCCCGCTCCAGCGTTGATAGTGAAAGTAAGCAATGGCGGTTGCAGAGCACGCGGCCGGTCCCTTATTTCCCTTGTTGGGTACAATGTCCCCCAAGTGCCCTTCCCTGCCCTGAAATCCGGAAATGACTCATTTATGTCAGCTGTCGACCAACTTTTTACCGATTTGCGAACGGAGGGCCGAAAAGCACTGATGCCCTTTTTTACGGCTGGTGATCCAGATATCGCTACCACCGCGCGTGTGATACGAGCTGCCGAGGCTGCAGGCGCGAATTTGTGTGAAGTGGGAGTGCCCTACAGTGATCCGATTGCGGATGGTCCCGTCATTCAGGCCTCATATCAGCGTGCACTGGATCGGGGGTTTCGTCTTCAGCAGGTGATGGAGTTGGGAGAAGATGTGAAGGTTGATGTAAGAATGCCCTTGGTCACGATGGTCAGCTACGCCATCATTCATCGCGTGGGGCTGGCCAGCTATGTGCAGCAAGCCAAAACTGCCGGTTACTCTGGCGCGATCGTACCCGACCTGCTGGTCGAAGAGGCCGCCCCGTTCTCACAGATTTGTGTTGATGAAGATTTTAGTTTGATCCAGTTGGTAACGCCAACGACACCCCAGGATCGTCAGGTTCGCATTGCAGAATCCTCATCCGGTTTTCTTTACTATGTCTCGGTAACCGGGATCACGGGTGAGCGAACTGCCCTCCCCGACGATCTGGTTGGCAATGTAAAGTGGTTGAGGGAACAAACGGATTTGCCCATTTGTATCGGCTTTGGCATCAGCGATCCCGAGACGGCAGCACAGTTAGCTCCCGTGGCAGATGGTTTGATCGTTGGATCTGCTGTGGTTCGCCGAGTGCATGATGCTGTAGCAACCGACACCGCGGCGGACCGTGTGACTGACTTTGTGAAATCGTTGCGGCATGCTGTCGACAACGCCCCGTCGGCGATTTGATAGCAGAGTCCCAAAGGGCTGGCCCGGCTTAAATAAATAGAGTGTCATGACTTCGAAACCCAGAAGAGATTTTCTGAAACGGGCTGCATTAGCGTTGCCGATCGGAGACGGCAGCGGATGTCGCTGGTGAAGCTATTGAGCAGGCGAAGGGAGTTGAGCAGGCGAAGGGAGTTGAGCAGGCGAAGGGAGTTGAGCAACCAGGGTCGTTCTGGCGGGATCGTATGACCGATCCTGACGATGGCAAAAAATATGGATGGTTTGTTGATGCGCGACGTTGCTTTGAGTGTCACGCCTGTGAGGTCAGTTGTAAATCGGAAAACGATGTGCCATTGGGGAAGTATATTTGTCGAACCATTTATCGGGATGTCGGTAAATTTCCCGACGTGGCTCGTGTGTTCCTGCCCATGCGGTGCATTACAAAAGGAATCTGAGGGCACAGTTGCAATTGATTACGACACTTGCTGTGGCCACGGATCTTGCGTTGATGCTTGTCCCTACGGTGCGATCTACATGGATCCCGTCGCCAATCAGGCGGTCAAGTGCCACAACGGTTACCACCGCGTTGAGTCAGGAATGGAGCCTGCGTGCGTTCCGACTTGCCCAGCAGAAGCGTTGCATTTTGGTGATCTGAACGATCCCGATTCAAAGATCAGCACGGCCATGCAACGCGAATCCTGGTGGACGGACCATTCGTGAACGCTGGTTGTGGCGAAAGTTGCAATCAAAATTGGTATCATCTCTAGATGGCAAGACCGACCCCCGAACCGACTGACCCGAGCGAATTGAAAGATTTGGCTTTGGCAGTTTTGCGCAATGACAGATTTCCGCATTTGGCTTCCATGGACGGTGATCAGGCAAGAGTTCGGCCCGTCTCTCCGGTCCGAACGGATGGCTTCACTGTCTATGTCGCAAACTTGCGGGGCTATCACAAGACACAGGAAATCTCAGCCAATCCCAAAGTTGAATTGTGTTACCTCGACAAACAGCATCATCAGGTTCGAATCACGGGGGTTGCGCATCCGGAAGGGGATCGTGAACTGTTGCATCAAATCTGGGACGAGAACCCATTGCTCCGCAATTATCTGGGGTCGATCGATAATCCTGATTTAATTGTGTACCGCATCGATCCTCAGAGCGTGCGATACATGCGAGAATGGGCATTGGAATATCATGACGTTGTATGGGATTGAGTCATCTTCATTGCTCATTTATTGAGGGGAGTGCATTAAATCGTGCGTGAGTTGTTTCGGACTCTGCCGCTGATGTGTGTTGTTTTACTTTTGCCAATCTTGCCGTTCCTGTTTCTGGGAGGCCAACTAGACGATTGGCTAAGAGGGCTAGCAGAGAATCCACCACCGCCGATCGCGACTTTTGCCCTGATCGTTGCGCTGCTGGCGACCGATATTCTGCTGCCGATCCCATCAAGTGTGATCAGTACTCTAAGTGGATGGCAGTTGGGTTGGTTCTGGGGAATGTTGGCGACGTGGGTGGGTATGAACTTAGGGGCCATGATTGGGTTTGCATTGTCCAGACGGTACGGCACGTCCTTTGCAAGTTACTTTTCCCGGGGTCAGGATCTTGAGCGGATCCGAACGGTAAGTGACCGGTACGGACCGCTGGTTCTGGTCTTGACTCGGGCGATGCCTGTGTTTGCTGAGGCCAGTGTTTTGATGGCTGGCATTCACCAGCTTGCTTGGCGACGATTTCTGCCAGCAGTCATTTGCAGCAATCTCGGTATCGCGATTGCATACGCTGCCTTCGGGGATTACGCGGAGAGAAACCAGTGGTTGCCGTTGGCACTGGCGGTTTCGGTGGCTGTGCCCATCTTGGTTGCGGGGCTCGCCAAGCGGTGGTTGCCGGGGGCCGAGACAAAATTGGATGGCAAGGACACGTCTGCCTGAGTCGAAATTCGATTCACGGAAGTTCATCTGGTTGCATGATGTGCGATTGTGAGCCTCATCGACGCCTTGGTCGTTACAGGTGTTACAACTGGCGGTCTTTCCTGACTGTTACTGCTTTTCTAGTTGTCAATATTGCTTTAATCCCCCGGGTTCCCGCAATTGGTGTGCTAGGGTTTTTTGCGACCATACCACTCTGTGTTCTTTCTCATCGGGAACACAGAAAAATTTGGTACTTTCCCACCATCCAAGGACATAGACATGACTGATTCCAACATCGATCAGACCCCTGAAGAGAACGTTCTTACACTTGAGCGACGTGGAGTTGATCGCCGTACCGAGAATGCTGGAGCGGAAGAGGGAAGTACCGAAAACTTTGAGACGGGTGTCGTCGAGAACTCGCGCCGAAAGAAGCAGCGTCGTCGTCACATTGATCCTACGACATGTGAGCGTGACTACAGTAATCCCGAGATCGAGTTCATGCGGGCAATGGATGACTACAAACGCGATGCGGGACGCATGTTCCCAACTTGCAGCGAAGTCCTTGAGGTGTTTCGGTCACTCGGTTACTACAAGCTGACTGCTGAGGAAGCTGCGGAACTGGGTTTGGATGAAGTTTCGAAGCCGGATATTCAAGAGACTGAGTCACTCAGTGAGGAATCCGACGATTTCATTGACGCCTGATCTCTGCGTCCCATGTCGGTGCGGGCCGACACCTGATCAAATCATGAACAGCCTGGAACGACGATTGCATCTATTGTGTAATCGTTTCCGGGCTGTTCTCGGTTTTGGATAGAAGGGCATGCAGTGGTGCATTCGGCTTATCTTTGGCCTCTGCCCTACACTTTGATTGGAATTGCTTGCGGATTGCTTCTCGGTGGACGCTTTCAATGCGTGAATGGAGTGATTGAGATTCACGGCCACCCCATCGCCGGAGTGTTGAAGCGCTTTCCTGGCCTGGCAGTTGCGATCACTCTTGGGCACGTTGTGCTAGGCCGGAAGAAAATGCTTCGACAAGAAATTAACCAGGACAGCAGCGTGTTTGACGCATTCAGGTCCACTCTTCCACAGGTAATTCCGATGCAAGATCATCCATGGCTGCGTTGAGTTGGTGCATCAGTTCACGTTTCTTAAGTTTATTGTCGAGTGGTTCACCAATGAACATGTCGCAGAAGAAAGGAACCAGCAATGCCTCCCCTTTTGGTAGTGCCTTACCGAGGCCGTGCATGAACACCGGTATGATGGGGGCTTCGGGATGCCGACGGGCAATGTGGGCGACTCCGGTTTGAAAGTCATCCATCTTTTCTGGCTCACCTCGGGTGCCTTCCGGAAACAGCAATACGATGCCGTTGCTGTTGAGCACTTCAGAAATGGGGTCCAACGGATGCTTGCCGTTTTCACGACGGACCTTGCTGCGGTCGATCGGAATGATGCCAACGATCCGTGTGGCAAACCAGCATCGGAGTCGCCGTGTCATGAAATAGTCAGCCGCTGCAACTGGCCGTACCTGAGGTAAACGTTTGAGGCCCAGCACATTCATGAGGGCAAAAACATCGAGGTGGCTGTTGTGATTTGCAACAATGATGGCCGGTCCAGATGCGGGTAACAGCTCGCCACGGCGGACGTTGGTCCCCAGCACAACCATCATTAACGGTCGAACAATTAAAGCAAAGAAAGCTGTACGAAGGATGTGATTCATCAGCTGTAGCAGTAATGGATGAAATGGAAGAATAGCGGAGCACTGAAAATCAGGTTTCCAACGCGATCCAAAACGCCACCATGGCCGGGGAGTGTTGCGCCGAAATCTTTGATTTTCAAATCGCACTTCATTGCCCAGATGCATAGTTCACCTGCGAATCCTGAGAATGCGATGATCACGCCAGCTATGACTGAGTGAGTTATGTCCATCGGAGTGATCAGGGGACCGATCACCGCGGCCAGACAGGCTGTTGAAAGCACGCCGCCAAATAGCCCTGCATAGGTTTTACCCGGGGCTATATTGGGAGACACCTTGGTTTTTCCAAAGTTTTTTCCCCACGCGTATTGGAAGATGTCGTTCGCCTCGGCCAGCAGGATCAGAAAAATCAGCAAGCCAGGGCCCGGGTGATGAGTGGCAATGACCGTGGTGTTGAGAGCGGCGGTTGGCAGATTGTCATCGATAGGTATGACAAGCAGGTAAGCCGTGTGCGAAAGACTGTATACCGTGATCATCAGTGCCCACAGCAATGTACCGACTGCTTTCACGAATCCACCACCTTCGCCAATCATCCACATTCGAGTGGGTAGCCAGGCAAACATGATCACGGGGATGAAGACAAGAAACATCTGGTAATGCGCAGCGCCGGCGAAATAGTACTGGGCGACCACCGATAAATAGGCGTAGAAAAGGACACGCCGATCGGCGCGACGCGTGGGAGCCATTGAAAGAAACTCTTTCAATGCAAGGAAGCTGATGAAACCAAAAAAGATAACTCCTCCATGTGGAGAAATGCACAGCGCCAGCGAGAAGATCCCAGCCAGTGTCCACCATGTCCGAATTCGATGTCGTACCAGAATGTCGTCAGGACCGGCGTAGTAGCGAATTTTGATGAACAGCACCAAATTTAAAATCGCAAGTGTCGCAAAGAGCGAGGCCAGTGTTAAGCGGATTTCGAGTGCGAGGTGATTCATCGTTGTGATGTCAATCTACGATTCGATTTTTTGAGCTGCGGATAAATAGTAGCCAGCGGCAACCTGCGAATTCGGCAACGTGAAAAGCTTCGTCCACTCATGTACTTTGCTGCCTGTTTCTGCCACAGAATATCTGGGGGAATGTGCATCGATATGTATTCTCGCCATCGCACGCCTCTGTTTCAGAGAATGATGATAATAACCTACAGGCAGTCCACGCTGTCCCCTAAGTGAAAGTGTCGACCGATTTCTGTTGTTCGACAACACCCACCGGTTGATGGTTATTGAGAAGCGGACAGGGCTGATCAGGAATGTCTGGACGTTGATTCGTCTGGCTGCATCGTGAGGGAATGATCCTCCGTCGTGATGACCTTAGGCAACAACACGTTTTGATTGGTCGGTTGAATTATCGGTTGATTAAAGTTGTCGTACTGGAGTGGCATTTGGTGGTTTATCAAGCAAACCAGCGCAAATGATGCCAGTTGAAGGTGCCAGTTTGTGAGCCAGTTCGACGGTAAGTACGTGATCCGCATCAGGCCCTGGGCGAACGGGACTTGGACAAAGTGGTGTTTTGGACAGCGTTGATGGGAATACGGATGGACGAGTGACCACTGCCTGGTCAGATCTGAGTTGGCTAATTGAGGGCAATTGACGGTGAGGTCGATCCCGGCGGGTGCAAGTCAGATGGGTAAGGTTCAGCTAAGAGCAACCACCGGTACCAAAATGCTTTCAATTCAAGCATTGCCTGCGTCCTCGTGGGCGGCTCGGAAAGATTGGCATTCTGACCTTCGATGTCCCTACTTTGTTGTGGTCTCTATCGAGTGTGGTCATTTTGCTTGTTTGGCGTTGTGGTGCGAGTTGCACTTTTCGTAACGTGCCGTGAACTGGAGTGATTCTCTTGCGAGGTCCGATTGGCCTTGGGGGGGACTTTTTGCATATCAATTGCAAGCGAGGCACGGATGTACGCTGCACATTATCGAATTATGACTCTGATCCTGATCACAACAGCCGCCATCGCGGTTGGTTGTCGAGGGTCCCGGAAATTTGGGCGACAGGTCCAAATCAGTCAAAGTGACGATTTTGAATTGTCTGAGATCGATTCCCCCGTTCAGCGACTAGGGACTTTGCAGCAATCCGGACTTGATGATCAGGGCCGGACAGGCACGGCTGAGTTGAAAGACGCAGACGAGTTGGAGACACGCACCGCATCCCTCAAGACACGCACCGCCAACTCCGATCCAGACATTTCGGATACCGATCAAGGTAACGCTGATTCCGCGGCTCGAATTGCCCAGACCATCGGTTCTCAGGCAAGTGGTGAAGCCGATGTCGCGGGTCTCGCTGCGGAATCATCGCAAGTTGCAAAGTCGGAGAGCAATGCGGGCATGTTGGACGTATTGGAGGAAATGAACCGTTTGCCGCCAGAAGAACGCGAGCGAATCCGCCGACAGCTGAAAAACGAGCTACTATCCGCAGACCGTACGACGCAACCAAATGCAATTGATTTGGCTTCTGGAACGATGGACAGACTGCCCGAGCTGCCGGCAGCCCGAAATACAACACCTGACGTCACACCTTCGCGGATCGGGCATGGTGCAGGTAGCTTGAATGGGGGTGTGGCAGCTTCACTTACCGATGTTCCGTCAGCTCCTTTAAGTGAAGATGAAAAGGAGGCTGTAGCGCAGAAACTTCTTCGGAATTATGCTGAAGCGGCCAGTTCAGGGGGTGAGGCGAATCGTGACCAGAGATCCGTCCAGACAGTCAGTGCAACGCAAAAAGGCGGCGCACACAGCAGGATCGTACAAGCCTTTTCACCTGATCTCTTGTCAGAGTTGTCTCAAGATGTGCTCTATGACGCTTTGGCTCAGCAACTAAGTAAGGTTCCAGAGGGTGAGGAGTCCGCAGAAAGATCAGCCAGGTTGATTCGGCTGCGACATCTTCTCGTCTTGTCAGGTAATCCGGATGCAGCTGTCGAAAAGATTGATGGCTTGTCAGAGGCCGAGCAGGAGTACCTGAGGCACCAATTGTTGGGGTTGTGGATGATCATCGATCCCGACGGTCATCCCACCTCACCGAGTCGACGTTTCACCTCGGCCGTCCCGCAGATCAGAGAGGCTGCCAAGTTTGCTGCTGCTGCAGCCGATGCACTTGAGATTCGCTCTCTGGCCTTCTGTACCGATATCCAATCCTATGGGCAATTCAAGGCGTTCGAGGGCAACCGTTTTGATTCCGGTCAGCAAGTGATTCTGTACTGCGAAATCGATAATTTCACGGCCAAAACTGTTGAAGGCGGTTTCGAAACACACTTGCAGGGAAGCTATGACATTTATGATGGCGAAAACCGGAAGGTTCTCAGTCAGTTGTTGCCCGCAGACCAGCAGGTGTCTGCCAATTACCTGCGGGACTACTTCATTGCCTACCAGATGTTGATGCCTCAGGAATTGCCAGCTGGGACCTATAAGCTGCGATTGACCATGGAGGATCGTAACGGCAAAAAGTATGGTAACGCCGACATCCCCTTTGAAATTGCCAAGTGAACGAATCAGGATTCCAGCTGAATCGTATCCATGACCTGATAGGTCGGTCCTGACTTGTCCAGAAAACTGGCAAACAGTTGCACTGACTGAACCAGCATACTGCCGAGTTCCGTTTTATCTTCACGGGCAAGTTGGTCCATGACGTCGCTATTGGCGCGTTGCGATCCACTGCGTGTGCGACCGAGTGTCAGATGGGGTGTGTAGTCTCTCGGTTCCTGCTTGAAGCCCAATTCGGCAAGTGATGTTTCGAGTTGGGTCACGATTTCAGTCAGAGCCCCCGATGCATCATCGACTCCCGCGTATAGAATGCGGGGGCGGTCAATGCTGGGGAATCCACCGGTACCTCTGAAATGTAGCTGAAATGGTGGATAATTCTGGCATATCTGATGGATCACGCTGCAGACGCCTGGTACTTCCGTATTGTTTACATCGCCCAGAAATTTCAGTGTCAAATGCAGGTTATCGGTAGGGACCCACTTGATACCGTCGCCTGACTGACTCAGACGCTGCAGCATCCGAGTTGCATTGCGATTGACGTCGGCGGCGAGTGGAATTGCGATAAAGGATCGTATGTGTCTCATGGGGCCAATCGTACACTTAAATATGCCAGAGTTTGACCCGCCTCCCTTTGTTCCGCACCCCTTTTATCGTGGCGGGCACCTGCAAACGATTGCTGCTATACGTGGATCGACGGCTCATGTACTGATACCAACACAGCATGTAGTACCAGTTTCGGATGGTGATTCAATCGTGCTTCACGAAGATTGTCCGGTCGATTGGGTACTGGGTGACCGTTCGCTGCTGTTGATTCATGGGCTTTCAGGTTGTCACGCCGCACCCTACATGATTCGCTTGGCAGGGCAGTTTTGTAAGTTGGGGACGCGAGTTTTTCGAATGGACATGCGTGGATGTGGCGCCGCCCAGTCATTAACCCGTAATCTTGCGCACGCAGGACGCAGTGATGACGTCCTTGCGGCGTTGGATGTGATTGCCGAAAAGACGCAAGCCGGCCCGTTGATAGCGGCTGGGGTATCCTTGGGGGCGGGGCAATTGCTGCGGGCGGTTGGACGCATTGGTCGGGGTGATTCAGCAGAGCCGGAGTGGTTTCAGAGACTTGAACGGATTGCCGTGGTTGCGCCACCAATGGACTTGATGCGGTGCAGCGAGAATATGCAGCGTTGGAGGTTGCGGCCTTACAACTACTATTTCATCCGGGCTTTGTTGGGCAGTGTTCCGCCCGGCGTGAAAGCACGCGTGGACTACCCGGCATGCCTCGTGGGAGGGCGGCCAAAAACGCTGTGGGAACTGGACAACCGCATTACAGCACCACTGAGTGGTTTTGCCGATGCTGCTGACTACTATCGCCGATCTTCTGCGAACAAGTTCGCACGTTTTAATCCCGTGCCTACTCTGGTTCTGGCAGCAGCGGATGATCCTATCGTCCCGGTAGGATGTTTTGTTGATGATCCAGACCTGTGGCCGGTTTCAACGCAATTGGTCATCACACCGACTGGTGGTCATATGGGATTCATTGACCGCTGCAGACGGTGCTGGATCGACGATGCGATTCTGTCGTGGTTTGAAATGCACTGAAATTTACTATTCCGGTGATGCCCCGACCGGACAATCCTAAGTGGTTGTCCAGACCGGATCGGGAACGATTTTATCTGCAACGGCAGATCCCTGATCCGCACGTCCGCTGCCTGCCAACCCGCTGATTACCTCCACTGTCATGTCACTGTCACACGTGATCTGGCAACTCAGTCTGACTCCGGGATCGGTAACTTCACGTGCAGTCAGTGTGTCCTTTTCTGCCTGAGTGATTTTGTCCGGCTCACCTTCGATAAACTTGATGCGGCAAGTGGTGCACTTGGATTGACCTCCACATGCGTGTAACTGATCAGTGCCAGCATCTTCGACCAACGCTTTCACGAGTCGTTTTCCGGCTTCGATTTCGAACTCTCCTACTCCCTGAACAGTTAACTTTGGCATGTGTTATGTCTCCTTTGAAAATTGAATGACTTTGTGTTGTCTTGAAAATGAAGTTGGATAATGGATGCGAGACCATTTGTCTTGCGTGATGTTCGCATCTGGGCCGTGCAACGCTGATGGACACGCAGTGCCCGTCAACGTGGAACTCGGTTCGGGGAAGGATAGTGGCATTGGCAACAGGTGTGCAAGCGAAGTGTTTCTTAAATGGAGTGTTTTCGAAATCAGCGACTTTTGGAAGTTGGAGGCGGCAATGGCGCGTCTTTCTCAATGCCAGGCCCAGACATTCCCCCCAGTTTCCGCAGTGTTTCCAGGCGTAGTCGCATTAGCTCGAGTTTTTGTTGGGCAGCATCGATTCCCAATTGAAGTTCTGTCAGAGCCTCCAATCTTGTGTGTCCCTTGGCGGCCAGTCTCTGCTGGAAGGCATATTCTCTGCCTTTAAGTAAAAACTCTCTTTCGGCCGTGATCACATCCAATTTGCTGAGAATCAAGTTTTCCGCCCGTGACACCCGGGCAATCTGCAATTGACCTTCTGCACGAGCGATCGCCAGTTGTGCTGTTGCAAGCTGTACCGTTGTTGGCTCGCCGGCTTGGTTTTGCATCTCGTCATGTTGCGCCACTGCAAGGGTCAAAGCAGCCTCCGCTTCCGCAATGGTCATTGCCGGGTAGTTATACGTTGAAAGCAGTTGTCGTTCGATCCGCGAGATCCGTGATTCAAGTTGTGATGTTGTAGTATCAACACGGAGAATTTCGGATTGCCGTTGAACGATTTCGTTTCCGATGCTGTTTTGCAGCGCCGCCCCCGTCTGGAAGGGGTTTCGAGTCGGCGTAGTTGACTGGGCAAGAACATTCGTGCTCAGTAGAGACACTGTCGCGAGGCAGGCGAAGCCCGTGAATAGCCGAATATCAGAGTGTGGCGCTGATGAGTTGTGCATATGATTGTCACGTTGATAGGGTTCTGGCCGAATGGTTACTGCATTTGAGCAGATTGCCGTGGGGCGGTCATTAAGAAAGCTGTTGGTCAGATTCGGGACTGTGGGTATGGATTAGAATGTGAGTATTGACCAACGAAATATTCAAGGCATACAAAACGGTGGTGATTCATGGATCGGCGTCAATTTTCTGTGGCAACGGCTTCGTTACTTGGGGCAACCTCTCGACTTTTCAGTGAAGAAGCGGCAACCAACAAAAGGCAGTGGTCCGTTGGTGTGATTGGACATACGGGGCGTGGTGATTATGGGCACGGCCTCGATACAGTTTGGGGCCATTTACCGAATGCGACTGTAACAGCTGTTGCTGATGCGAGTGCGTCAGGTCTTGCCAAAGAACTTGGAAAACTTGGATTGGATTCGGCGCAGGGGTATTTAGATTATCAGCGTATGCTGAAGGAGGCTCGGCCCGAGATCGTAGCTGTTTGTCCGAGGCACCTTGATCAGCACCACGCAATGATTCTTGCTGCCGTGGATGCGGGTGCGCTGGGTATTTATGTAGAGAAACCATTTGTCCGTACACCGAAGGAGTTGGATGACGTTGTGGCGGCATGCCGGCAGAATGGCACCAAATTGGCAGTCGCCCACCGAAACCGGTATCACCCGGTGTTAAAACAGATCGATCAGATGATTGCCGAGGGCAAAATAGGACGGTTGCTGGAGATTCGCGGAAGAGGCAAGGGAGATCATCGTGGTGGATCCGAGGATCTTTGGGTTCTTGGTTCCCATGTTCTCAATCTGATCGCCTACTTTGGTGGTACCCCAGAGACTTGCTCAGCAAATCTCTACAGAACCGGTCGCCCTGTCGTAAAGTCTGATGTTGTGCAAGGCGGTGAAGGACTTGGTTGGTTGGCTGGTGACGAGTTGCACGCAAGTTTTCGACTTGGAAAGGGAGTTACTGGATACTTTGATTCGATTGCGAACGACGGCACCAATAATTTTGGCTTCGGTTTACATTTGATTGGCAGCCAGGGAACCATTCAGATTCAATGTGACGATTCGCCGCTTGCCCGGCTGATTCCCGGAAATCCGTATCAACCCAGTGATTCAGGTCGACCCTGGATTCCTGTTTTTTCGGCAGGTGTAGCTAAGTCTGAGCCGGTTGCAGATCTGCACCAAAGGATCTATCGGCATGTGATCCCCGTCGAGGACTTGCTCGCCGCGATCATCGACGACCGCGAACCGATCTGTGGCCTCGAGGATGCTGGAATTACTGTTGAAATGATCTGTGGTGTATTTGAATCCCATCGACTGGGGCGAACGGTTGAGTTTCCCCTTCAAGAGAGAAATCACCCGTTGTCGCAATTTGGTTGAGCAATGTACTTTTTCTTGTGAGCGTTTTTTGCTGCGACTTTGCCCTGATTTACCGGGAATTGAGCGGTTCTGACTCAGGAATCGCCAGCATCGTCCTGCTGGGAAATATCCGCCGCATCTTCGCGAGAAAACAGACCCGTGGTACAATTCGGGATCACACCTCGACGCATGACTATTCTTGTGTTGTCAGCAAGCGATTCGTCAATTGACGCGGTTGCGCGAGGAAAACAGGGGGCATTTGAGGCTCTCCGGGAATCTTACAGGCAGTGGATAGCACAGTATGGATTTGATGTCCGATGACACGATTGGTGCTCTCGGTCTTCTAGTTGCGGAGGCTGCAGAAAAACTGGTTGATTCGCACGAGGAGTCACTCGACAAGCGGGCGGCGATGATGATCGTCGACTCTCCAACCTTCAGTAATGACGAAGGACGGATGCAGTTTTCGTTCAAGGTGAAGGCTAACCGCCAGCAACCAATTGCGGCTTCTATCGAAGTCATGCCCGAACCGCAGGGTGAAGACGAAGACTTTGATTATTCTCCGCTGAGTGTCGCACTGAATGCGACGCCTGCGTGTACCTGTGATCAATTCAAGTCAGGCCAGAGATGCCCACATACGCTTGCTATCTCGTGGTGGTTGCAGGAACAGTTGGGGCGACGTTCGATCAGTGAAGTGTTCGAGTTTCTGGGTGAACTCGAGGTGGATGCTGTTGCTGCAGGGCGTCTATTGGTCAATGAGGTGCTCGGCTTGGCTGCGGATGCCAATCAGCCCCGCGACACCGAGGAGACTCGGTTGCAATGGCGAATCGGTTTGTCCGGTTCCCGATACTATTGTCCGATCTCGATCACGCCTTACGAGCAGCGACCTCGCAAGAATGGGAAAGGGTGGACGAAAGGGAAAGAAGTACGCAGTTTTGACTTGCTCCGACGCGATTTCTCATCCAATCCTCTTGACGGGAAAATCGCAGCGTTGGTAGCCAACCCCAGTTACTCATTCGACGACGAGCATTACGGTGAATTTCAAGCGATGAATGCTTTGGCTGGGCATTCCGTTGTCGCTTGGGACGACGCCAAAGCGGCGACACTGTCGGTTCATTCCGCTGAGCTTGTCTTGACCTTGGAATCGGTTGAAATCGATGAAACAGGCAAGAAGACAGAAGAAACCGATCCACAGGAAGAACCTGAAAGAACAACGCTTTTTCGACCTCAGATCCAGGTGAATGGAATCCGTGTCAATCTGTCTGAGTGCAAGACAGTGTTGGGGCATGCCAGTCCAGTGGAACCTGTTGTCGTTATCGCAGATCAGAAGCATCACCGATTGATCGTTTGTATCCTTCGCGACCCACGCGCCACGAAACTGATTCAGCATTTGTTGCGAAGCGATTTCAGCGAAGTCATGCTGGACAGTGATGCGGCTGCCCGGTTCTCGGTGGGGAGTAGCGCGGTGGACTCCATGATCCGCGTTGATCTGCCGCCGCAGTTGGCCGGTCCGATCCTGCCTGTCCAGGGTGAACTGGTTTTCGAACTGCGTCCACGACCGGGGGCAGGACTGAAGGTTGCGTTGATGATTCACGAAGAACGCTTTCGGGAATTGCTGGTCCCCGGCCAAAAACCAGATGTGGTTTCGTGTTTGATCGAATCCGGGCCGGTGCGTCTGCAACGCGATTTTACGAACGAGAAAGAGCGGGTCCAGCAAGTATTGGAGCGGTTCGAATTGCAGAACCTCTCGAGTGATGGTCTGTATCGTTGGTTAGTGGAAACCGATGAAGTGGCCTTGGACTTGCTCGCTAAATTTTATGGTGGTGGTGATGAAACGCCACGGATTATCTGGCCCGAAGGTGAGTCACTGCGAGTGCGAGGTGAAATAACACCATCAGCCTTGAAAGTACAGATTGATGACGGTCGTGACTGGTTCGGCCTCAGTGGTTCCATTTCGCTTGATGGACGTGATATTCCCCTCGAAGAATTGCTTGCTGCAGTTCGAGACAATCGCTCATTGGTTCAGGTTGGTGATCGGGAATTCGCAAGAATCAGCGATGCGTTTCGCCGAAGGCTTCAGCAATTAGGTGACACAGTTGTTGCGGAACGGGGAAAGCTAAAGGTCGCCGACGCAGCAGTGCCCGCAGTCCAGGAACTGATTGGTGCGGATGTTCCACTTGAGGCAACAGCACGCTGGCATGAGTCGTTGCAGCGTTTGGAGTCACTCGCCGGTTGGAGTCCAGACCAGCCAGATAACTTGGATGCAACGCTGCGTGATTATCAGTTGGAAGGATATCAGTGGCTGGCCCGGTTGAGTGCTTGGGGTGTAGGCGGTGTTCTGGCTGATGACATGGGACTGGGGAAAACCGTTCAGACGCTTGGTGTCCTCGTTGATCGTGGCAGCGGCGGTCCGGCCTTGGTGGTTGCTCCCACCAGTGTTGGAGACAACTGGGTTCGGGAGACCGAAAAATTTACTCCCGAGTTGCGGGCCCTGCTGTACCGGGATTCTGATCGTGCGCAGTTGGTTGAATCTGCTGGTGAGCATGATCTCGTGATCGTCAGCTATCAACTTTTGCAGCGTGATGCAAAGCGGTTTGCGTCACGCCATTGGAATACGCTGGTGCTCGACGAAGCTCAGTTCATCAAAAACTCGCAGACCAAGACCTCGCAAGCTGTTCGACAAATTGATGCTGATTGGCGGATCGGTCTTTCGGGGACTCCACTTGAGAATCATCTTGGCGAGCTTTGGAGTTTGTTCCGGACGATCAGCCCCGGGCTATTGGGCTCTTGGGAGCGTTTTCGGAGTCGATTCGCAGACCCAATTGAACGTCATAAAGATGATGAGCGTCGGCAGTCGCTGGCTCGACTCGTTCGCCCATTCATTTTGAGGCGAACCAAGAACAAGGTTCTCAAAGAACTGCCTCCACGAACCGAAATTACTTTGAAAGCCGAATTGAGTCCCGCTGAGCGAAAACGATACGAAGACACTCGCTTGGCCGCATTGGCTGAATTGAGCGGAGCTGGCGAAGATGCACAGCAAACGGGTCAGAAACGGATCCGTACGCTCGCATGGTTGACGCGACTTCGGCAACTCGCCTGCCACCCTCGGCTCGTGGATGCAAGTTGGGCAAAGAGTTCAGCAAAACTCGACCTGTTGATGTCCTTGATCGAGGAACTGCGGGATGGCGATCATCGAGCGCTCGTGTTCAGCCAGTTTGTCAAGCATCTCTCAGTGGTCCGCGAAAAACTCGATCAGATGGGGGTGACGTATCAGTACCTCGATGGAGCGACTCCGGCGAAAGAACGACAACGCCTTGTCGACGAGTTCCAGGATGGTAAGGGAGAATTGTTCTTGATTTCCCTGAAAGCAGGTGGCACTGGTCTGAATCTTACAGGTGCTGACTATGTGATCCATCTTGATCCATGGTGGAATCCAGCGGTGGAAGATCAGGCTACCGACCGAGCTCATCGGATTGGGCAGGAACGACCTGTGACTGTTTACCGGCTTGTCGCAGAGGGAACGATCGAGGAACAGATCCTGGCTCTGCATGCGGACAAGCGGGAATTGGTTGCCGGAGTTCTGGACGGCACGGACCGAGCCGCCAAAATGAATACGGAGGATCTGATTCAGTTGATCAAACAGGGTGCGGTTTCTTGATTCGGCCTTTGTTTGTTCACCCTGTTGAGAAAAAACAGTGTCCCTTTGACCAGACTTGTCTCGGCTAGCTCGGATACTACCAATGTCGAGGTGAGATCAACAAGATACTTCACTTGTGGTCGCTTGACACACCCAGTACTATAATTACGTTCACTAGTCGCGGACCCACTAATAATGGGGGTTCCGAATCCGCGAAAGGGTGGTCTTCAAACAATTGCAATAGGGAAGGGACCAGAGAATGGCAAAGAAGACAAAGGTATCGTCAAAGACAAAGACCAATACCGGTATGAAAGCCGTGTTCGAGCGTGAGCCGGGTCTGAAGACAACGTTAGAGCAGATCGACAAGACCTTCGGCGAAGGTGCGATCATGCCCTTGGGTGCTTCTCAGCATCTTAAAATTGATGGGATACAGACCGGCAGTCTTAGTCTCGATATGGCCTTGGGGGGTAAGGGGGTTCCTCGGGGAAGAATGATCGAAGTCTTTGGCCCCGAATCGAGCGGTAAGACAACTTTGGCTTTGCACATTGGTGCCGAGGCTCAGAAGAAAGGGGGCATCGCAGCCATCATTGACGCTGAACATGCATTTGATCCTAGCTGGGCGAAAAAGATCGGTGTCGAGCTGGATACCCTGCTGGTTAGTCAACCCAGCAGCGGGGAAGAGGCCATGCAGATCTGCGAAATGCTGGTCAAAAGTAACGCTGTTGATGTCATCATCATCGACTCGGTGGCAGCCTTGGTCCCCAAGAAAGAGTTGGAAGGTGAGATCGGTGACAGTCACGTTGGACTGCAGGCACGGCTGATGAGTCAGTCGATGCGAAAACTCACTGGAGCGATTGCCAAGAGCAAGTGCACTGTGATTTTCATCAACCAGATTCGTGAGAAAATTGGTGTGATGTTCGGTAGCCCAGAAACGACTCCAGGTGGACGGGCATTGAAGTTCTATTGTTCCTGTCGAATCGATGTGCGGCGTATTGGTGCGTTGAAAGATGGTGACGAACAGGTTGGCCAGCGTGTGAAAGCGAAGATCGTCAAGAACAAAGTGGCACCGCCATTTAGGATTGCCGAGTTTGACATGATGCACAGCAATGGCATCAGCTACGAAGGTGATCTTCTGGATCTGGGAACGACCCACAAAGTGGTGAACCGCAGCGGTTCATGGTTCAAGTACGGTGAAACTTATCTTGGACAGGGAAAAGAGAAGGCGAGAAATTTTCTCATCGAAAACTCTGAAGTGGCCGAGGAGATCAAGCAACGAGTCATGCAGGCTGGTGGATTTGCTGCTCCATTAGATGACTTGGAGGACGTGAAGGACGTCGAGAAAGCTGTAGAATCAATTGAGGCAGAAGTGCCAAACAGCTGATCTGCCAGATGCTAATCAGGTATTTTTGATTGCCAAAACATGTAACAGCGGCTCGGCTGAGTCGCTGTTTTTTTTGTTTTCCGGAACTTGCATGTTCAGACGTTACAGCATTCCCTCGATCGGTACGATTCTCGCCGGGACTGATGCAGGTTGACCGTGTCCCGCAACCATCTTCAATGGCCTTATGGTTCACCCTCTGAGTGCTGATCCGTCTGGTACGTGGCGAAGGCAACGATCTGCCGATTCCATCAGCGTCGAAGCATGGTTCGACAAATGTTGACCATGTTGCTGTCGTTCGAAAAGGGTTCAAGCCAAACGAGTTTTCCTGACTTGTGGAATTAAGTTGCCATCAGACGGGAATTGACGTTTGTGTCCCAATGATCCTTGACCATACAACTGGGGTTTCAATACTTGGCGTGAACAGGCTAAGCGTAAGTTACTGTTAGTTTGCTTTCCCTTTGGCTTCCATTTTCCCCCATGTATCGCGAAGCGTAACGACCCGATTGAAGACTCGCTTTCCATTTCGCTCACTGTCTTTGTCCACGACAAAATAACCGAGGCGTTCAAACTGTACGCGGTCCCCCGCTTCGTGGTCGCGGAGACAGGGCTCTCCATGACCGGTAATTACCCGCAACGAGTCGCTGTTCAGGTAATCAATGAACGTTTTGCCTTCCTCCGGCGAGCCTGGATTTTCGCAGGTAAACAAGCGGTCGTAGAGTCGAACCTCAAGTTCTTCTGCGTGCTCGGCACTTACCCAGTGGATCGTTCCTTTGACCTTTCGCTCCGACGTGTTAGCGCCACTTTTCGTTTCCGGATCGTAAGTGCAGAGAATCTCAATCACATTGCCGTCATCGTCTTTAACAACATCGTGACAATCGATGATGAATCCAGCTCGCAACCGGACTGCCCCTCCCTTTTTTAAACGAAAGAACTTTCGAGGTGCTTCCTCGCGAAAATCTTCGCGTTCAATCAGCAGGTTACCCGACATCGGGATTTGGCGTTTGCCGGCGGTTGGTTCGCCCGGATTGTTGACGGCTTCGCTGATTTCCACATGGCCTTCAGGCCAATTGGTAAGGGTCAGTTTTACGGGGTCCAAAACGGCCATGCGTCGAGGGGCAACACGGTTCAGATGTTCGCGGACCGTGCTTTCAAGTCGAATGATGTCGATGGTGCTGTTGAACTTGGCAACGCCAACATCCGCACAAAACTTACGGATGGATTCTGGCGTGTATCCACGACGCCGGTATCCGGAGAGTGTTGGCATCCGCGGATCATCCCACCCGCTGACGTACCCTTCCTTGACCAATTTCAGCATGTAGCGTTTGCCGATCATTAAGGTGCTGAGTTTGAGTTTCGCAAACTCGATCTGTCGAGGGTGATGAATTCCAAGCTTGTCGCAGAACCAGTCATAGAGTGGACGATGGTTTTCAAACTCGAGCGTGCAAATGGAAAAACTGATCTCCTCGATGGAATCACTCTGACCGTGAGTCCAGTCGTAGGTTGGATAGATACACCACTTGTCGCCGGTTCGGTGATGTGTTGCGCGTAGAATGCGGTACATGACCGGATCACGCATGTTGATATTTGGGGATGCCATATCGATTTTGGCACGCAGAGATTTCGCCCCATCTTCAAAGTCGCCGGCACGCATGCGACGGAATAAATCCAGGTTTTCCTGCACGCTGCGTTCCCGAAAGGGACTGTTTTTCCCTGGTTCGGTCAATGTGCCTCGGTACTCTCGAGTTTCGTCGCTTGAAAGGTCACAGACGTAGGCATCGCCCGATTGGATCAGTTTTTCGGCCCACTCGTACAGTTGGTCAAAGTAATCGCTGGCGAAGTGCAGGCTGTCCCATTCGAAACCAAGCCATCGTATATCTTCCATGATTGACTCGACATACTCGACCTCCTCTTTGGCCGGATTTGTATCGTCAAATCTAAGGTTGCAGGTGCCGTTGTTGTTTTGTGCCAAGCCGAAGTTCAGGCAGATGCTCTTGGCGTGGCCGATGTGCAGATACCCATTGGGTTCAGGTGGGAATCGGGTTTGGACACTCTTGAATCGCCCTGAAGCCAGATCAGCCTCGATGGCTTGTTCGATGAAATTCCTGGATTCTCGTTTCTCGTTTTCTTCGCTCATTTCTCTCACTCCTGAGACGCTTCTTGTCGGCATCCAAATGATTCAGCTGGTTTCGCGTTCAATTCCTGCCGGATACGGACCTGTTCCAAAATGCCGAGGTCAACGATATGACACCGCGCGGCAGGCGTAGGTTACCGAATCGAGGGGGAACTTCGTAGTGACCACGATTTGCGTCGGCTTGGTTGATTCCGGGGTCGGGATCAGAGTGCTGATGTGGTTTCATCGGCAGAGTCGCTCCGAACAGGCTCGGCTGGTGCGAATTCCTGAGTTTGAAGCGAACGAATGAAGTTGATCAGATGCCAGACATCCTTTGTTTCGAATTGGCCTTCGACGAATGTTGCTGCCGGCATTGGCGTCCCGTCGATCCCCTGAGTGATTCGGCGATAAAGATCTTTGGAATCCGAGCCACCGCGAAAAACTCCCTCAGCAAAATTTCTAGGGATGACGTTCACAGGCGGAAGAGCTCCCCGAGCGAGAAGCGGAATCAGTTCTTCCCGATTCTCGGGTTTCAGATCGACGCGTGTCGTCCAGTCCTTGGTCCAGTCGTCGTAATCGGTGGTCTGTCCGTTTCCCAGTCCTTTTTCGCCGTGGCACTTGCTGCATGATGCAATCTTGCCAACGAATAGTTCCTGACCACGCTTGATCGATGCTTCGAATTCCTTTGCTCGGTTTCCGTTTCGCAGGGAAGAGACATCGGCATAGTTCTCGGCAAGCGGGAAGTTCTCTGGCGGATCGGGAACCTCAAGAACATCATCTTCGGCGTCTAGCCATGACTCAGCGATTTCAATCGCATACTCTTCCGCGTATTCCCAATCTTCCTGGTAACGCTCATACAGTTCGAGGTTGTTTTTCATCTCATCATTCAGGGAATTTTCGTCAGCATCAGCCGCTTCGTCGAGTGATGTTTTGAAGTTATCTTCCGTGACAATCCGGTGGGCGAAATCCGAGTTGATCAGGCGTTCGCCACCCTCAAGAATTTGCTCAAGAATGCCCATGTCTATCTGCTGCCGTTCATGCTCGCCACGCCAACTCAAGTAAATGACGTAGTCAACGAGCGCCTGAATATTATCATCGGTGATCTCCGAGATATTGACTGGGGGTTCGTTGTTTTGCTTTCGACGGAAATTTTCTGTTTCCAAAAGTTTGTTGGCGGGCAGCATGTTGGTGCCGGCGATGCCATTTCGTATCAGACGAGACAGGTTGTTTCGGGTGGGCTTGCTGCCCCGAGGAGTCGATTTGAATTTAAATATGCCCATTCGGTAATCACGTGGATAAGGCATCTGAGCAGATGCATCTTTTCCCCTTCCGTTTCCGGTGACCCCATGGCAGGTTGAGCACAGCATTCTGAACAGGCCACGCCCCTCAGCGATCGCTGCCCCCGATGAGTGCATTAAATGATCCTGGCTGACGATGCTACTCAAGTCTTTGTCCTCGGTAACAACTGCCGGTAGTTTCGGTTCGTCGGGAGAACCAAACATGGTATCGACCACCCAGGTGGAGTCTTTCGATGCCTCATCCATCGGGATGTCTTTCTGGATCTGATACTTCATCGTGTGAACCAGGTTCGGCTCAAAAACGACGGGATGCTCAACTTCAGCGTGACAACCCAGCAGAAAGACTGTCAGAGAAGAGGCGGTGAGTAACCCAAAGATTTTTGTTGGCTTGATCAACAACATGTTTCTTGGTGAAAGGGCATCAGGAAGGAAGAATTCAATCACCTGATTGTAGTAGGCTCAGGCTTTTTAGGCATCAGCGCAGATTGTCGCGGCCCGCTCAAGAGCGATGTCGAGTCTGCTCAACACTTTCGTTTTGCCCAGGATGGCCAGCGTATCAAACATGCCAAATCCGCCCGCTTGGCCCGTTGCGGCAACCCGAATCGCATGAATGATGTCTTTGAGTTCGATGTTTGAGGTTTCGCAGAAGTGTTGGATCTGATTCTCCAAATACTCCGCGTCAAAAGCCTCGGACGGTGCCAGATGGTCACGTAATCGTCTTAGCAACTCGCGAGCGTTATCGGGTTTGCAAATCCGTTTAACGAAAGCCTTTTCATTAAACGAAATTTCTTCGAGGAAGAAGTAGTCAAAATCGAGGATGTCGCCCGCTATTTTCAAACGGTCCTCCGCTCCATCAACAACCTTGGCCAACATTTCTTCTGCTTGGGAAGTGCCCAGAAGACCGGCTCGTTCGGCGAAAGGTCTTACTCGCTGAATGCGGGTTTCCAACGGAAGTTGGGTGAAGACGTCGCCTTGAAAGGAAATTAGCTTTCTTGGGTCGAAAGATGCCGGTGATTTGTTGACGCGATCGAGGGTAAACAGTTTAACCATTTCATCGACTGTGAACTTTTCTGTTTCACCGTCGAGTGACCAGCCCAGCAGCAACAGGTAGTTCAGAATCGATTGAGGTTCAAAGCCAATCTCTCGATAAAAATCGATGATGACCGGATTGAAAGTGTCCGCCTCCATGGGAATGTTGCAGCGATCAGCGATGCTTCTTCCGCGTGCTAACAGTTGAGCGAAGTCCTTATTGTTTTCGTATTTAGCGAGTTTGCGTTTGCTAAGCTTTGCAGACCCGCCAGGTTCAGCAACGTAGGGAAGGTGTGCGTACTGAGGACGTTGGTATCCCAGTGATTCAAGAATGAAAATTTGCCGGGGTGTGTTGGGCAAGTGTTCCTCGGCTCGGACCACGTGAGTGATCTCGAAATCGTGATCGTCAATCACGCTGGCAAGGTGATACAGACAACTGCCATCAGGACGCTGGATGACAGTGTCCTGTTCCTGTGCCCACTCAAAGCGGACTTCTCCCCGCACCAGATCCTGAATGACGCATTCATCTTCACGAGGCATCTTGAGTCGCAGGGTGCGTGGACGGCCTTCGGCCTCGAAGGCTGCCGCCTGCTCGTCGGTCTCGGCCATCCATTGCCGCTCATAGAAAAATCTCTCTCCCTTTTTCTCTGCAGCGTCGCGTTCCGCTTTCAGTTCTTCTGGGGTAGCGTAATCGCGGTAGGCGTGGCCGCTTGCCAGCAGACGTTCGGCAGCTTCCTGATAGCGATTGGAACGTTGCGACTGATAATAGGGCGCGTGGGGGCCGTCGATATCGGGGCCTTCATCCCAGTCCATTCCAAGCCAGCGAAAACCGTCGAGAATCGGTTGCAAAGCCTCACTGACGTTGCGGCCCGCATCGGTGTCGTCGATTCTCAAAATAAACTGACCTCCGCTCTGTTTGGCTAACAGCCAGTTGAAGAGAGCGGAACGGACGCCTCCGATGTGGAGGTAACCAGTGGGGCTGGGGGCAAATCGGGTGCGAATCATTGGGAAAACAGTCAACCTGCTGGGGGGAAATGAGTTGCCGTGAAGATATACGAATCTGATCGATTTACGTAGTGTGGCTAACGCGGCAAAGCTGGCTTAACGTTGTAGGTGGGGTTAGCGGTCTGACAGTTGTTGCCGGAGGGTCTTCATGCCGCGGTGCAGCAGACCAGCAATGGCACCACTCGATTTTTTCAGAATCTCTGCAACCTCAGCCAATTTATGACCTTCGAGGTAGTGCAATCGAATCGCTTCACGCTGGGATTCTGGCAAGTGCTCGACCGCCTCGGCCATCCGGATCACGTTTTCACCCATGGCGACATTCTGGCTGGGGGTTGGTGCATTGCCTGCCAGCAAGCCTTCCAGCCGCATGGAGGATTGAGCCAGTTTTTGTTCTATCGATTGCTCCCGGCGGACATCACGCTTGTCACGGTGCATGTCGCGATCCAGATGGCAGATGTGGTGGGCTAGGATTTGTCGGAGCCAACCGCGAAGCTCAGCCTCGGTACTGCCACGGAAACCGTCGAATCCCTGCACGGCCTGCAGCATCGCTTGCTGGACCATGTCACTGGCTCCTACCTTGGCTTGAAATGCACGACGTAATTGTGTCCTAGCGAGCATGCGCAGGTAGGGCTCATACTGTGCGACGATGGATGGATCCGTGACGTCGATTGTTGGGTTTTCTTCGTCAGAACTTTCATCATTCATAGTGATTCATTCACGCGTCAGAAGTGAAACAGATTGTTGTTTGCTCAGCGTTGCCAGTTCTGCGTCCACTGATTCAATCACGACATCGGCAAACATGTCGAGCTCTTTTTCCGTGGCAATGAGCGGCGGCATCAGAATGATGACGTCACCCAAAGGGCGGATCCAGACACCATTTTTAACAGTTCGACGGCAAACCAAGCGACCAACTTGCAGGGCTGATGAAAAAGGTTCCTGATTGGAACGATCGGCAACCAATTCAATCCCGATCATCATACCCCGGCCGCGAATATCACCAACATTTGGGTGGTTGGCGAGTGCATCGCTGAGACGATCCCGGAGACGCTGCCCCCGCTCTGAGACACGATCAAGCAAAGCGGATTCTTCCAGCAACTCGATCGAGGCCAAAGCAGCAGCAGCTGCCAGGGGATTGCCGCCAAACGTGTGTCCATGGAAAAACTGACGGGATTCGCTGACAGGTGCAAGAAAAGCATCAAAAACATGGGGACGGGCAACCGTTGCTGCCATCGGTAAATAGCCCCCTGTCAGACCTTTGCCGATGCAGAGGATGTCCGGTGTGACTGATTCGTGATCGCAAGCGAACATTTTTCCTGTGCGTCCAAAGCCAGTCGCAACCTCATCACAAATCAGCAGTACGTCGTAGCGGTCACACAGTTTCCGAACTTTGCCTAGCAATCCCCGGGGATGAGTGATCATCCCAGCTGCTCCCTGAACCAACGGTTCCATCACGACAGCTGCCAGTTGGCCGTGATGCTGGTGGAGCAATGATTCAATTTCGTCGGCGTAATGCTGTAAAGGGTCGGAGGTAACGCCGGGTGGCAGCCTGTAGCTGCAGGGAACCGGGCCTCGAACGGGAGAGAACAGGATGGGAGCGAACAGCTTGTGAAAATACTCGATGCCACCGAGTGAAACAGCACCTGTCGTGTCGCCATGGTACGCGGAGCCGAGGGCGAGATAGTTGGTCTTTTCCGGACGTGGATCCTCTCTTTGCTGCCAGTATTGAAATGCCATCTTGAGTGCAGCTTCTACAGCCGATGATCCATCGCTGCTGAAGAACACGTGCGACAGGTCGCCGGGGGTGATTTCCGCGAGGCGTCTGGCGAGGCGTTCGGTCGTCTCACACGACATCCCCAAAGTTGTGACATGAGCGACCCGATCGAGCTGTTCACGGATGGCAGCATCCAATTTTGGGTTCCGGTGGCCGTGGACGTTGCACCACAAACTGGAGACTCCATCGAACAGCCGACGTCCATCTGTAGTCGTCAGCCAGCATCCGTCGCCTTTTTCGATGACCAGTGAATCGTGATCAGACATCTGCGTAAAGCCATGCCAGTGAGCGACTTGTGGGTCAGTCGGGTTCGTCATTGATCCATTCATTTAGGTGCATTTGCGGTTCGCATTGCTGTTGGAAACCGCTAAAACTAAAGAGTCCGCAACCAACCGAGTGAGACATCGATGGCACGAGAAGCAGTTTACCAGCAATCCGATCCTGAGACCGCTACGGCCCCCCTGCCCCGCGAACAGGACAGTTCTCTGCGGCCAAAACGCATGGATGAAATGGTGGGTCAACGCGATGTGATCGAGAGACTGAAAATCGCGATTGAGGCAGCTCAGAAACGGGGCGATCCACTAGGACATATTCTTTTCGATGGGCCACCCGGGCTTGGCAAAACAACGTTTGCCACGGTCATTCCAGCTGAGATGGAAACAATCGTCCAAATGGCGAATGGGGCGGGCTTAAGAGCACCCAAGGACCTGCTTCCCTACCTGACCAACCTGTCGGAAGGCAGTGTTCTGTTCATTGACGAGATACACCGTGTCCCCAAACCGGTAGAAGAATACCTCTACACGGCCATGGAGGATTACAGAATCGACATTGTCCTCGGTGAGGGAGTCAGCGCTAGAACACTGAATTATGAGTTGCAGCCTTTTACGCTGATAGGGGCAACAACGAGGGCTGGCATGTTGAGCGCTCCCCTGCGAGATCGCTTTCAGATTCGCGAACACCTTGGTTGGTATACCCAGCCCGAATTGTGCGAAATCGTCCGCCGTAATGCTGTGAAGCTGAAAATTTCGGTCGACGATGCGTCAGCCAGTGTCATCGCTGGGCGAAGCAGGAGTACACCTCGTTTGGCTAACAATCGTTTGCTTTGGGTGCGGGACTACGCTCAAAGCAAAGCGAACGGCAAAGTCAGCGATGTGATTGCGACTGCAGCCCTCGATATGATCGGTATCGATACTCAGGGGCTCGATAAACAGGATCGAGGCTATCTCGATACGTTGATCCGTGTTTTTGCCGGGGGGCCAGCAGGGTTGGAGGCCATCGCTCACACCATGAACGTCAGCAGTGACACTCTGGAAGATGAGGTTGAGCCATTTCTGCTGCGAAGTGAATTGATCGTTCGAACACGCCGAGGCAGGATTGCTACAGAAAAAGCGTACATTCACCTGAAGCGTCTTCCTCCTAGTGCAACTGGCTGACCCTCGCACAGTCACAACCAGTGATTGGGCTTTGTGATGTGCGATCAGCCAGATGGATTGCGTCCCCTGCGCGGGGTCGTTTTTTTTGACTGTTTTGCGACCACGGTTTTTGGCGAATTGCTGGTCTTTATGGCTGGACTCGTTTTGGCGCTGCTTGCCTTCTTCACAGTTTTCCTTTGTGAGGAATCTGTTTTCTGTTTCACAGCCCGTTTCGTCGATTTCTGGCGGTTTCCACCAGTTGGTTTGATCACCGACTCATAAATTTCAATGAACTGCTCGACTGACAGTCGGTTGGCCGCTTCAGCAATGATATCCAGAGGCAAGTCCTCCAGTTTTTTGAATCGAACGCAGGACTTTCCCCTGTTCATCTTTTTGCCAGAAGCCTTCCACGCCTTTTGAAACCAGTGATTCTCTCTGTTGTTGGAATACTGTGCGAATAGATACAACGAACAGTAGTTTTTCTGTGATACCAGAGAAATGTACGGCAAGGGTTGCGCGGGGTCACAGTGGTATCCATCCGTATAAAGACGGTGGGGAACGAAATAACTGATCATGCCATACTGCATCCCCTCCTTGAATCCTTTTGGCAGATTTTGTTTGAGGATCTTACGGATGTGTGTCAGAGTATCGCGCCGTTCCGGGGGCAATTCCCTGAGGTATTGGCTGACGGTTGCCGCTTTACTTTGCATGTGTCTGCTTTGGAGGCGATTGCTTGGTGGGCGTCAGCGCCATACCGCTGCCAAGTAGCACTGACTCGTGAACGGTAAGATCGTGTTCCGAGTTCCAGTCAAGGGTTTTTCCACCCCGGATTACTTCGGCAAGGTCCTCGAACTCGGCGTCATAACGACCGGTTTTCCCTGCGAGTTCAATATCCTGAAATCCCTTTTTGAACTTTCCTCGTGGACGGTCAAAGGCAACGCGTACCTGTGGCGGTTCCAAAGGATTGATTTCAAAGGTTCCCTGTTCGCCCACGACATGGAAATGTCGGCGCGTGAATCCAAAGGGGTCAAGGTGATTGCAGCGTACAGTGGCAATTGCATGGGGATAATCGAAAACGGCGAGCTGATTATCGACGAACGTGTCTTTGCTAGGGTAACTGGTTCGATTGTGTGCCGTGATTCGATCGGGACGTCCCAGCACTGTGACCATCGCATCGATCATGTGGCACGACAGTTCGAACATGCCACCGCCGGGAAATTCGCTGAGTTCCTTTCTCAGAGAGCCATTGCCCATTTTTCCCATTTCAGCAGTCAGTTCCGTGATTCTTCCCAGCCACCCCTTTTTTACTACATCAAATAGCAGCACAAATGCAGGGTTGTATCGCAGCATGTAACCCATCTGGATTGTTAATCCACGTTGGTTGGCTTGCTGGTGCATTTCGCGGCAGGCTGACATGGAGGTACCGGCAGGTTTGTCCAGATGGATGTGCTTGCCAGCTGCAATGCACTTGATGGCTGTCGGTACAAGTTCCGATACACGCGTCTCAACTGCAATTGCAGCAACATCACTATCCAGAAGGTCCTGTTGGTTCAGCCAGCGGACGTCGCGATAGGCTTCGGTCATGGCAACCGCCTGACGACGTTTCTCGTCTGGTTCGACCACACCGACCAATTCGTAAATCTCGTCCAGTCCACGGATGGCGGCCAGTTTCCCTGAGGCGTGTGGATGGCTGGTGCCAATCTGACCAATCCGAATCTTTGACCTTGCTGGTGGTGTACCGTGAACTGCGGGAAGCAAGCAGGATGTGAGCAGGCAAGTACTGACTTTTGATCCTGTACTGACAAAGGATCGTCGGGAAACAGCGGACTCCATATTGATTTCCATGGTGTTTTTGTTCTTGAGTTGGAAACATGAGTGAGGTGCGAATCCAGCGGTCATGCAAGGTTTCACCCGATAAGCCCGGCCCTTCGATCAGAAATCACCAGTTGATTCGAAAACACCGTTGCCGCGACTTGGAGGGGAATCCAGAAAAACGAGCGAGCTAAAAAAGCAGGGGGGTGAATGGCGTAACCAAATCGGCGATGCTAATGATAATGATTCGCCAATAGTGATTCGCCCCTGCCTTGAACTTTGGCCCGAATACGAATCAACTTTGTATCATGCTTTTGCATCATACTTTTGCATCATACTGCGGGATACTGTCGCAGTTCACCTGAAACCCGGTACCTCCAAGGAGAACGCATTGTCGGTCCCAGAAGAACACATTCTTGTCATTCCAGAATCGGTGATCCAGAAAATTGGCTCGATCGAAGGCTTCGAATCTGATGTTGATCGCTTCCTGATCCCAATTTTGGGTAGTGATCAGCTTTCTTTCGAGCCACGCGGTGCTATGGAAACGGATCCATCTTTCAAACAATTGATCCCCTACGTGTTACTCGACTGGACGGACAGCGATGGGGTCACCAGACTCTTTACTTACACTCGTGGAGGCGGCGGTGGAGAATCACGTTTGCACGCTAAACGCAGTGTCGGTATCGGCGGACATATCAGCCGCGAAGATTCTGCCGAGGGTGCTGATCCGTATACAACTGGGATGCAGCGAGAGTTGGCTGAAGAAGTTTGTCTGACCGCAGGTTACAGCGAGACTCGGGAAGGTCTCATTTACGATCCGTCCAATGATGTGGGCAAAGTGCATCTCGGCGTGGTACATCGGTTCGTACTCGAAGGGCCTGAGGTTTCCAGCAATGAAGCTGATTTGGCGGAGGGTGGATTCGTCACGATTGAGGACTTACGGGCCGAAAGGGATCGACTGGAAACTTGGAGTCAACTTGCCATTGATGCGCTGTATTAATGGTTGTCTGTTGTTCGCGTCGGCGGGACTTTAAAGTGTGCTTGCGACAACGCTCTGGTCGATTCGATCTGCCGTCGCCATTCGTCAAACTACAGGTCAGCTGAATGATTTATCTGGACAATCACGCAACCACACGTTGTGATCCTCGGGTGGTCGAGGCGATGGTGCCTTGGTTATCAGAACACTATGGCAACCCTCACAGTAGCCATGCACTCGGGGCAGACGCGCAAAGTGCAATGGAAAATGCAATTGCCAAAATGGCTCAGTTTCTCAATGTGCCAGTTGATTCCCTAGTGATGACCAGTGGTGCTACGGAAAGCAATAATTTGGCAATCCGCGGTATGTGTACACATCCACGACAGAAACGCAGACATATTGTCACGGTGACGACCGAACATCCTGCGGTGCTGGATGTGTTTGCCGAATTGCAGCAACATGGATTTCGTGTCACTTATGTTCCCGTTTTGCCAACAGGTTTATCCAACGCTGGTGTCGTGGACATGCAACGCCTTGACGAGGCGATCGACGACGACACGGCGCTGGTCTCGGTGATGTGGGCGAATAACGAAATCGGAGCGATTGCCCCGATGAAAGAGATTGCCCGAATGTGTCATGACCGTGGGGCACTTCTGCATAGCGATGCAACCCAGGCTGTGGGCCGTATTCCAGTCGACGTCATCAATACCGATATCGACTTGCTGAGTGCCACTGCTCACAAACTTTATGGTCCAAAGGGGACTGGTTTACTGGTGGTGGGGAACTCACATCGACGCGTCCGCCTCAACCCGCAAATCGTCGGCGGTGGGCAGCAACGGGGTATCCGGAGCGGAACCATGAACCCCGCAGGGATCATCGGAATTGCCACCGCCATGCAGCTTTGTTCGGATTCAATGTTGGAACACAATGAACGTATCGCTCGGTTGCGGGACCAGATCTGGAGCAGGCTGACTGCGGCTATTGATGGTTTACATCTGAATGGTCCCGGGTTGGAACAGGGGGAACGTTTGTCAGGAAACCTGAATTTTGCATTGCCAGCAATCGAAGGGCAGGCTTGGATGTCCGCAGTGCCGGAGATCGCTTTCAGCAGCGGTTCGGCTTGCAGTGCGGCCCATTCTGCTCCCAGCCATGTATTGACGGCATTGGGTCTTGACGAATCAATGGCAAGACGCAGCACGCGATTCGGAGTCGGTCGCTTCAATCATTCAGATGAGATCGAAACGGTGTGTGAAATGTTGATTGAAGGTCATGCACGATTGCTTGCATTGGCGAAATGAGCCTTCAAAATACTCATAACTTTTGATTATTGGTCCTGCGACGCGAGGTGCCGGGAAAATCTCTCTTTACCAACGTCCGGCCTTGGCGTTACGATCACGCAAAATCCTCGTGGTTTGCTGCGCCGAACGGTAGTTGGCACCGCCACGACCCATAAGCATCATTCAAGGATTGAACGATGGGCGGAGTCCCAGTGCTATTAATGGTGGTCTTGTTTAGCGTTGCAAATGCTCGCCACCCAGACGACCGATGTGTCGTGCCTGAAACCATACGGGTGTACGCAGGGGGTAGCCTCGAATCGAGCTTGCCAGAGCTCGAACATCGAAGCTTTGGTGGGTGCAATCGGCAAATACCTGAGCGTCCATTCGATATCGATTTCGCCAGCCGCTCTGACCGATTGCACACTGCCGTCGTCCTCGTGTCAGACACCTTTGTCGTGCCAGACACCTTTGTTACCGAGCGATTTGATGGTCGCAGTTCGGCCATAGGTGCTGCCACAAAGCAAAAAACAAACGATTTCACGGCGGTTGAGATTCCTCAAATTCGCAGCGTTTCGAGTGAGCGATGCCTCAATCCAGCTACCAATTCCCGGTCGGTCACGGTGTGGAAGCCAGAAAATACCACTCCAGCGGCGTCCGGGTTCAGTTTTCCTTCTGTGCCACCCTCTCTCGCTGGATCAGCACAGACGCTTGCACCGAATGTTGACCGGGCGGGGCGCACGATTGATCCCGTTGCTTCAGCACTAGGTGCGGTAAACGGCAGTACGCTGCCATCAACTGGCACATCAACTGCGCAACCGTTTACTGCGCAACCGTTTACTGCGCAACCGTTTACTGCGCAAC
>JAPKCI010000320.1 GCA_028823035.1 Rubripirellula sp.
ACGCAACCCTGGAAATCATCGGCCAAGGTGTTCGTTCGACTTTTTTGACCCCACGGGGTCCACCAACGCAAAAGGCCCGACGAAAATCCAGTGATTTTCGCGGGCCTGCGGATGATTTCGCAGAATTGCAATCTGCGAGAATGGGCGATGAGGGACTCGAACCCCCGACATTCTCGGTGTAAACGAGACGCTCTAGCCAACTGAGCTAATCGCCCTTGTGTTTCTTCATCCTCTGCGTTGTTAATAAAGCTGTTTTTAATGGAACGCTTGACCCTCTTGATGAACGGTCAGGCTCACTTCATTCTGTTGCTTGAGGCCAACCAAGTGGCCTCGACTGGCGACCGGCCTCGACTGGCGAGCCGGCAATCTTTTGTGTATTCGGCAAGACGACAACGTCGGCTTAACAAAAGGTGCTAGTGGCTGAGCAATCGGGTTCGGCGTGCTCGACGTTCGGCTTGCAAGCTTGCTCGACGATTGCTTTCGCTCGGCTTTCCGTAGAATTCCCGGCGTCGCATCTCTTTCTTGATGCCGCAACGCTCTACCAATTTTCGGAATCTACGAACTGCTTCCTGGATGGTTTCCCGGTCGCGAACCACTAACTTGACCATTTCTGCTCCGAATGCATTGCCAGATGTTTTCTCTCTTTAGGGGGATTTTCCTCTCAGGCCTGCCCGATGCTACGCCACCAGTCGGGAAGTCTAACGATCCGTTCACCTGCGTGGCAATGCTGCGGCCGATTTTCAGCACTTTTTCCCGCTTGAATTGCAATTCTGACGCGAACGAAAGCCTGCTTGTTCTCGCCGAATTGCCCTGCTGACCCGCCTATGGCGAGATTCAGGATTTGACTGACCGACTGGCTCGCTTGACTGGCCGACTGGCTCGCATTGAGAACTCGGTCTGATATTACACCAATTCTTCGTTAATTTCGTCGTCGAGTGTTACCCCGAGGCCCCGCAGCACTTCCTGCAGTTGGTTGTCCAACGCGTCCAGTTGTTCCAGCACATCGTCCTGTCGCTGCTCAAGTTCCGTGAGGAGCTGGCCTGGCTCGAGATCGTTGATTTGCGACGTCGGTGTTGGCGACATGTTGTGATGGCTTGTGTCTGCGGGAGTGGTGAAGCTGGTACGGCGTTGGATGACGATCAATCGATACCGATCGGCGACCCACCGTATGGAATCTTTGGATCGGTTCGATTTCACCAATTCACTAGTGGCTGTCCGGTCGCATCGGTCCGAGAAGTGAGGAAAGATGTTCCGTTCACGGAGAAACAGACGGTCGTAACGCGTAGACAGTCGTAACGCGTAGACAGTCGTAACGCGGAAACAGCTCAGCAGCAGGCTCGCGATTCTTGGACCGACCCAGGTGTTGTGATGCATCACTCAAGTGACCAGTCCAAACGCCGCCAAGAAAATCGATCGAATTGTTAACAGCGGGGAACCGTTGGCGGGTCGCAATCCGTTCTTCTGTGTGTTGTAGCGAGCTTGCAGACTGGGTTTGCTAGCATCTGCGGAAATGAGCTTCGGTCTTGCCGTCCGAGATTGAGGGGGATAATCTGGAGTGTGATTGAAGGAAAGTTCACGTCCGTTGTCAGGGAGGGCAATCGCGTGTTGAAACGAACGTCCATACGGATGAAGCTGGTTATCGCGTTGGCATCGCTGTTGGTGATCTTCTGTTCGCTGGTTGTTGCAATCGCTTTCGTGCTGAGTAGTTATAAAAGTCTGACGATTGCTGTGACGCAGCATTCTGTTGATGTTCGCAATGCGAGCGAATTGATCTCCACAGCTGATGATTTGAGTCGCAGCTTCGAGAGCAAGATTGCGGCTCTTGAGCCGACGGGGCTATTGACGTCCGAGCTCAAGGACAACCCGCTGCATAATTTGGCAGCCCACGGATCCATGTTTACAGAATTACTTGCTGCCTTCAGTAACAAACTTGAGGCTTGCTGTAACTTGTCGAGTTCTCAATCGACAGAACTGCTTTTGCCTGCATCCGATCGTGAATTGGCTTTGGCTGACATTCAAGCCGAGTTTGATTACCTCAAAGAATTGCAAGCTGTTGAGATTGCGTATTTCACCGACGTGGATCGTCAGAGACAGATCCGCGAGAGTCTCGACGACTTGGTAGACAAGACCGAAAATCACGCAACCGACATTCACGAGCGTTTTACACAATACAGCAGGCAGGTTCGAATTCAGGCTCGTACGTGGCGGACCGTGGCGTGGGTGTGTTTGGCCGCCACGATTGTTTTTGCTGTGGGATTGTTCTGGACATTCACTTCTTACATCACCAAGCCGTTTCGTACGCTGATTGGCGGGTCCCGTTTAGTCGCCGGTGGTGAATTTGACCATCGAATCGACTTGGGAACCGATGATGAATTGAACGAGTTGGCTCAGGCGATGAATGGGATGACCGCTCGTTTTCAGAGCACGTTGGGGAAACTGGATGCCACTTGCAAAGGTCTCGATCGTCAGGTTCAGGAACGAAGTCGCGAGGTGATTCAGAACGAACAGCTTGCTGGCGTTGGCTTTCTGGCTGCCGGTGTGGCTCATGAAATCAATAATCCGCTGGCAGCGATTGCTTGGAGTTCGGAATCGTTGCAGTCGCGATTGTCAGAACTTGGGATGTTGCCCACAGACCAGCGTGTTATCGATGAAGAATTGCAGAAAGACCTAACGGATAATCTGCGTCGGATTGAGGATGAAGCGTATCGCTGCAAGAGGATCACGGAGAAGTTGCTGGATTTCAGCCGCCTGAGTGAAGTGCGACGTGCTTCGACCGACATTGTTGAACTGGTTCATGATGTGGTGGCAATGGTCAGCAATCTCGGGGAATTCCGTTGCAAGAAGTTGACTACCCGGGGTGAGAACGAGGTGATTGCCGAAGTGAATCCCCAAGAAATCCGGCAGGTGGTGTTGAACCTTATTACCAACGCACTGGAAAGCGTTGACGCGGACGGGTCGGTCAATATCTACGTGGGTACGCAGGGAGATTCTGCGTCGGTGATTGTCGAAGATGACGGGTGTGGGATGAACGACGAAGTGCAGGAGCACTTGTTTGAGCCGTTTTTTACCCGCCGACGTGACGGCACAGGAACAGGGTTGGGACTCAGCATTACCTACCGGATCGTGTCAAAGCACGGAGGTTCACTTCAGGCGATGAGCGAAGGTGAGGGGCGTGGATCCAAAATGGAAATGTTGTTGCCGTGCGCAGCAACTGAGGACGAACAGACAGGAAGTCGTGTCACGATTGGATTAGAGCATGAGTCGTACCAGAAAATCAGTTGAACAGCCATCGATGCGAATTCTGTTCGCAGATGATGAACGAAACCTCCAGGAATTGATGCGCACTGAGTTGCCAAGGATGGGGTACGGAGTGACTGTCTGCCCGGATGGTTTGACGGCGGTTGCAGCATTGGAAAAAGAACCTTTCGATTGCTTGCTGGTCGATCTCGACATGCCTGGCATGAACGGAATCGATGTGATCGCCAGAGCCCGTGAATTGCGGCCCGAAATCGAAGCGGTGGTGATAACTGGCAAACCAAGTCAGGAAACAGCCATCGAAGCACTGCGACATCAGGCATTTGATTACCTCACGAAACCGTGTCGTCTGGCCGACATTGCAGGCTTGTTGGGCCGCGTCAATGAACGTCGGCAGACGAAACGCCAACTGGCAGCTCTGCAGCATCGTCTGCGACGTGCTGAGGGGGATGGTGATCTGGTTGGTAGTGGAAATGCGATGGATCGTGTTCGCCAGTTGATTTCCAAAGTGGCGCCGACGGAGAGTACGGTGTTGATTCGAGGCGAAACCGGCTGTGGCAAGGAGCTTGTTGCTCGTGCGCTGCATGAATGCAGTCTGCGTGCTGATCAGCCGATGGTTGCCGTTAACTGTGGTGCGCTACCCGAAAACCTGATCGAAAGTGAACTCTTTGGGCATTGTCGGGGTGCGTTTACGGGGGCCGATGCGTCACGCACCGGTTTGTTCGAAGTCGCGGATGGTGGCACGGTCTTTCTGGATGAGATTGGTGAATTGCCGCTGTCGATGCAAGCCAAATTGTTGCGGGTGCTTGAGACGGGTGAAATCCGACGGTTGGGCGATAATCAGACCGTCCATGTCAATGTGCGCATTGTTGGTGCTACGCATCGTGACCTTGAGCAGATGGTTGAACAGGGAACATTCCGCGAGGATCTGATGTTCCGAATCAATACATTTGAAATTAACGTGCCCGCCCTGAGAGAGAGGCCTGAAGATATCCTGTTGTTGGCGAAGCATCTGTTGCGAAGGCATCGAACCGATGGTAGTGACAACGCCCTGTTCACGGACCTTGCACTGCAGGAATTGCAGGGCCATCAATGGCCGGGGAATGTCAGAGAATTGGCCAACGTGGTAGAGCACGCGGCCATCCTCTGTGAATCGCTGCCGATCGATCAGAGCGACTTGCCGCGTCACTTCGGGAAACGCCAGTTGAGGAAAGAAATCCGCGACTCAAGACCCATGACACTGCGTGAATTGGAGATGATCGCCATTGAACGGGCGGTCGAACGGCATGACGGTAACAAACCGGCTGCGGCCGAGGAGTTGGGGGTCAGTCTGAAAACCCTTTACAACAAAATCAACGCCTCAGAGATCAAGCGTCAGGTGGGTTGATGAAGCGAAACGCTTTGCTGGTTCGTTTGTTACGCCGAACCAGAGCCTGGGGAAGATTAGGGAAGCCTTCGCCGTAAGTTTTCACGCTTGAAATTCCAGCAGGCCAGTCAACCGGTAGTAAATCGACTAAGAGCGGATGGAATCGACCAGTTCGCGGATAACATCTGGTGCGGTTGGTTTGGCAATGCAGTGACTGAAGCCGTACTTTTTGTAGTTTTTAACTTCTTCATTCGTCACGCTGGCAGTCAAGGCAGCAACCGGTGTTTGTTCTGACCCTTGTGTCTGTTCGATGCGTCGGATCTCTTTCAATGCGGTAATGCCATCCATCACTGGCATGTGGATGTCCATCAGAATCAGATCAAAGTTTTCTTTATTGAATGCTTCGATGGCTTCTTCACCATCATGGACCATTACGACTTCGGCGTTCAGTTTGTTGAGAATGTGCGACAGCACAATCCGGTTGACCTCGCCGTCCTCGACCGCCAGGATTCTTACTCGCTCAGTTGGTTCGTCTGGCCCGACTGTTTCCTTGCTTTGATCGGTGGTTTCGTGATCCAGTTGCGTCTTGTCTACAGTGGGCGGCAAGAGCAGATTGATTTCAAAGGTGGTGCCTACTTGCACTTGGCTTTCTACGGCGATCGTTCCAGCCATTAGCTCGGTGAGAGTTTTGGCGATTGTCAGACCAAGTCCCGTGCCGCCGTAACGCCGTGTGGTCGTCGTGTCGGCTTGTGTAAATGGTTCAAACACTCGTTCCATCTGGGCAGGCGTCATGCCGATACCTGTATCCCGGATGCGGATTTGGACATGCTCGGGGCCCTTGGATTCTTCGAGACAGGAACCGCAGGTGAAATACGCATTGATCGCTCCTGCGGTAGTGAACTTGATGGCGTTATCAAGAACATTACTGAGGATTTGGACAAGCCTCGTCGGGTCCCCATATCGCAGAATATCTAAATGCCCGCATTCGATGAATTTCAGCGACAGTCTTTTTTGCTTGGCTTTGGCTTCATGTATTTGTTGGAGTTTTTGTATTTGATCATGCAAGGAAAAGGGAAGCCGCTCCAATTCAATTCGATCGGCTTCGACTTTGGAAAGGTCGAGGATATCATTCAGAATACCAATCAGGGATTCGCCTGATTGTTTGATGATATCGATCCATTGTTCCTGCTCTTCGGTGAGTTCAGTTTCTGACAGCATGCTGGCCATGCCGAGAATTCCATTCATCGGCGTACGTATTTCGTGGCTCATGTTGGCTAGAAAGTTTGTCTTCGCCGCATTGGACTTCTCGGCCTCTTGCTTTGCCGTGAGTATTTGTCGTTCGGCCAATTTCCTTTCCGTAATGTCACGTGTGATCGCGACCATCTCGGAAATGACCTCAGGATCTTCCGGGGAACGGACGGGGCCGGCGGTCTGTTCCATCCAACGCTGTTCTCCGGTTGGTGAATTACAGCGGAACTGCCAGTGCTTCGTCTCGCCCTTGAAGACGGCCGCCATGTGCTCCTGATATTTATTCCAGTCCTGGGGGGCGATGAGCATTGAGAGATGCGTACCCCGAACTTGCTCGATATCGGTGACACCCATCATTTTCAGACCGGCGGGATTTAGATCGACGAGTTGCCCTGCTGCATTCACCGTTTTTACGCATTCTGGCTCGGACTCAAGGATTGTCCGCAACCGCGCCTCGGACATGGTCGGGTTTGGACCCGAGTTGTTGTGTGTTGCTTTTGACGAGATTGACTTATTCATTTATTGGGATCAACTTTAAGTCGTGATTTGGCCTGCTCTACGGCGAAGGCTTGATGTTTGTCAGAACTTGTCAGAACTTGTCAGAACTTGTC
>JAPKCI010000321.1 GCA_028823035.1 Rubripirellula sp.
AGCCAGAGAATTCGCAACAGACAATCAACGATTATTTACGCGGGACAAGAATTCGAAAATCCTACGTGGGATGCAAGCCCTTAATGAACACGACATAACTCACTGGTTCACACTGGATGCGGATGACTTGCTGTGTTCAAACTTTGTTGACACTCTCGCACACGACGGCTGCGAACATGGAGCGGTCGTGGATGGTGGATACATGATTTATCCGCGACAACGACGTTTCATCACTTGTTCCGAACTTTCTCAATACTGTGGTTCCACGTCCGTATTGGCTGTCAAACATCTGAACATCGCCCCGGATGCGACGGAACCGGAAAAAGTTGACTGCCCGTGGTTCCGTTACCCCCACGCAAAAATGCATACTTATTTCCAAGATGAATTCAACACGTCATACACCACGTTCTCTGAACCATTAATTGGGTACGTGCTCGGCCATGGAGACAATTGCAGTGATGGCTATCGAGACAGCCTACTTAGTCGCGTGCGTAGCAAACTCAAGCCATGGGTCAAGGGAAGGACCATCAATGACAGTCTGGCACAACGACTTTCTTTGTAATCCATCAGCAAACGCGGTAATAGAGCAAAGAAAACAGCCATGCTCGGTTTAGTTTTTGTAGGTTTAATCTTCATAGCCATCGTTGCTGCTTGTCTTTTCCGCCCGGCACTCGGGGCTATTGGATTCTATTTCTTCTACTTATTGGACCCAAAATGGAATTGGCGTTGGGTAGTACCGCAAGACATTGCGTTTCAAAAGTACCTATTCGCGGCCTTGATAATCGGGCTGGTGTTTCAAGGATTCAAATTCGCAAAACAAGCCCGCCCCTGCCGCAGAGGCATACTCTTGGGCTGGCTATTTTTCGTTATCTGTTTCATCTCAGCAAGCCAGTCCATTTCCCCACCAACGAGTGACGCATTTAACTCTGTTCTTTGGAAAGAACTCATCGTTGCGATGATCGCCATCTTGGTAATTCGCACGCGGCAGCATGTCACCTTCTTATTTGTCGCATCCCTTATTGGGATCTCCTACAACTCGTACCAAATCAATTTGGATTATTTCCAGACAGGATTCACGCGTTTTGCGTACTCAAAGTGGGGCTCCTATCAGTTGGACAATAACACTTTGTCACTGATGATGATTCCCTTCATAGCAGTCGGGCTTTCGTTTGCCGTGTTCGAGCGGATTGCATGGCGAAGAGTCTGCTATTTCCTCGCTTCATTGCTCCTGATACACCAAGTAATGTTGACAATGTCTCGGGGAGCTATGCTTGGTGCTCTACCTGGGATCGCACTACTGCTCTGGAAAGCGCCGCGGTCACGTAGAAACCTGAGGGACTTTACCATCGCGATTGCATGCGTAGTAGTTCTCGCCGGCCCAAGCGTCGTAAAAGAATTCTCGACCATCTTTGAATCAGCAGAGAACCGAGACAGCTCGGCCGAGTCACGATTCTATCTCTGGAAGGCAGGTGCCAAAATCACCGCTGACCACCCCTTGCTCGGTGTTGGGCCCAATGCGGGCAGATACCTTGTGCCGCGTCCCCAGTACTGGGAAGGCGACCCCATTAACTCCGGAAGCAAAGCACTACACAACGTTTTCTTTGACCTCAGCACGGGGATTGGAATCCCTGGTTTACTGATTTTTCTCAGCTTATTTGCTATCCCGATGCTGCACGCATGGAAAACGTATGATCGCGATGATTACGTACTGGGACCGATCAATCTATCCGTACTATGCGGCCTAACTTCGTATTTCTGTGCAAGTATCTTTTCCAGTGGACTGCTCATTGAGTCGCCTTACATTTTCCTGGTGGCCGGCTACGCACTGATCAATATTCGGGCGGACGAACAATCCAGCGTGCCGGGACAACTCACGTTCTCAACTCCCCAGCATCACATCCCCTCTGCCACGTAAGATCGAACGCAGTACCGTCGGCCGCTTGCCCCGCCGATGAGCAGAAACCACAAGCGTCAAACCTGGGAATCATTTAAAACATCAGCACTTACAGTGAAAAATCCTACGAAAATCAAACTGTTTCCAAGCTGCCACAAGGCTCCACACCAGTGTGCCAATGTTCCACTGCCGCAAGGCTGGTCAATGAAATGCTCTGATTTCTCACTGACCAACGAAAGAGGGGATGCAATCCCCTGCGATTTTGTAGAGAGAACGCATTGGCCAGACAATTCAATTCAATGGCTAAACGTTTCATGGTCAACTGGAGCGTCATCGAGCAGTTTCCAATTATCAAAAAACACCACCTCCGAGTTTACTCCCGCGACAATTGGTAGAACTCGCCCAAGGCCCACACAACACACTCCCTACGATAACGGGGCATTTCTGATTGGCTCTGGATTTTCGATGACCGTTGAGGTTGAACTGGAGTGTGGCAAACTCTTGACTGCCAAAGAGTTGAAAGCGTGTTCACTTGCATCGGATGACCGACGCACCCAACATCTCGCTGGCATCTTAACTGAAGACGGTTCAGCGAAAGATCTTGAACTTCTCGCTCAAAGCCATCGAATAGGTGACGATGGTCTTCATCGGTGGACATTAGCAATCCGAAATCCAAGAGCAGCATCACACCCTGGCGGGATATGGGAACTCGGAGATGCGAATTCGGCCTGCATCAAACGAGCAACAGTCCGCTTCAAGCCACTCCATCCTCCTGCAAAGGACAGCGGAAAAACACTTCATCGACGTTTAAAACTTTCGACTGTAGACGAATGGCAACCAATCACTGGCAACCAACTACAACTTAACCAACTTGCAAGCGGCAGTCCGAACGCACCATTGCAGATCCACCGTGACAAGAACGGAACAACCCACAAGCCAATTCAAGGATTCCAACTAATCATTGATGGCGAAACCACCGAGGGGCAACGGGCGGAACCGAGCGTCATTCTCATGGGCGAAACGGGGACGGCACTCGGCGTCCACATCTCGCATTTCTGGCAGAAGTTCCCCCAATCATTGTCACTCTGTACTTCTGGCGATTTATGTTGCGAGTTTCTCTCGAGTTCTTTTGGGCGGCCGCATGAAGTACTTCCTGGTGAACAGGTAAGTTGTGATTTTCTAATCGCGACTGGTGCCCCCAAAGACGTCCAAAAAAATCTTGAAGACTACGCCCGACCGAACACGGCAACAGTTGCCCCTGATTGGATAGCATCGACCAAGGTGATCCCATGGCTAACGGCGAGAAATCAAAAGTCGAGCCTTCCGTACTTGGATCTGGTTGACCAAGCCATCACAGGGAACAACAGTTTCTACGAAAAGCGTGAAAGCATCGATCAATATGGCTGGCGACACTTTGGTGATGTTTGGGGCGACCACGAAGCGATCCACAGCGCGCCAGATAAATTACTGGTCTCACATTACAACAATCAGTACGACATGGTGCTGGGACTGGGCATCAACTACCTTCGCAGCGGTGATTCGCGATGGTTTGAATTGATGCGTGATCTGGCCCGGCATGTCATCGACATTGACATTTACCACACCGATGAAGATCGTGCCGTGTACAACCACGGCATGTTTTGGCACACCGTCCACTACGTGGACGCAGGTCTTTCAACCCACCGCACATATCCCAAGGGCACGTGTGGCGGAGGACCATCATCTGGGCACGCCTACAGTCGCGGCCTCTACCTTTACTATTGCCTAACTGGTGACGTGGCAGCAAAAGAAGCCGTCGTCAAACTGGGCGAATGGATGATCGCGTCGGAGGATGGACGCCGAACGAAATACCGTTTTCTTGCCGGTGGCGAGACTGGCCTCACGACGGCCAGTGGAAGCGAGTACTACCACGGCCCAGGGCGAGGCCCCGCTAACTGCGTCGAGGTGTTGGTCACAGCATTCGAAGCGACCAATGAGCGACGCTTTCTTGATCAAGCAGAACACATCATTCGACGAGTGGTTCATCCAGATCAGGATATCGCTGCACTCGACTTGAGCGACTCCGAGAACAAGTGGTTCTATCTGATGTTTTTACAAGCGTTGGGACGCTACTTGGAGATCAAAATTTCGTTAGACGAGATCGACGAAATGTACTCGTACGCCAAACTGACACTACTGCGATACGCGGACTGGATGGCGGAGCACGAATACCCGTTCCTTGACAAACCAGAAAAGCTGGAATTCCCAACCGAAACTTGGGCCGCGCAGGACATGCGGAAAGTAGAAGTGTTCCAATGGGCCGCTCGCCACGCATCGGAACAGCAGAAACAAACCTTCCTTGAAAAAGCGAGTTTCTTTTTCAAGGAGTCAGTCCGACAACTGAATGAATTTGAAACAAAAGGCCTGTGTCGGCCGATCGCCTTGTTGCTGAGCAATGGTTACAGCCACGACTTTTTTTCCAGCGGCCAACTTGAAAAAATGACGCCCAGCCCGCCAGCAAGCGTGACAACTTTCGCACCTCAGAAATCATTTCTATCGCAAAAAACGAGAGCCATCAGAAATGCGAAAATAATCATCGCCATCTCTGGCGTACTGTTTAGTATTTTAGCGGTGGTGATCTTGGTAATTTTGCTCAGGCGATAACCACTCTTGGGCTCAGGTCGCTGCGTGGAAGTCCCCAACCCTTGAAACATGAACACGCTCACCATATTCGCAGCATACTTGCTCAATCCAGTCACACGTGTTGGATAGAAACAGAGCATGCATTGTTGAAGTCTCACGGCAGGCTTACCCACAACTAAAATCCAAAGTTGTTTGATTTCTTTCATGCAAAATGCTTTTGACGCAAACGACCTGCTCGTTTTTTCGGACGATTGGGGAAGACACCCCAGCAGCTGTCAGCACTTGATCCGCGAATTACTGCCACGCCACAGGGTCACTTGGGTCAACACCATTGCCATGAGGCCCCCAAGGATTGACTTGCTTACTGCTAGGCGAGGAGCTGAAAAGGTCTTGCAGTGGTGCACCCCTGGTAGGTCAGCTTCGACGGCGAGCCTTCCAGATGGCCTGACGGTCAAGAATCCAATGATGTGGCCTTGGATACAAAGCAGAAGCACCCGAGCACTGAACCGGCGTTTGCTCACTCGGCAGTTGGAGTCCGACGCAAGAGATCGGACAATCATCACAACATTGCCAATTACTGCAGATCTTGTCGGTCGCCTGCCGGCAAAACGCTGGGTTTACTACTGCGTTGACGACTTTTCGGTATGGCCAGGTTTATCAGGGGAGATCCTGCATGAGATGGAGAACGAACTCATCAAGAAGGTGGATTGCGTGATCGCGGTCAGTGATCACCTTGTGGATTCGATTCGCCCTCACGCCCCCAACGTTCATCTGCTCACCCATGGTGTGGACCTCGATTTTTGGCACTGCGATCAGCCTACTCACCAAACCGGCGAACCGGTTGCACTTTTTTGGGGCGTTGTTGACCGAAGAATGGAAGCGGACTGGCTGCTTGCACTGGCGGACAGTATGCAGAGCGGGAAAATCGTACTCGCTGGTCCCCAGCAGGACCCGGACCCGCGTCTGATGGAACATCCGAACATCGAGGGAATAGGCCCTGTCCCCATGACGGACCTGCCCAGAATGGCCGCTGCGGCGCAGGTCCTGATCATGCCCTATGCCGATTTACCCGTCACGCGTGCGATGCAGCCGCTGAAATTCAAAGAATACATGGCAACAGGCCGACCTGTCGTGACCTCCAATCTTCCGGCAGTCCGTCCTTGGTCGGAATGCGTGAACATTGCAAACTCCGAAGTCGAATTTGTTAATTTGACTCTTTCGTATCTTCAGGGATCGCAAGGCAATGCAATTGACCAACACCTGCTTCAGGCTCAACTAAAGAGCGAAGCATGGGAACAAAAAGCGAGCGAATTTCGCAACCTTCTATCATCCGAATAAAAGGCACCATAATTTCGAGCCCTATCGGATTTTACATCTACTCGCTTAATTTCATTTGCCAAATCCGACGCGGCATGCGGAATGTCATCGTCATTCCACCCCACTGGTTTCATCACTTCATCCACACCCCAATCTGCCGAGGGCACGACCGACACTCAGGCAGGAGCCAGCAGTTTGGGGACGCGAGGTGTCACAAAGAAAAACTTTCTCGCGATTTTGCAATCAAGACAAAACGACGATGTGAAGACTCGTGGGTGCCGCGATCAACAAGCGATTCTTTGCGACCGCCGTGACAGTAAGCCACTGGATCCAACACGACGGCGCAAAGCCAACAACGAAGTAAAAAACCTCAGAACTATCGCATCGGCAAACATATCGCGCCGGCAACAAAGACCGCGCAGCACACACTGACATCAACCATCGGTGAATGACAATGAAATGCCCTTCATCACTCAGGTTATCGAATTTGTTTCACAATCGGATCACATTGACAACAGGCTGATCGTGAATCTACTCCACGACGCGCACACAGCGACCGCATCCTCAACGCCCGCAAGCAGGCATCCACCAGCGTGAAAACCTCTGAAGCGCAAG
>JAPKCI010000322.1 GCA_028823035.1 Rubripirellula sp.
GCCGCAAAAGGGATGACTCAGCCGCAGAAGGCAAGTTTTCGCTGGAACAAATCGGGCCCTCAATGGGCGGCAGCCCGAATTTCGAAACGTGGCGAATCATTTTCGATCGCGTCACGTTTCAGGACATGCCCCCCGAAGACGCTGATCAGCCGACTGCTACCCAACGCAAAGCGTTTTAGAACTGGATTCGCGAAGGGCTGCTGGAAACTCAGCAGGCCGCCATGCGTTCTGGGCGCCCGGCTTCAGCGTTCGCCTTCCGCTTCGGACAACTGTTTCATCACGAGCGGGACAGATTGCTTCAAAGTTCGCGAGGGTCGTTGTTCCAAGCCTTGAGAACCTGTGTTCCCCAATTTTTCGACAGCCCGATCAGCCAACGCTTTCATTTTCACGATGACGTCGGGGTGCTGCGCTGTAACATCAGTCTGCTCGCGCAGATCAGACTCCAGATCAATCAGCTTGCCCGGCCTTCCCTTCCCTTTGACAGTAGGATCATTCCACCTTGGATAAGTACTCACCAAGGGCAAGTGCCATTTCCAATGCCCCCAGCGAATCGCCTGCAACTGCCGACGTCGGTAGTAATAGAATACTTCGTGCGGTGACTTGGCATCCGGCTCACCGCGGAGCAGGTTCGCAATGTCTCGGCCATCGATCAACTTTTCAGGAAGCTTCGCCCCCGACAATGCACTCAGGGTTGGCAGCAAATCCATCGTCGTCGCCAGTTCCGAACAGACACTATGAGCCGGAATCACGCCCGGCAATCGGGCGATCATCGGGACTCGCATGCCACCTTCCATCGTTGAACCTTTGTTTCCAGCCAACGGCGCATTGGAACCGCCATTCCGCCCGTTCGATCCGTTGTCCGAGGTGAAGATCACGAGGGTCTGATCGGCCAAACCAAGACGCGTCAGGCAATCGAGGATTTGTCCCGTCGACCAATCGATCTCCTCGACCGAATCGCCGTAGCGTCCATTGCCGCTCTTGCCATGAAACTGTTTTGAAGCAAAAAGGGGAAGATGCGGAAAGGTGTGCGGCAAATACAAAAAGAACGGTTGATCGCAGTTCTTTTCAATGAATTCCACAGCCTGACTCGTGTATTGCTGCGTCAACTGCGCTTGATCGGCCGGTGCTTCGATGACGCGACTTTGCCGTACCAAAGGCAAGGGCGGATCCCCTCGCCCAGCTTGCTGCATATCATTCGAATAGGGAATTCCAAAGTAAGAATCGAATCCATGCGCGGTTGGAAGGTGCGGGAGTTGATCACCCAGATGCCACTTGCCGATGCATGCGGTGGCGTATCCCGCCGCTTTCAGCATCTCCGGCATCGTCACCTCACTCGGTTCCATCCCTCGGCGACTGCGTGGAATCAGAACCCAGTGCCCAGTTGCATCTTCATGCATGCCGACACGCCGCGGATAACAACCCGTCATCAAACTCGCGCGCGATGGGGTGCAAACCGGACTCGACGAATAAAAGTCAGTAAAACGTCGGCCTTGGGTAGCCAACCGATCGATGTTGGGGGTCCGATTCACTTTGGACCCATAGCAGCCCAAATCACCGTACCCGAGATCATCACAGAAGATTAGAACCACATTGAATGGCGTTGCCGCGTCGCTCGTTTTCACCAGCAAAACAGCCAGTGCGACCACGACCAACCAATCGCATTTACATCGAGACATGAACTCGCCTGCGCGTTCTTGAATGCACTTATTACGTCCGTCAATCAGACACGCTTGAGCGGGCCAGACGACGGAGCCCACAAGCTTTTCCCGGCACCAGAACCAGGTTTGCCCAACGTCAATCTTCAAATTCACAGTGTCAACAGTCTTCCTGACGCACACGACCATCCCGATCAGCCGCCCCGTTGGTAATCTTTCTTACCGCCTCGATCATCCCTTCTGTCATCGCCGCGAGGTTTTCCCTTATCGCCCGATCCATATTTCTGCATATAGATTTTTTTCGCCTCTTCACTGGTCATTCCTTGGCGACTGGACAGGATCTGTTGAAATCTTTCCATGGCGATTTTGCGTCCATCTTCTCTAGAAACATCCTTGCTTCCGTACTTTGGCTGGGGTTTCTCTGTTGACTGTGATTTCGCTGCTGGCTGTGTTTCCGTCCTGCTGTTCGTCTGATACTGCCTCTGGGGTGCAGGATTATTTTGGGCAGTTGTCGACACGGGGGCAGGATTATCTGGATCCATCATGTCGTCGACGGGAATCACCATCAGCCCCCAACTGTGCAACATCCCAAACCGATCGCTCCGCGTTCCACGAACAACCAACTGCCAAACACCCTTGACGCTTTTTCCGTTAAAGTGCCCCAAACTGGGCTGTTTTTTCAAAGCACCTTCCGGGATGAACGAACCCTTGAACGGTGGCCTCGCCTTGGTAATTGGCGTCTGAGACTGGTCATCAAATACGGTTCCGTCAAAATGGTCATCGTTGGCGCCCACCTCTGTGAACAATTCGATTCGCTGACCATCGGGTCCTGTCAGGAAAGCATCAAGATAAGATGTATACGAATGAGTGATGGAAAGTTTCACGTTCAAATCACCAATCACAAAGTCATCTAGCACTTCGATTTCTGAAATGACGGTCTTCTTCGGCGCCAGAATTTCAGCATCCTCGTTCATGTAATTGCCACCCACGAGCGCTTTGGCATTCAAAACTTCCGAGGCGGTCAGGAGCCCATCACCGTTGCCGTCATAGGAATTGAATTCTGCAATTTTTTCAGCCGTCCACTCCGTCGCGAACTCGACCATCGCGATCTGTTCATCCCGATTGGAATCCAGTTCGAAAAACCAACCCGGAATATCGTCACCGAGATCACCCATTTCGTCCTGCAACCCGGTCAGAAACTGCTGCAACTCGTCCCGGGACAGTTCCCCATTACGATCAACATCGATTTTCCCTGGTGAAAAACCGAGACTGCCGGTTTCATCTTTATCAAGGCGCCCATTTCTGTTCTTGTCAAAACGGCCTAGGATGGTCGCAGTCAAATAGTATCGACTGCCCCCCCGACGCCAATACTGTGAACTGTCTCTTTGTGCCGTCTCATTACGTTGAACCGGTTGGATCCCGCTGCCGACTCTACCCGCTTTTTTCACCAATTCGCCGGAAGCACCTGACAACAAACGCCGCCGGGCATATCGCTGCGCAAGCTCCAATCGGCTCAACCGATCATCCTTGTTCAAATCTTCCTCAAAGGGATCACGATGGGTCCAGACAGCTTCCCGTGCTTCCGCGTGATCAATGTAACCGTCGCGATCGCGATCCGAACGTCGCAGCGTACGATCAGCCTCGGCCAAGTCTGCCTGAATGTACGGGAATTTCACTTCCGGCAGCCCGAATTCGGGAACGAGTTCGGCATCAGGCTCTGGGACAAATGACTTGACCGACGCCCGAGTTTCAGACCGAATGCGTTCTCCCGACACACCGTTCTGCAAAGCGAAATAGATTCGCGCCGCTTCCTGCCACCGTTCGATTTCGTAAGGGCGGTCCAACGACATTCGCCGCGATTTCGCCAGGCGTTCGAGATAAGGGCGGGCAAGCGGAGTGATTTCATCGGGATCGATTTGACCATTCTGGTTGTGGTCAAGACGTTCCAGTGATTCCCGCAGACCCGACTGTGCCATCACTGGCTCAGAAGCAGTCAACGAGACCAGTCCGGCAGCAATCAAAACCGGGATCTGGGAGGATCTATTGAATCGGATCATCGAGTGTTTCCCGTATTCCGTTAGCGACCAGAGGGTTTAGCTGCTTTGGACGATGATGTTGACGATGATGATGCTGACGAGGGAGACCTGCTGGAAGTCGACGGACGCCCCCTGGACGTTCCGGTTTCGCCTAGCATGACTTGTTGCAGCAGGGTTTCAAAAATGGCACCGTTCGCCGGTGCGACCACCTCAACCGTCTGCTCGCCACGGGTGTCAATTGCCTTCGCCAATCGCTCTACCTCCTGAAATAGCTGTTCAGGGGCAGTGACCACGAGCGAATTACTTGGCTCATGCACCGCGACTGTCATTTGAGGTTCCAGATTACGAGGTGCTGCGGCTTTCGGTGCCGCCGGTTTCTTTCCCTTGCTGTCGTCTTCTCGTGTGTCTGGTCTCTGCGCGGCACCCTGCTGGCCGGGCTTACCGGACTGGGCACCAGTCTTCGGGGCAACAATCCGCCCTGCGTATGCTTGCCGAATGACTTCTGCGACTGCAATCGCCTTGGTATTGAACAGTTCAATCACGTGTGACTGTCCGTACGTTTTCACGTCTGCCAAACTGCTATTCTTATCAATGATTTTCAAATAAGCATCGATCTGTTCAATCTCTGATGTTGAACCCTGTGCGATCAACCGATTGAGACGTGTGTCGGCGACGACCGTCAGCGACAGTCCTGCTGTCAGTGTCATCAAACCATCACGCGATGTCACGAAACTTCCAAACGTCGACCCGGACGAGGACATGTAACCATTGACCAGAGATCCAGCCTGACCTTCCATCGCCGTCTCGCCACCATCAAGCAAATCAGCAAGCAGACGTAAAGCGTCATCGGCCTTTGTGTATTGAAGATAGAACACCACCGGAGGCGAAGGAACCGAATCCAGAGGCCCCGCGATGGAACGCAAATGCTGTTCAAAACGATCCAACGCCTCGGGATCATCCGACTGCAACAGCAAACCCCGGGGTGTCACCTGACAGCGAATGACCGGAGGGTCTGCTTTCGAAGTTGAAGTCAATATTTGAGTACTAACGGAATTCACTCGTGCTTCGGTCTTCCCATCACTGACGTCAACGGGTTTTCCTGCCCCATCCGAATCCCCCTTGGCCGGTGGGCTCGGTGTATCCTTCCCAGGATCATTTTCGTCCGCACCGTTAACAACTCGTTCGGTTTGAATCTCTGCGGAATCTCCCACAGCAGGGTATTGAATGACCTGATTATCACCCCTCCAAAACTTGACAGCCGAATTCAGCAGATCCTCTGCACGCTCGCCCTTCATGGGAATGATCCGCAACTGGTTTCCGCTATCAATCGTTCGAACCGTGTCGAGACCTTCGACAATACGTTTGATCTGATCTAACTGCGGCTTCTTGGCCCGCACATACAAACGCATGTTACCCGGGTCCGCGTCAATCTTCGGAGCATCAGGATCAATGTCCTCCGGATCATCCAACGAGTCGGGTAGGTCGAGCATCTCTTCCAGAAGGCTGATTACGAAATAGGGATCAACCGACTTCAATGGTATCACCGCAAACTCTGCCTCAGTGGCCTGCAATTGCGAAACGGTCTGCTCAATTTCTCGCTGAATCGCTTCGGGCGCAAATGCGACTATCGTATTCGCAGCCTCATCCATTGATAACCTGATAGCATTCGTTCTACCTGCCAGCAATGTTTGCAAAACGTTGTAAACAGTTTCGACGTTACCGCCGATCATGGAATATGAACGCAGCACCGACTCGCCTTCTTCCGTGACTTCTTTTTGCTCGGGTTGGTCAATTGCATTGACAAGCCCCTCCAACAATTTGACCTTGTCCTCCATGCCGGTGACGAAAATATTCTCGCCCAGCACATCCGCTGAGATACTGACATCAATGCCGATCATCTCGCCCGTTGCCAGACCGAGATGCGGCCTGGCAACCAACAGCACATCCTCCGCCGAAACATGCTTTAGATTAAAACTCTTGACCAGCGTTCCATTGTCCATCAGTTCGGGCTGAAAAGCAGAAAGGATGGACTGAACGCCGCGGAGCTTGGCCGCCGTGTCCGTGATGATCAACTGCTTTGTCTTGCCTAATATCTCAGGCGTGGTCATCAGTTTCATGACTGACAATTCCTGAACAGCTTCCTCGGGATCGATGTCACCAAGAGGAAAAATGCACTTGACGACCTCATGCCGATTGCGATCCTGCAGATCTTCAACTGTGACCAGTTCGGCCATGGCATCTAGTTGTTGCATGCTCCGTTGATCACTCAAGTTAATGACGGACAGCAACTGGCCGCTACGCACCAGCGTGAAACCTTCGGGAAGCAAAAACAGATTGATGCGATCGACCGCTTCAGCGTGAGTGAAGACGCCGGGATCGGTGTAGCTAAAACTTCCGGTCGGCAACTCAGAAACGTGCAAGGCCAAACCACCCTCTTCGGCAAGCCAACGAATGACCTCTCGCCAAGCAACACCATCAAACGAAAACCGAATCTGATCGTTGGGCACATTCGGCTCGACTGCTTGCTCGGCTAGCTCACCCTCTGACATCGCCTGACTAAGTAGATCAGCCAAATCTTTGCCAGGGTCTTCAGAACCTGGATCACTGACCTCGGCGTCCCCGGGGACAGCTTCAACAGGTTTCACCTCAATAGCAGGCTCGACCAAACGACCCTGCACTTCAGACGGCAAAGTGGTGCCCTGCACTTCAGACGGCAAAGTGGTGCCCTGCACTTCAGACGGCAAAGTGGTGC
>JAPKCI010000323.1 GCA_028823035.1 Rubripirellula sp.
TTGTACAACATTACGGTGCCTGCCCCCTACATCAGCCTGCCCGCTACATCAGCCTGCCCGCTACATCAGCCTGTCCGCTACATCAGCCTGTCGCTGAGCAGACGAGGTCGCCGTTGCCGATGGGGACCGCCCAACCGATGAAACAGCCGCCCTCATCCGCATCGAGCCGCCCTCATTTCGGCCCAATCGTTAAGCCTTCACAGCCGAGCATAGGCTAGATCGACACGGGAGTCCAAAAATTGCCTTTTGGCCCAATGACTTAACAACACCTCTCACCTACGATGGGATCATTCCCAGCGGGATCATCCTGAGACGATCTGACACGTCGACGGTTTACCCGCCGGAAACGAGAGCGAGGGAAACGGGGACACACTGCAAAGCGGTTCATTGCCCCGTTGACTTTGAAGTCTTCCGGTTCAGACGGGCCCATTTGCGGGCTTCGCCAAGCACCGAGACGTGAACCCATTTTCGCATCCGACGCGAATGAGAACGAGAATCAAATGAAGCGAGAGAACATGCGCCCTCAAATCGCGAATCCGATTGAAACCATTCAGGCACCGACCGAGTCATCTATTCTCGATTTTGCAGATGCGTTTGCCCCACGACATATCGGGCCACGTCAGGAAGACCTGGAAGCGATGCTCGAGTCCCTTGGCTTTGATTCTCTGGATGCGTTGACGGATACCACAATTCCAGCTGACATTCGACTCGATCGGGAATTGGACATTCCGTCGCCGCGGGGCGAGAATGAATTTCTGCAGGGACTGGCTACCATCGCAGCCAAAAACAAGGTCTACCGATCTTGCATCGGAATGGGTTACACCGGAACGGTGACACCCACGGTGATTCTTCGCAATGTGCTTGAGAACCCGGGCTGGTACACCCAGTACACACCCTATCAAGCCGAGATTGCTCAGGGTCGGCTGGAAGCTCTATTGAACTTCCAAACCATGATCGCCGATCTGACGGCATTGCCATTGGCCGGCGCTAGCCTGTTGGATGAGGCCACAGCGGCTGCCGAAGCAATGACGATGTGCAGCACTGTCGCGGGGCAGAAGAAAAAAGGCTTCTTTGCCAGTGATGACTGCCACCCACAGACGTTGGCGTTGCTTCGAACCCGCGCCGATGGTTTGGGGATCGAACTGACCGTCGGTCCAACCAGCGAGATCGACTTTTCCTACGGCGAAGGTGGACTGTGTGGCATTCTGCTTCAATACCCAGCGACGGATGGAAAAATTCACGACTACAGCGAGTTAGTGATTCAGGCCAAAGAGCACCGCTGCATGACCGTCGTGGCCGCCGACCTGCTATCGCTGACGCTGTTGAAACCGCCAGGGGAATGGGGTGCTGACATCTGTGTCGGCAGCGCACAGCGATTCGGCGTCCCAATGGGACTGGGTGGACCGCATGCGGCGTTCATTGCCACGGAACAGAAACACGCGAGAAAGCTGCCAGGCAGAATCATCGGTGTGTCCAAGGACGCCCAGGGAAACCCCGCCCTGCGGATGGCGATGCAGACCCGCGAACAGCATATTCGCCGCGACAAAGCGACCAGTAACATCTGCACCGCCCAGGCACTGCTGGCAATCATCAACTCCTTTTACGGCGTCTACCACGGACCAGACGGTTTGCGGCAGATTGCTTTACGAACCCAAGCCTACACGTGCGCGCTGATTCGGGGTCTTGCCCGACTCGGTCACCACACACTGAGCTCTGGGCCTGTGTTTGACACGATCCGGATTCGCTTGGGCAAAGGCCGCGTCTACGCCGCTCGCCAGGTTGCCGACGCTGCACGAGAACGCGGCATCAACCTGCGAGAATACGACGACGGCACCCTTGGCGTTACGCTCGATGAAACGACTGACCGCAGACTCATCGCCGATCTGCTGGCGGCTTTCAACTTTGGGCATTTCACCAGCTTTGATATCGACCAATTGCTGTCGGAGGCCGAAAATGAAGGCCTGCGGGAATTGGATCAGTTCGGTCGCACCAGTGCGTTCATGACCCACGACGTCTTTCATTCGCACCGCAGCGAAACCGCGTTGCTGCGATACATCTTCAAACTGATGAGTCGCGATCTGTCGTTGGCGCACTCGATGATCCCCTTGGGTTCGTGCACCATGAAGCTCAACGCCACGACCGAGATGATTCCGGTGACATGGCCAGAATTCGCCGACATTCACCCCTTCGCTCCCGACACCCAATGGCGCGGTTACACCCACATCTTCCGCGAACTGGAAGCCTGGCTCTGTGAAATCACTGGTTTTGCGGCCGTCAGCCTGCAACCAAATGCCGGGGCACAAGGCGAGTATGCCGGGCTGCTGGTGATCCGCGCATACCATGAGCACATGGCCCGCAACGAAAGCCGTGAAAATGTTCGCGATGTCTGTCTGATTCCGACATCGGCACACGGCACGAACCCTGCTTCTGCCGTCATGGCTGGCATGAGAGTCGTCGCCATCAAATGCAATGAACGCGGCGACATAGACATGGACAATCTGCGAGCGAAAGCTGAAGCCCACGCTAACCAACTCTCAGCGTTGATGATTACCTACCCATCAACGCACGGTGTTTTCGAATCGACCATCCGCGAGGTCTGCGACGTCATTCATGAACATGGTGGCCAAGTCTACATGGATGGCGCCAACATGAACGCACAAGTTGGCCTGACCAGCCCAAGTCGCTGTGGTGCTGACGTCTGCCATTTGAACCTGCACAAAACCTTCTGCATCCCACATGGCGGCGGTGGCCCCGGCATGGGTCCCATCGGTGTGGCGCCGCAGCTAGCTCCGTTTCTTCCGGAACATCCTGTCGAACGACCAGACACCGCCGGTGAATTCGCAGTCGGTCCCGTATCTGCGGCGCCCTACGGCAGTCCCAGCATTCTGACGATCAGTTATGTGTACATCGGTCTGATGGGTGGCACAGGGCTCAAACGGGCAACCCAAGTTGCGATTTTGAACGCCAACTACATGGCCAAGCGTTTGGACGGTGAATTTGACATTCTGTATACAGACAGCAATGGATTTGTCGCCCACGAGTTCATTGTCGACTGTCGCAGTTTTGAAAAAACAGCCGGAATCGGCATCGAGGACATCGCCAAACGCCTGATTGATTTTGGATTTCACGGCCCCACCATGTCGTGGCCTGTCCCTGGCACACTGATGATCGAGCCCACCGAGAGCGAATCCAAAGCAGAACTCGATCGGTTCTGCAACGCGATGCTTGCTATCCGCGGCGAGATACGGGCCATTGAAAACGGTGATCTGGACCGCGAGGACAATCCCTTGCGAAACGCCCCCCATACGATGCAGGAAATAGGCCGCGACGATTGGAACCACGCTTACTCGAGGGCCCAGGCGGCCTGGCCTGAAAGCCGGTTGCGCGATTCAAAATTCTGGCCTGTTGTCGGGCGAATCGACAACACCTACGGGGATCGCAACTTGGTTTGCAGTTGCCCGCCCATGACTGACTACTGTGACGCACAGGATTGACCCGGCCCGCTCAACCCAAGTCGCTCAACCCAAGTCGCTCAACCCAAGTCGCTCAACCCAAGTCGCTGAACCCAAGTCAGGTTAAATCTCTGGCAAACACATGCTCACTTGTTTTTCGGCTTCGACTTGGCAGCGTCACGCTTCTTACGAAGAAACTCGTACATATTGAAGCGTTCAGGGAAAGCAACCTGATTGGCCGTTGCCCACGTTTCCCACATCTTCACCATCCGCTCGCGTTGCTGCTTGTGTGGCACACTCAGGTCCTGCAACTCGGTGCGATCACGTTGGATGTCGTAAAGCTCCCACGGCTTGCGGTACTCACGGACCAGTTTCCATTTCCCCCACCGCATTGCTGCGTTTCCTTCGTGTTCCCAGTAGATCGGGTCGTCATGAATGACGGCCTCACTGCCCGTCAGCGTGGCCAGCAAAGATTCACCTTGGCACGGCGGCATCTGCGGGGGATAGTCAGCCGCGGCCAGCTGAATGCAGGTGGCCATGATGTCAGGCAAATAGGCTGCCTGTCTGACAAAGCCTCCTCGATTCGCCTTCTGCATTCCTGCAGGCCATGAGGCAATCATCGGCGTGCACGCACCGCCCTCATGGACAAAGTGTTTGTAGAGTCGAAACGGTGTATTGCAGGCGTTGGCCCAGGCTTGCCCCAAACGCACGCCCGCCACCGTCTCGAGAGGAGGGTTCTTCACCATTTGCTCAGAACCTTGACCAAGGATGCCACCTTCCTGACAGGCACCGTTATCGGACAGGAACAGTATCAACGTGTTGTCGAACTGATCCAATGAACGCAGATGATCGCACAACTTGCCAATGTTCTGGTCGATGGAGTCAATGCACCCCGCGTAGGCCGCCATGATCGAATCCAGATCCTCCCTTTTCTTCGGGCTAAGCGAATCCCAGACAGGACCCTCATGCGGCGCAGGTGCCGTCTGCGACGGGAACAAACCAAGCTCAATCTGTTTGGCAAGCCGGTTTTTCATCAGTACATCCCAACCGCCCAAGTATTTACCTTTGTATTTCTGAAAGTCTTCCCATTTGGCGTTCAGGGGCCAGTGTGGTGAGTTATATGCCAAATAGAGAAAGAAAGGTCGATCATCGGTTTTGCATGCGTCACTGATAAAGTCACAGGCTACATCAGTGAACGTATCTGTCGCATAGAAGTCGTCGTCGGTTTCGACCCGATCATTCCCCAGCGACATACCCCTGTCGCCACCAGGTTTAAAATAATTGAACGCACCGGACAGACCACCGTAGTAACGGTCAAACCCGCGCTGCAATGGCCAACACTCTTTGCGCTGGATTCCCAGATGCCATTTTCCGGTCATCAACGTGTGGTATCCCGCCGACCGCAGCACTTCGGCAATCGTGGTACAACGCTGGTTGAGATATCCCTGGTATGGGCCTTTGAACCCAAGCGATTGATCGGGTGGTTCCGTCATGTGACCAATACCGACCTGATGAGGGTGAAGGCCTGTGATCAAACTGGCACGGGTCGGACAACAACGCCCCGCGTTATAAAATTGAGTGAAACGCAGCCCCTCAGACGCGAGCCGATCGAGATGGGGAGTCTCGATTTCACTTCCGTAGCAGCCGATGTCAGAAAACCCCATGTCATCAACCAACACAACGATGATGTTGGGTGAATCCGCTGCATGGCCGTCACCCGCCATGCAAAGGACTGCCAAACTCGCAAACAACGCCAGACAACTGCCACGCAACAAAATCAAATGACTTCGTAGTGGATTACAACAATCGGTTGACAACTTTTTCTCCTGCAATGAGGCTGTCGAATGGCTGCTACCAGAATTTGGTGATGTGATTGCATCGCTGGGCATTCACCTCTACGTGTTAACGTGGCAACCGCAAAAAGGGAAAATCAGGTCTAAAACGCTTGGCGAAATCACTTGCGTTTCAGGACAAATAATGCATCGGTCAAGTCATTATCGAACTTCCGATCTTCGTCGATATCATAGTCGAAGTCATAAATCCCAGCGATGTCGTACACATCTGCCACCTTTGCCAACAAACGTTTTGCCTGCGTTGGTGTGTAGATACGCAGCGGAAACTCACTGCGTATCCGCTCAATTTTACCGGAACGCTTTTCCGCTTTGACAGAGACCCTGAGCATTTCAGTTCGCGTCTTTCGATTGAAATCCATCACCTTCAGAGTCACGTTCACCGTCGTTCCACCATGCTTTGCTTTCCATCGTTCGGTGCATTCTGGGTCAGCATCCATCGGAATCAGATGCAAGCCGAGAATGTACAGACCACCCGGCCTCAGATGCGCCGCGACGTTTCTCAAATGGTTCAACGCCGCCGTCTCTTCGGTCAGGTGCCGAAACGTATTAAAAGTGCAGAATGCTGAATCGAAGGGAGCCGCAAAGTCCATGCACGTCATGTCTTCACATCGGAGTTCGGCTCGAAGGCCCCGCCGCTTGAGTCGGCGAGCAAGATAGTTCAGCATGGGTTGACTGAGATCCACGCCAGCCATCTCGTAACCCCGCGAGGCCATCTCAGCGACCAGGCGGCCACTTCCGCAGCCAGGTTCCAACAAACGCTTGACTTTGCCATCGGCGAAGCGGTTGAAAGCCTGTTCAAAGAACTTCGCTTCGGCTGCCGTTTCATCGCGGAACACCATATCAAAGTATTGAGGATGATCGTACCAGGATGCCATTCCGCTGCCCAATTGAAGTGAAGAAGATGCCAGCAGCCAAGAGTTGGACACAAAGATGCCGACACAGAGAAGCCAAGAATGTACGGCTAATCACAATCAAGAGCGAGCGGATGCACTGGAAACGGCACTGTTCATCGAACTGAGACTGGGTGCAAGTGAGTGAGACCGAGTGCAAGTGAGACCGGGTGCAAGTGAGACCGGGTGCAAGTGAGACCGGGTGCAAGTGAGACCGGGTGCAAG
>JAPKCI010000324.1 GCA_028823035.1 Rubripirellula sp.
GCTTTGCAAATGAATGACGTCCTGCAATTGTGAGTACTTGATTTCGCCGCAACAATTCAGGACACCGATCTCATCATTCAGCTTGGCTGTCGGGTCTTGCCGCGATCTGGTGTTCCGGTCGCGATATCACTGGAATCTGCGGGACGCCAAAATGTGTCAGATGCTGGTTGGCGACTTGCAACTGCGGTGAATCGAATTTGTGGGCGATTTTGTCCCAGTATGCTTTGTCATTAACCAGCAATTTTGCCAAGGAAGCCGGGGTGTCATCAACCAACGGCCTCAATCGCAGGCAGATGTTTCGAATTCTTGCTGTCTGTTCGGCGTCGAGTTCATCAGGCGACAACTGCTGCAATACCGGAAGCACTGGCGTGCCCCACGAAATCAATTGACGATGCGCCAACACGCGTTTGGTTACCCGAGGCGAGCGGAGCAGTTCAACCATGTCTTTGATTTCGACAGCACTTGGAGTCCCACCTCTACCAGCCTGCTCAAGCATGGCGATTCCAACAGCTTCTGACAGCACCCCCAGGGACTGCCCACGCAGTAACCGCTGAATGAGTACGCCGAAATGCAAATCAAAGCTTTCCTGATCATCATGCCTTAGATGCATCAACGTAGCGCCTTGATGACGATCACTTAGATCACCGCGAGCAAGACGCCAAATGATCATACCGAAATCAGGCTGCTCGAGAATAGAACGCTCCGCACTCTGCGGAAACCACGATTCCATGCGTACCGTTCCGGAGTGCTGGACATTCAAAGTGATGTGGTGTTCATCGGTTTGAAAAACATAATGAAGTGAGGGAATACCGCGTTCAGAAGTCACGGTGATACTTTCATAAACTCCCTGCTCATTGCAACTTTGTGAACCTTTCCGATGCCTCGGAGAATCGAGACACAAGCGGCCCTGAATGAACTGAAAGCGAACCACACCTGTGGCCGCAAAGAACCCAGCGTCGTGGGTACCTGATCTCGTCGAAGAAAGACGCTGATCTCCGGGCGGTCCCTGTGCAAAGGACGCCACGTCCGTGATGGACAAGCCGAATACGGCTAGCAACAAACTGCACCTCATCCCTGAACCCTCTCCTTCCCCGAATCCTTCGGGTCCCATGGTTTTCCATGGCATGGTTGGGTTCACCTGGTGATCAGTGCGTCTGATCAAAGACGGCTCGCGGCAAGCTTGTTTTCAGCTAATCGTTCACGTCTGACGGAAAACCCTATTTTGTGGGTAACTTGGTTACGGTGGACACGTAGGCCGTGCCTCATCGGGCAGGCCGACGAGTCCAGATATATTATCGACAGAAATCATGTCCTGAATGAAGATAAGATTTTTTGATCATTCACTCTCGCAAATATCTCTGCGGTAAACCGCCCGAAGATCATTACCAAGCGGCTCAATCGAAGCCAACCGAAATGATAGCGCATCAGTGACTTGCTCAATTCCAACGCCACCAACCGGACCCTTTGCCGCCTGACCGCCGAACAGTTTGGCACCGAGATACACGTGACATTCATCGATCTGGTCGGCTGAAAAAAAGCTAGCTAGCAATCCGGCACCACCTTCCAGCATCAAATTCGTCATCTGCTGTTGCCCAAATATCTGCAAAGCCTCGCTGACCATTGCCGTTGAATCACGACTGCCAACAGGGACCAAATTTGCGCCAGCGGCCTTCAATGCAGCGGCTTGCGACGACGGGACCTCTGGCCCAACCACCAGCGTCAAAGGTGTCTGGTTTGCGGTTTGCATCAATTTAGAATTGAGCGACGGCAGCCGATGCTGACAAAAAACAATCCGTTCTGCCACTCGTTGATGCAAAAAGTCAGGGTCGTGCAACCGGGCAGTCAGCATGGGGTCATCAGCCAGCACGGTCCCCATGCCAACAGCGACACCGTCGACTCTGGATCGCAACTTGTGAACTTCGTCACGAGCTTGCATACCGGTGATCCATTGGCTTTGCCCGACAGTGGTAGCGATCCGCCCATCGATGGTCATGGCCCACTTTGCGATCACCCAGGGGCGGCCTGTGCGAATCTGCTTTAAATAGGGTGCGTTCAAATCTTCGGCCGCATCGGCAAGAACTCCCACGGTTGTCTCGATACCGGCTGAATTCAGCGTACGCAGCCCACCACCATCAACCTTGGGGAAGGGGTCCGCCATCGCAACAACCACTCGCGCAAGACCCGCATCAATCAATGCCTGAGAGCAGGGAGGTGTCTTCCCATGATGACAACAGGGTTCCAGCGATACATAAGCAGTTGCTCCGTGTGCCTGCTCGGGTGAATCAAGCGACCGCAGTGCTTCCACCTCGGCATGCAGGCCACCAAACTTTTGGTGGTATCCCTTGCCGAGCACCCGGCCATCACGAACAAGGACGCAACCGACCATTGGATTGGGTTCAACCGCACCGATCCCCAACTTGGCCAACTCGATCGCCTCACGCATGAAATGCTCGTCGTTTTTTTCCGACGCATTTTTTTCGCTCAATCGCTGGCGTGGATCACCGTCTGCTGATTCCGTCGTGGGCAAGGGTGCCATCGTTGATTCAATCCATTCCGGGAACCCAGAGTTTACCACCGCCGCCACCGCCGCCGCCTTCTGCAGCAGGTGCCCCACTATCGGGCGTCCACAATTCATTTCCGCCGCCAGAGGCTTGTGGTCCCTGCGCTGCCGGTGCCTGTCGCGGACTGCCATCGGGACTGATCAATCCGTAAGCCATCAGCGTCTGTTGCAACTTCGCCATGACTTCGGGCTCGTTACCATACTGACTTGATAGTGTCTCGACAGCATTTTGGAATCCTGGGCCATCACCTGCGGACAACCGAAGTCCAACTTCACTTAGCAACAAATTGGCAGTTGGGATGCCGTTCGCTTCTGCGAACGCCTTCGCCTCTTCCAAAAGCGAAACAGCCTGCTCGTTGCCCTCGGCAGCATTGATCAGGGTCATGTACGCAAGCATTTTGGCTGGTTTCTGCTCTTCGCTCAATTCGGCTCCGATCAACTGTTTGGCAACACGCCGAACGGTTGGTGTAGCAGAGACCTGCTGAGCACGCTGCAGCAGATAAATCAGTGATTCAGCGTTCAGATCAGAACAGTCGACCCGATTGAGATCCTCATTTGGCAGCGAATCAACCGCGTTATTCTCTGGCTTGAGCATTGGCTGCGGTTCGAGTTTTGCGATCCGATACGCCTCGTCAATGATTCCCTGCCCTTTGGCAACGAGTGCATCGTATTGTTCGACAATCCGCATCATGACCGTTCGTTCGAACAGTTTTGACTCGTCATCGCAGGTTGACGCAAGTGAACCACCCTCCAGGATTGGACTTTCAATCGAAGTGATTGCCGTGGGCATGCGTGCTGCCATCAAACTATTCTGCAACTTTTCTGCCTCGGCAGGTTGCGCCTGAAAGCGAATCATGGCAACCGCCGGTTGGCAGGCAACCAGCATCGGCAACAACTCACCTTTTTTCTCCTCAAGATCGACATCGCCCACGGCACTCTGAATCCCCGACTTCACCTCGCTCAACAGCGGTTGGCGAACATCCAGAACTTCGAGCCTCGCTTCGCGGTCTGTCTGTTTTCCGTAAACAAACACGAGTGCGATTGCCTCAGGCACCTCATCCACAGGCGGCAACACCTCCAGCGATTCTGGTTTTTCCCGATCGAGCATCTGAAACCCGCTGCGGGGAGGCACATCGTCTTCGGAGGTCCGCATTCCAGCCAACAGATCGGCTGGCAACGACACGAACCGCGAGTTAGCCATCAGCGCCATTTCGATCTGCTCGGGATCCTGAAGATCACCATGCAGCTTCATGATCGGAATCGAGATTTCTGCGGAAGTCGGATCAACCAAGGCTGACATTGCCCGGTGACGGACACGCTGTTCAAAGTCAAGCGACTCGCATTCGGACAGTTTCTTTAAAAGTTCGGACTGGGCATCCGTGTCACCACGCCAGATTGCACAGGTCAACAGGCCCGAAAGGATGGCAGGCTCCTGAGCAACGGTACGGCGCAACGACTGAAACTGTGCCTCTGCAAGGTCAATCTTGTTGCTGCGAAGCAGGTTTGCCGCTTCGTCGTAGCGTTCACCCCAATCCGCATCGGCTGGACGCGAGACTGGCTGGGGAACAGTTTTCATCAATTGACTGATGGTGGGTGCAGAATTCATCTGCTGCAGCACCGACACAGATGCTTGTCCCCCCTCGTATCCTGTGGCCATCATTGAAAGTGTCGCGTAGACGCGAGCGGTCAGAAAGATTCCGCGTTGAGCCAACGAGTAGGCGAGTACCGATGAGACATCCAGAACAAACGAATCAACATCGCGTCCACTCTCAGTGAGAGCCTCAAGCATCGATGCAGTCGCGTCCTCAACTTCGCCATGGAACAACTTCGCCGCCGCACGCTGCGTCAATGCCAGAGGATTGCTAGGCTGCAAGCGGATGAACCGATCAGCATTCTCACTCAGGGAATCATACTCACGAAGATCCAGCAGCAACCGCCCCCTGATCGCCAAAGCCCAAGCTGCATCCGGATGCTCTTGCAAAATCGATGAAAGCTGGTCGAGTGCTGGAACCACCTGTCCACCGTCAACCATGTTCAGCACAGCATCGAGTTCAGAAACCGATTCTTTGCATTTACAGAATTTGATTTTCTTTCCACTGCCGCATGGGCAAACAGCATATTTATCGACAGACATCGGGTCGTTTTGCCAATCAAGGGAAGGGAACGGGGCGAGACTGCCTCCGGGAACTCCAGACTTTACCATGAGACGCAGCCAATCCCATAGCCCTGACCGGCTACAGCACGGCGGACGACGTAATTTCCCATCTGCCAGAACCACGAAAGTTCCAGCGACAAGGGTCATCCCCGGCTCTTGCCCTCCATGACCGATCCAGCACTCGCCAACTCAGGCCGGCCGGCCGATTGTGTCACGCCGACCCCATCCACAACATCTGCCGCCTAACCGCTGGCAGAAGCAGCGTTGGCAGCCTCTGGCTGCACTTCAGCAGAAGCGGGTCGAAGCAGGTTGTGAAGATTGGAATTCCGAGGCAAAGGTCGCTGCCCATGCACCGTTTCACGATCCAGCTCGAGGTAACGAATTGCAATCAATTCGGTCAACTCTTCGAAAACCGAACGAACCTCACGCTCAACCAATTTATCGGCCAATTCGCGTCCTGCGATTTCGCCCGGTTGCAACTGGTGCCGGATGACCGTGCGTTTTTTCATCAGCTCGGAAAAACGTTTTGCCACCCGCGGATCGGTCGAGATTCGCACATGGTCAAATTCATGCAAGAGGATCGGATTGGACCAGAAGCCTTCTGCTGCGGGTTGGTCACGCAGCCAGATCACATGTTTTGATTTCCATTGCATCCTGCTGAAACGAACATTGATCAACAGAACACGGCCGCCCTGCTCATCACGCAGTAGATTCAGATTGGATTGACTCTTGTATGTATAAGACATGTCGTAGCGTGTCTCACCAACGATTCTGGGATCGCCCGAGTCGACCCGAGTCCCGATTTTGAACGATACGTCACCCGCAGCAATCAACTGCTGCAATTGCTGAGGGGGATTCGGAAATTCCGATAGTTGCAAATCCCGTGGTACTTGCCCGATCGCCAGATTCGCTGTCCCAAGTGGGAAAAATCCCGACGCGAACAAAACGGCTCCCCACAACAGTGGATGGTCACAAAGAATTTTCAAAAACCGATCTTTACCCATGGCATCCAACCTTGCTACCGATAATCAGAGTGAGTCACTGCGCTGCCACTCGCGGCGTTCCTGACAAAACCGAACGAACCCCAATCGGAGGAACCACGTCATGGTGTTGTGTCTGAAACTGGTGGCTATGTTGCTGCTGTGGGCAGCTCCGGGTTCAAGATCAGAAACGGGTATCACTCGAAAACAAGTCGACCTGATCGAATTGAATCACTTCATTGACGAGGAAGGTCGTGAAGTGTTCCGCCAAGTTATCTTTTATGACTGGTCAAAGTCCAAACAACGGTTTCACGTTCGCGCCTGGCGTCTGATCAAAAAAGAAAGTCAGCTGCCGGTCCGCCAGTGGAATCCCGACTTTTATCAGTGTACGTGGCATGATGGGCCGCTGCTACGCCAAGTTCGCGCCAGCAAGCTGCGAGAAACGTGGACTCAACAGGACCCCGAACGGGTCAATCGGGCACTGCTGCCTGAGGATCAACGGTTGCCTCTGTTTCCGCCGCGAGTGGCACGCAATCCACAAGCCGCAAATGCAAGCCCAGCTCGATCCAATCGATAAAGCATCCGAAAGCAAGTCTTAGAGCGTGGTGCAGACAATCAAGCACTGCGTTCTGTCTGCCAGTTACTGATTGCCAGTTACTGATTGCCAGTTACTGATTGCCAGTTACTGA
>JAPKCI010000325.1 GCA_028823035.1 Rubripirellula sp.
TGCATGCCCGAAGGTCGTCCACCCTGCATGCCCGAAGGTCGTCCGCCTTGCATGCCCGAAGGTCGTCCACCCTGCATGCCCGAAGGTCGTCCGCCCTGCATGCTCGAAGGTCGTCCACCCTGCATGCCCGAAGGTCGTCCGCCTCTCAACATTTCGGGACGTCCACCAACACTTCCCGAACGGCCCTCTGATCGCCTACTTGGGCCATCATGCTCTGCCTGCTTCCCTCCTGATCGGCCTCTGTTACTTTTTTTGGCAGATCCACCGGAACGTCCTCGATGCTCAACTCCGCTCTTGGACCGATAACTCGCTCGACCACGCTGCTCAATTCCGTGTCGACTTTTGCTTCGCTCGCCACCTCGATTCCCCGCGTGACGCTCTGGTTCTCGACGATGTGAGCCAATTGCCCCATCTCTGTGAGAGTCAGGCCCCCTGCTTGACCGAACTCCCTTCATGCTCGATCCCCTGGATTGCCTCGACCTCATACCTTCTTGCGACCGCGAACTGCTTTTATTGCTGCGGCTTGCGTGAGACAATGGCTTGCTTGACTTACCTCGCTTAGGGCCAACATCACTCACTCGAGATTGCCACCCACGACTCATGCTCTTTGACGATGACTGAACCTTCGATTGCCCTGGCTTGAACTGACCGACTCTGGCCCAGGAAGCCCCTCCCCCTGGTGACGGCATGTTGCCGATTCCGATGCGGCCCCAACTGGGAGGTCCTTGCGCATTAGCCGATACATTAAACGATAAAGCCAAGCAGACCGTGCCGGTCATTAACAGAAAGCGAGTCAACATGATCCCTATTTAATCCTAAAGTAGCGAAACTCGGAAAGACGCATCCAACAACTAAAAAATGTTCATTGCCAACCACTGGATGCAAAAAAGTGATTGCTGTTCGGTGTATTTCATCCATCTAATTTTGCAACGCCATAGGTACAGAAACCCCAGTCATCAGCTCATGTTTCGTAACATCTTGAGATTCGCAAACGGGAAAAGCAATCCGAGGTACACGTCCCCATCATTGCAATGACAGCACACTCCCTGAAAGCCGATCACGAACGGTGCGTGCTGGCAGGAATGGATGATTATGTTTCAAAACCAGTCCGCAGCAAAGTTTTATAAAAAATGATTACATCATTGTTTCCAACATCGTGAACTCTCACGTGGCCCACAATCGTTGCAGGCACCCATCTTTTATTGACAGCAACCTGCTAGTCGAAAGTGCTTGCCAATCGCAGAACACCGGATACTTGCAGTCGCAGAACACCGGATACTTGCAGTCGCAGAACATTGTCCCCTGAAGTCTATCGGGCCAGCGTTCACGAATGCCAACGCTTCGTTGCTGCGGATTGGATCGACATTGAAGACACCAGCTTTCAAGCCAACAACCAGCGGCATCTCTGGTATAAAACAACCAGCGGCATCTCTGGTATAAAATCGGGTCAGAGATTCAATCCAAAAAGACCTTGCCACCAACTAACCTTCATGAAAAACATATTAGTTGCTACATCGCTAATTTTCTGCGTGGCGCCGTTGCTGCCGGTGACTGGGCAAGACACTGACACGGATTCCATTCACGTTCTGGTCTGGGACGAGCGTCAACCCAGGCAAGCTGTCGCGTACAAGGATTTTCTCGGCAACGAAATTGCGAATCGTCTGACCGACCAAACCGACAACATTGCTGTGCGATCGGTTGCTTTGGATGACCCGGATCAAGGCCTTACTGCCGGCAATCTGGAATGGGCCGACGTTATCATTTGGTGGGGACACGTTCGGCAACATGAGGTTCCAGAAGAAAAGGCACGCCTGATCGTCGACTACATCCGGCAAGGAAAACTCGACCTGATCGCCTTGCACTCGGCTCACTGGGCACGTCCCTTCGTCGAGGCGATGAACTGGCGAAGCATCGAAGACGGCAAGAAACATTTCGAGCGATCGGGGTGGAAGGGGGATTTTCTGATCGATACCGTCAAACCTCCGCGAGAACGCACGGTTCCGGCCCATGGCAGCGTACTTACCCCGGCGTTCTTTGGATACAAGAAGAACCAGCGACAGTTCCAGGCCATCATTCATCTGCCGTGGTGTTGCTTTCCTGACTACCGCCCCGACGGAATGCCAGGCACGTTGCGAGTAAAGTCACCATCGCATCCCATCACGCGCGGTTTACCCAAGACATTTCGCGTCCCTCAAACTGAAATGTACAACGAACCGTTCCACGTTCCAGAACCAGATGAAGTCATCTTCGAAGAGACCTGGACCAAAGGAGAACGTTTCCGCAGTGGAATGGTTTGGGACATCGGAAAAGGCAAGGTTTTCTACTTCCGTCCAGGCCACGAAACCTATCCGGTATTCAAGCAACCCGAAGTGATTCAGGTATTGCAGAACGCTTGTCAGTGGCTCGGGAAATAGCAGCGGATTCAATCCTACCTAACCTAATATCACTTGACATCGATGATCCACGAACCATGCCCTCACCGCCGGCGCAGGATGACCACGTATCGGTGGTCACTGATGCTAACTTCCCTGGCATTCCTAACTTTCGTGGCACTGACCACCGACAGCAACGCGCAGCTGCCGACACCAACCTCTGGCAAGCTGCCCGGCAGCCGCGTCGAACGACCAACTGCAGCAACTCCGGTTCCCATCGCCAGTCAGCGAGATACCCCGTTGACGTGGATACCAGTCCCTCAGCAGGACGGGCTGTTCTATATGGCCCAACAAAGCAATGACGAGCGACTGATCCTCACTGCTGATGAGTCCTTTTTTCCGAACCTTGGGCTGGCAGCAACTGGCAAAGGTAGCAGCAAAGATATAGCGGGATTGAACAAAGGTGATTCATTTGCATCGATCAGCAAGTGGGACAAGGGTGATACCGCTGAATGGGGCTTGTTCCTGAAACAGACAGGTGAAATCAATGTTCGCGTCTGGTGCAGTGCAACAGGTCCTCCCGGAAAATTTCAACTCCACCTCGGCGAATCATCCGCATCCTTTGCGACGGGATCGGGCGCTGACCCAAAAGTTACCTCGGGTCGCCTGAAAGTCGACTCCCCTGGTTTTCATTTACTGCAATTAAGATGCGACCAGCCGGGAACAGATTGCAAGGTGATGGCAATTGAACTTTCAGGCCCCACGACAGCCGGAGGGGCCGTTCTGCGAAAGCGTTGGCGGCCAGCCGCCGCCCACACAAAATTCACCAGTTCCGCTGCCCCAGGCAAAGTCCGATTGTGGGTAATGGAAATGGACGCCCAACCGGGCGATCTGGCCTTTTACTGCCCTATTACTACACCTTTTGGTTACTACGGTCCTACCTGGCGAGCCGACGGCAAAGTCAACACAGGGTTCAATTTTTCTCTCTGGTCATTCGGACGTGGCAAGCAGGCCCCACCGATTGAACAGCTTTCACATTTACTGGCGGCAGGCAATCGCAGTGCCAGCCTTGATGGCTTTGACCATGAAGGGACCGGAGTCAAAATTCGTGATTGGCAGCCGCTTGAAGGACGTCAGGGACAACGCCAGGCACTGGCTCTGCGTGTTGAACCGGGTACCCCGTACGATACCTATTACAGCTACTTCTATGCGCCTGATGAAAAACGCTGGCGGCTATTTGGCATCGGTAACAAGTACAACAAAGGTGTCCCCCTGAAATCCCTGTTTGTTGGCAGTTTTGTGGAAGTCCCCGGTCGCTCCTCAGTACAGCGCACTGGTATTTACCCGAGGGTCATGAGGTACCGAGGCTGGTGCATGGACACCGATGGAAAGTGGCACGCATTGGATCGCATGACCAACGGCAACATCAACAAAGACACAGGCTTGACTCACACTCATCGTGGCATCACCGATGACGGTTGGTTCTTCCTGCAGACGGGTGGCTGGACCTTCCGCTCTGTCACCAACCCAAGTGACATCCAAAACCCCCACACGCTGCCAATTGACCGCATTGCCTACCTCAGCAACGACGACATCGCTGCCCTGACATCGACTCCCTCAGCCATCCACGCCGAGAAGATTCATCCGACCGAGCAAGGGATTGCCTGTCAACTCATGGTGCGAAATCTGGGAGAAAACCCCACCGTCACGTTGTTCTGGGGCGTCCGGGATTCCCTGACCTTCGCCGACCGCTGGCAACACAACACAAGGCTGACGGGCACCCACGACGGGGCAAACCATGTGACTTTGCCTGTCGAGGCAACCCAGCGACCACTCTTCATGAGACTCAGGCTAGAGAACGACGAGGGAATTTTCTGGTCGACCGAAACGTATCAGGTCATACGCTGACAAACGACCTTCCTTACTACGAATCGATGGCTCGCGGCAAAGCGGAGACCGACCGACCCTGTGCCTTTCCCGCGATTTGAACAAGACTGGAATCTGTCCTAACAACCGGACAGTATCTCCGCCGTTACTCGCTTTGCTGTGCTGCCTCAGCAAACATGGCCGTCTGCTGATTCTTCGTAGTATTCTGCTCAGTGACCGCACCGACATCATCCAAAACTCGATTCAGTTTTTGCTCCAACTCCGTGAGTTTTCCTGGCCTTTGTTTGGGCAGATCACGCTGTCCAGAAAGATCGCTTGCAAAATTGAATAACTCAACCTGCCCCAATGCCCACAGCTTTACAATTTTGCAGTCGCCCTGAATCAAGGCCGGCTCGGCTTTTCTAGCACCGGCCTGATGGAACACAAGAAACGGCACCTTGCGGTTCGCTGATTTTATCATTCAACAGCGGTTCGTGGATCGCGACGGTGCTGAACCATTCATTGTAAGCGTTGCAAAACAATCTATCGCAACCAAACTGAAATGGAATCCGTGTCTCTCTTGAAAAACTTACTCAGGCGTGTGGATGCATCAATGCAGGAATCCTGAAGCACATCCCCTAGATCAACCCGAGTCCGCAATCGGGGGTCAAGCCGGAAAGCACGTGAGACAGAATCCGATTCATTGCGACAGTTCATTCCATTGGGTGACAGTTCGCCAGTTGCCCCGCAACGACACGCATCGAAACAAAAACCTTAATTCTCGGGAACCCTTCGTAACAAATCCCGAGCCTCGTCAAGCTGCCCCTTGGCTAGCAACTCTGCGATTCTGCCCAACCGCTCCGATTGTTGCCCGGTTCTATCACTGCGTCTGAGTTTCAGCAACTCAGCTGGTAGTCGCAAGTCAGCCGCCTGAATATTAAATTTGGAACCGAGTCGTGACTTCCGCAGTTCCTGGATCGCCTCCAGATCACGATAGCCAAATTCGCGACTGGGTTCGATGACCGTTCCCTCGCCCCAGTCGTTCCAGGTTGCAATCTGGATCAGCTTTGCATTTCCCTTGAACGCCCGCTGCAACGTGGCCCGAAACATTTCCCCTTGTTGATCTTCGATACGTCCCCAACTCTCATGCACATTGGCTTCGGCATAGATGTCGACAAAACGTGGAAACGCAACAGCGATGGACACCGGCCACGCCTTTGCCTTCCCTTCAAATCTCTCAACGCCTGCGAGAGCTTCTTTGGGAATCGGCCAATCGAATGCTCCCATGGCCGACGTCCGCTTATTGTGTTCACTGAAATAAGCAATCGGTTGACGAGTTTGTTTGAGGCACGCAGTCCATTCCGGATCACTAAGCCCACCCTGCCCGAACGACAACAGCACCGGTTTTCCATCCAGATGTACATAGCTTTTCTTCGCAAACCAGTGTTTTTCCAGCCAGGCAATCTCACGCGTGACGTGATCGACACGCTGCCCCTCTTTTAGACGACCTGCCTTGGTCAAGGCCGGCACAGTGCTGTCTTCATAACAGATTGCAAAACGCATCCCGAGGCGTTCTACCTGTTGAACAAGCTGCTGGGTACTTCGATGCAACATTGCGTAATCGAATAGATCTGTTAACCCGTACCAGTCGACGATCACACCATCAATGCCAGCCAGTTTCATCTGTAGCAACTGACATTCCAGAACGACCGGGTCACTGGAATCATACGGACCGATCAGTGGGTAGTAGTGTGAAGCCAATGCTCGCCGCTCCGGCGTTCCCCCTTCCACCGTCGCATCAGGATTGAACTTATTCATCGTCCAGTGCCAACCCCAGTTTGGTGAAAACGGTTTTGCCTGATACCAGGGCATGTAATGGGCAAGAATCAGCTTCCGTAATTCGATCGGCGGCCGATCTGTCGGATCAGACTCCTGCGCCTGAACAAAATCCAAGTTCACAAAACTGGCAAACAGAGCCGCTGCCAGAAAACTGAACGCTGCGAGAATGTGCTGAATTTTTTCCATGTGACAACACTTGATGAATCGGGAAATTGCGACCAGTCAACGATCCCCGGACACTGAACAATCACTGAACAATCACTGAACAATCACTGAACAATCACTGAACAATCACTGAAC
>JAPKCI010000326.1 GCA_028823035.1 Rubripirellula sp.
GGAAAGTCCCGGGTCACCGCTGGAAAGTCCCGGGTCACCGCTGGAAAGTCCCGGGCGGGTTCCGCTGGTACAAAAATACGAACACTTCCGAGGGTGGAGTCGTAGCGTAGAAATCACGTCTCTGAACTCAGCGGCAGAGATCTTTTCGCAGAACGGTGTCTGATCGGCACAATTGCCTCTGATTTTGCCGATTCTCTCCCATGTTTGCTACCTTTTGCCCTCTCCTTACGGAAGTACTTGCTCGTGGATACCGATTCAACCATGGTCGCCGAGACGGAGACCAACACCTCCGCCCAAGCCAGCAATGAGGAGTCCGACTCGGGCGTCGTCATTGAAACTCGCAATCTGAGCAAGATTTATCGCGATTTCTGGGGCCGGAAAAAGGTCAACGCCCTGAAATCCCTCGATATCGAGGTTCGAAAAGGCGAAGTTTTTGGTTTATTGGGTCCGAACGGCAGTGGTAAATCGACCACGATCAAACTGATTCTGGGGTTGCTATTCCCCAGCAGCGGCCGCGTTCTGGTATTCGACAAGGATGCCAGCGAAACAAGTAAAAACGAGCGGATTGGGTACTTGCCTGAGGAATCTTACCTTTACAAGTTTTTGACTGCCGAGGAGACACTCGACTTTTACGGGCGACTTTTCGACATGTCGGGTGCCGCTCGAAAACAGCGTGTCAGTGAATTGATTCAACTGGTTGGCTTGGAAGGGGCAAAGCATCGACAGCTTCGCGAATACAGTAAGGGCATGACACGACGTGTCGGCTTGGCTCAGGCCCTGATCAATGATCCCGACCTGATCTTGCTCGACGAACCAACCACGGGACTCGACCCGATCGGTTCGCGGGACATGAAAGACCTGATCTTATCGCTTCGAGAACAGGGCAAAACGGTTCTGCTTTGCAGTCACCAACTGGCCGATGTCCAGGATGTCTGCGACCGGGTCGCCATTTTGGATCAAGGCGAACTGAAAGAACTTGGCCGCGTCACTGATCTGCTGAAAGTTCAGGACGTCACTGAAATTCACACCGGACGGCTCAAGCCTGAGGTGGAAGCTGAGATCAGGGCGATCATTGAACGTGAGGGTGGCACCTGCAAAATCGATAATCCAACCGCCACCATGGAAGACTTGTTCCTGAACATCGTGCGGGAAAGTGAAGCCCGACCAGGTGCGAGGCGAGTCTCAGGATCTGGCACTGAGCAAGATTCCGAAGATGAAGGTCCGTCAGCGGACGAGAATCAGGGAGAAGCTGGTCAATGATTCTTCAACCTGAAGACTTCTGGTCGTTTTACGAATGGCTGATGCGACCTGATGCGTTTCTTGAAAGCGCTTTTTTACAGGGCATCGTCCTGTTTGCGCTGGCAATTGTGATCGGCCTGATGGTCGGTTACATCATCTCCGCAAATCGTTACGGGCCAAGCGAAGGCTTTTACGCCGTCGCCCGTGCTGTACGAGACCTGATTCGATTCGATTTGCCCGGCACCTCGGCAAACCGCGTGTATGCACTGGCAAGGCTGGCCTTCAAAGAGGCAATCCGTCGCAAAGTTCTGTTCGTTATCGGCTTGTTCCTTGTCCTGCTGCTACTGGCAGGTTGGTACCTGAATCCGGAGAGCGATGATCCAGCGCGGCTTTACATCAGTTTTGTGCTGACAGCAACCAATTACCTGATTCTCGCGCTCGCGTTGTTCATCAGCGCCTTCTCGTTGCCAACGGACATCAAGAGCAAGACGATCTACACGATTGTCACCAAGCCTGTACGTGCCACGGAGATTGTGCTCGGCAGAATGATCGGGTTCATGGCAGTCGGTACAGTGATACTCGTACCGATGGGAATGGCAAGTTATCTGTTCGTCAGTCGAGGTCTGGGTCATCAGCACTTGGAAGTTGTCGACTTAGTCGAAGAGGCGGATGGTCGTCTCGTTGGAGAGACCGACTACATCCAGAATCACAAACACACCTTCTCAATTGATCAGGACCAAGCGATTGGACTCACCGATTTCGTCCGCGGTCATCGACACATTGTGAATCGCGAAGCTAATGGTGAGTTTAAAATCAATCCGCCGGCGGATGCTTTGCGTGCCCGGATTCCTTCCTACGGTGAAATTCAGTTTTTTGACCGGGGTGGTAACAAAAAGGATGCGGGCGTCGATATTGGTGCCGAGCGATTTGCCACCGGCGGATATGGCAGCTCTGGTATCTCACGAGTGATTGGCTTGTCGAGGGGAAGCCGGAAAGTGCAACATGGTTATGTCGAGGGTGGCACGCTCGGTAAAGCGGAGTTCACCTTCAGTGATGTGACGCCTGAACGCTACCCAGATGGCCTCAGGCTCGACCTCTCATTGCGTGCCTACCGTTCCTACAAAGGCGATATCGAAGCTGGCATTCGCGGTTCGGTCACGATGAAGCATCCCAGCAAGGAAATCGAGAGTGATCCGATTCCATACATCATCAATGAGTACCAAGTCGACGAAATCTCTCTGCCCCTTGCCCCTCGGGGAACCGACAACAATGAAACCCGCATACTGAACGTGTTCGAGGACCTGGTTGACGAAAATGGTCAGATCACATTGGTGATCCGATGCCTGGACCGAAGCCAGTATCTGGGCGTGACTCAAAGCGGAGTTTACCTTCGTCCTGACGACAACCCGTTCTGGTGGAACCTGACCAAGGCGTACATTTCAATTTGGCTTCAAATGGCGATGATCGTCGCCTTTGGTGTCATGTTCAGTACGTTTCTAAGTGGCCCGGTCGCTATGGTGGCAACTTTCGCATGTGTGTTGCTGGGATTCTCAGCAGAGCAGATCTATGATACGCGACACTTTATCGATACTGGAATCGATCGGGGTGGTGGACCTATCGAGTCGATGGTCCGTCTGCTCAGACAAGATGCCATGACTACCCAACTGGACGTCGACACGGCGGCAGCGAAAGTCATTAAGACAGTTGATGCTGGAATCGTTTATTCGCTGGACGCGATCGCAACGGCCCTACCTAACCTTCCCAAGATGGTAGGCACGGCTGAATACGCGGCCAGTGGCTTTGACATTCTCGGTGACCTGTTATTACGACATGCAGCAGCAACCTTTGGGTATTGTCTGCTGGCCTTTATCATCAGTTACTTTTTCCTGAAATCGCGTGAGATCGCGGCATGAATCGTACTACAAACCTTTGGCGCAAACTCACTTACCTGGCAATCCTGCTGGCTATGTTGATCCCCCTGTTCCTGCTGGGGCAACCGGCAGGCGGCAAGGGTGATCCCGGCGGACAACTGTCGGTCATGAGACATGACTACAACATCGCGGAAAGTGACCTCGGTGAAATCAGCCCGGCTAGTGAAACCATGAAACTGGCTTCCCTTGGGATGCGTGGCGTTGCAGCAACCCTGCTGTGGAACAAAGCACACAACTACAAGGTGATGCACGAGTGGGATCGCTTGAAAGCAACGCTTAATAACATCGCGCTGCTGCAACCGCACTTCGATAAAGTGTGGGAGCATCAGGCACACAATCTCGCCTACAACGTATCAACCGAATTCGATGACTATCGTCAAAGGTACGAGATGGTACGTGAAGGAACCGAGTTTCTAACACGAGGTGTTCGCCAAAACACGCATGCCCCCAGGCTGATCTGGTACACCGGATGGTTCTATGGTCAAAAACTGGGAATGTCGGACGAGAAACTTCAGTTTCGCCGCCTATTCGCGGACGATGTCGTACTCCACAACGCTCTGATGGCAGAGAACATCGCGGTCGACAGCCCCGAGGCACGCGGTCCACTTGGCAAACCCGATAACTGGTTGGTGGGACGCCTGTGGTTGAATCATGGATATGATCTCGTCGATAGTGGAATCAAGATTCGTCGTCAGACACCCTTGAACTTCTACGAAACCGGACCCAAGTGGAGAATCAAGCATGCGGAGTCCATCGAAGCCGAAGGCATTCTGGATGAACGCGCCCAGAATGCTTGGCAAATGGCAGACGACGATTGGCTCGCATTCGGTGCTCGCAGCATTCCGACCACTTCACCATTCACAATCAAGCTGAACCATCTGGAGGATCTTGAGGCCCAGAAAACTGAGAAGATTGAGAAGTTTCGTCAATTGAATCCGGAGGCTTATGCCACTGCCCGTCAAGCTAAGATCGACAGCATGCCAGCAGAAATTCTCGAGTTCTGGCAGAAACCGAAATCCGAACTAACCATGGAACAGATTGACCTGATGCCCTCGATTCAAGAAAGCCTGATTCCTAATCTGGCAGAATTAGCAAGAGAGTCCGATTCCGTACTTAAATCGGTCTTCTTAGCGGATGAAATCAGAGACTTGAACGAGAGAATCCGGATGACCGTCGGCTACCGAACACAAATCAACTACCCGTACTGGAAGACGCTCGCTCAGGCTGAGCAGGAAGAGCGGACCGTCAAGGCACGCCGGTTGATCTACGATGCTGAAAAAGCCAACGACAACGCCGAACTCGATACCGCGATCGAATTGTACGAGCAAGCGTTTGAAGTGTGGGCTGAAATCTATGACGACTACCCGCTGCTGACAATTGATGATTCAGCTCAAGATCTGTTTGAGTCCGTTCGACGCTACATGGTCGCGATCGATTCACAGGAGATCCCTGAAAATTTCCCACTTGCAACCTTCGTGACCATGATGGGTGAGTTCGGTCAGGTTGATGCCAAGATGTATCAAGTTGTCCGTGCCGAAGGCAAAGAATCTGCCAAGCAACGAAAGCTCGAATTGGAAGCAGAAGAAAAGAAACGCCAGCAAGAAGCTGAAAAAGCAGAAGCAGAGGAAGCCAAAGCTCAAGCCGACTCCGACAAAGCGGAAAAAACCAAAGGCAATGACACCACGCCAAAAGAAGCGAAAACTGTCGAAGCCAAACCCGACACCGTCGGAGTCAAGCCTGAAGCGACTGATGGCGACGACAGTAAAGGCGAGACGCCCGGTGCGCCAAAAGCCGTTGGTGATAAAGCCGTTGGTGATGAGTCAACTGGTACCGCCGAGGCAGATGATCTTAAGCCAGGCAAGTAGAAACACGTAGCAAGTTACAAGAGAAGTTTCGCGGCAACCAAGTTTCGCGGCAACCAAGTTTCGCGGCAACCACTGCGACGTTGGCAGTTGGCAAGGCAAACAGGCGTTACGCAAGTGCAATAAAAAACGCGGCCACCGAATCGGTGTGCCGCGTTTTTCGTTTCATCTCGTCAAGAATCGAATTTCTTTACTGGATACCGAGCAACTCGACTTCGAATTCAAGAACTTCGTTGGGTCCTATCGCCCCTTGGCTCCCTCGCTCTCCATAAGCAAGTTCGGAAGGAATGTAGAGTGTCCACTTGTCACCCACTTTCATGCTCTGCAGGGCCATCTGCCAACCTTTAATAACCTGATCGACACGGAAACTAGCCGGTTCACCACGGGCCACGGAACTATCAAAGACTGACCCATCGATTAACTTACCCGTGTAGTGAACCTTCACAGTGTCAGTTGGTTTGGGAGAAGCTCCGGCACCTGCTTTCAACACTTTATATTGAACGCCGCTCTCGAGTATTTTGACACCTTCTTTCTTGGCGTTGGCGGCGAGGAAATTCACTCCCTTCGATTTCTGTGCCGTAGCCATTTCAACTTGTCGCTTTTGCAGCAAGGTCTGAATCATTTCCTGTGCAGCCATTAACTGCGCTTCACTGAGGGCCGGTTCCTTGACCGCGACTCCATCCTTAAAGCCCGCCAAGAAGGACTCTAAACTCAGGTCAGTCGCCTTAAATCCGCTTTTGCCCATGTTTTGGCCGACTGAGAAGCCGAGAAAGTAACCGACCAACTTATCGGCAGGCATATCATGAGCTGCAGCTTGGGGGGTATCTTGTGCCATTACAGATTGCACGATTGCAACTTGGCAAATCGTCAATACTCCTGCTATCAGGAATCGTTTGAACATCATGGTTTCCTAGGGAACGCTCGGTCACCGCATCCACGATGTCCGATTCGGAAAAGGGGTAGCCAGCCGATTGTGGCTGCAATATCAAAATGGCACTTCCGATGCCATCAACCTTTGTGCAGGATACCAGTGTAACAAACGTCATACCAAGCCCCTGCAGTATGGTTCGCAGCTCGATTTGCAGTTTCTAACCCGCATGAAGTCCCTCTGAAGCGGCTTCCCTATCTGCCGACCACAGATGCAACTGCAATCAACGCGACGACCAAAGCTGCCAAAACTGCCAGTCGCCCCCAACTGACCTGCCCGGCAGGGGAAACCATGGACTGAACGATTTCCTGCTTCAACAGCTCTTTGCGTCGCGCGACGACATCGTCAGCTCCGGCGTCCTCAGCTCCGGCGTCCTGGACCTGCTGCTCGACACGATCGCTTTCTCCCGCAGT
>JAPKCI010000327.1 GCA_028823035.1 Rubripirellula sp.
AAACTGTCTCCGGGACATACGGCTTCGGGGGATCGGGAGCCCCCTTGATGCGCGAGGTCGTCCACGGTTCGCGGACAGGTCCAGATTGGGCGGAGCCAATCTGGACCATCAGAAATGCAGCAGTCACGCCCGTAAATAATCTGATCGAGTTCTTCATTTCAGGGCAGCCAACGCCTCTGTGGCCCGCTTGCGATGGGTTTCAAGAACTGACTCACCTTCTAACACTTTTTGAAACGAATTCCTCGCCTCATCTTCCCTTCCCGCGATCGCAAACGTGTCACCGAGGGAGAGCAGCATCGCATGCTGCCAGAAACCGGTCTGTTGCTCAAAATCGACGACCTTGAATACAGCGAGAGCCTCATCGGATTTACCTTGTTTCCCGAGGATTGCAGCGGCGCGTTCCACTGAACGAAATTCATCCGCCCCTCCGATGCGTTCTTTTCCTTCAACGTTGGCGAGGTAGAGAACAAGCGCGCCCGTGTCATCACCGAGGTTTGATTCGCGATTCTGCGCCATCATCGTTCGGATGCTGACCTGAGTCCGCTTGTCCGGTTCATATGTTAGAGCAAGTTGGAGGTCCGCCTCTGCCTTCTTTCCGCTTTTGGTGAAGAAGCTCCCCTTCCCTCTGATTGAAGCGCCTTCGCCAATTTGCCAGAAGGGCCATTGATTCAGATCTTCGTCGCCAAACTGTTCCACCATCTCTCCCCATTTGCGTTGCGCGCCAAGATTCTGCATCTTCGCGGTCAGAGAGACGGACTCAATAGGAATCGTGCCCACGAGTTTGTCGGCACGCTCAAAGTCCTTGAGGTTGCCAGCACAATGAGCGGCCTGTTGCAGGGCGATTGATTTTTGAAAATCGGTCACCTTCTCCATCTTTGCTAATTCCAGATAGGCAGCGAGGGCCTCATCCCATTTTCGCGCAAGCATCAGCTTCCCGGCCTCTCGACTGGCGATGATAAAATCAGTCACCGTCGAATCGGCAGGAAACTGGTGTGAGTTGCCGGCGAAAAAATGAGCGAACTTCATCGGCGCATGAAAACCGCTCTGACCCGTGGGCGAAAACGCAGAAAACTCCGAGCCATTGTCGCGAACCCGCTGTCGGCAAACGTTAACAAACCACGGCAGACTCTTCGTCGGCTTGCGACCGATAATTTGGTGTAGCGGATCGTTTTCATCCTGCGAGATCGGGAGTCGAACCTCGAGTGTCCAATGATCATCCGCGATCTTCGTAGCGACTTCGGCCTGCGACGACCAGCCAAACCATTGATTCCTCGGCGCGCCGCGATCCAGATCGACCAATGCCCCCGCCGGGTTGACTACGATTTGATAATAATTGTGAGAATCGGTCGCCAGTTCAATTTCAATCGCATCGCCATACCAGATCGCCTGATCCCCATTTTTTTCCGTCGCTATATTTAGTTTCCCGCCGGGCTCTTCTTCGCAGCGGATAGCAAAGTAGAGATCATTACCTATCCACTCAGATTTGAACTGTGTGCCGTAGGTAGGAATCCCTCCGGCCTGTAGCTCACGCAACCCACCGATAGAGGAACCGGGAATTTTGACCCACGGGCCATCATCGAGATCGCCGTCGATTGTAATCTCTCCGCGTTGCTCTGATCCGCTGACCAGTCGTAGTGTTGGCACCTCACCGCGTTTTTGCGAGAGCTGAGTCGCTTTGCTGCGCAGCCCGTTGAGGTAGTTATCGATCAGGGCGAGCCGCTGATCGTAGACCGAATCTTTGGACGTTTTGGTTTTGGCGGCAGCGAACAACTCAAGCGCGCGGCCAGCCTTCTCTCCATCAGATTCCATCTCGCGCCAATTTTCTTCACAGTAGGTAAAGAACGCTCTCATCTCAGCAGCAACGGGGCCGTAAAACTTTTCTACATATTCATCAAACATCGCCAATGCATCCTGATCCTTTCCGCCCCAATACATCCGGGCAGTAAAGTAGAGCAGGAAATGGTTATACCCGATCGCTTTGTCACTGAAGTCCATCGTGATCCAGATATCCTCCCCCCGTGACTGCGTCTTGGTTTCGTTGATCGCTTCGCCCATTACTTTCGGGATGTAGGCAGGGAGATAAAAGCCACGACCGGTGAACGGATAGTTCTCGAAAATCTCAACCGGGTTGTCCGTCTTCTTTTGCCACTCGGCCCGAAGTCGTCGCAGACCTTCGCGATCTTCCTGCAGGGGACGCCGACCACCCACGATAATGACCTGCACATTCGGCTCCAGTTTTTCGATATTGCTGGGCGGTTCGGTATAGATGCCGTAGGCGCAGTTTGATATCATTTTGTCAGGGTGAGTTTTGCCGACTTCTTTGGCAACGCGGTTCACGAAATCCCACACATAATTGGAGAGGGCACCACGCGAACCCAGTTCCGGGGAATCCTTTCCTTCGCAGAGATCGCATTGGCAGATTGCGGTGTAACCATCGGGCGGCATGATGGAGACAACATTCATCTTGAAGTGATCCAGCTGGGTCCTCGCAAAACGGACCGATTCCTGCAGCAGCTCTTCGTTTGAGTAACAAAGTTGATTGTTTTTAACGTTGGGATGGTTGTGCCGCTTGCCCCCATAGAGCGCGAACCAGTCTGGATGATTCTTCAAGGTGCGTTCATTATCAGTCATGCCATGCAGACCATGCGCGGCCTGTCGTCCGTAGGGCTGACGTACCCCGAGGCGAAATCCCCACATCATGGCGTCGTGCCCGTAAACAGCGGGTCGGAAATTCAGAATGCGCATCGGAAAATCCGGCTTCACTGTTTTGTCGACTTTCGACAAGACGATCGATTTTGTTTCCGGAATCATCTCGCCGATCTCACCCGGCATATACCAGCGCACTCCGAGATCACGCAAAAACCCACAGACCGCGTTGAACGAGCCCCGTTCGTCGTAGGTCCAGACGTGAACATTCCCGTTCTCATCCGTCTTTCTTTCATTGGGCGTCCCGAAGAGGGAATTGGGGCCGGAGTAATGTTTGTGCAACTGCTTGTGCATATATCCCCATTGCGCACCGGTGACTTTGTCCCACTCGGCCTGCATTTTTCCGCTGCGAATATCGTCATAGCCTCGCGGCCACGGCTCGATCGGAGTGAAATTAGAATCCTGTCCGATCAGCACGAGCCAGTCTTCGCCGGAGACGATTCGATAGGCCCCGTGTTCGAGGCCGTCTTCGGTGACCCCCAACTTTTCGGTAAAAGAACTTTTACCAACATAGATCGGGATCGCCTGACCCGTCGGCTCGGTGGTGATGGGGAGCTTCGCCCCGGAAATTTTCTCGACGTAGGTCTGCAACTCCCGAGCGGCAAGATGGGTGGATCGTGGAGGATCGACCGCAATGATAATTTCGGCGCGTGCCTGGCCGTCTTCGATCAAAGTCAGCGGGTCGGCAAACACCAGAGAACCCGTGAAAGACAGCATCACTGCAGCAATGGCGAGTGTATAAAAATAGGTGAAACGATTCATCGTGGGTAGAGTTATTGTTTATTTCCCTGACAGTTCAGCAATGGCCTGCTCCGCTCGTTCTTTGTGTTTGTGAGCGACAGATTTATGATCCACTACAGAGCGATACGCATCCAGAGCTTCTTTATTTCGACCCGCGGCGGCCAATGTTTCAGCTTGGGAATACAGCATCGATGGAGCCCAACTGCATCCCAGTTTTCCGGCGTCGACCTGTTTCAGAATATTCATCGCTTCGTCGAACTTGCCTTGTTTGGTCAGGATATAAAGCAGTGTCTTCATTGCGTGCTTACTTGGTACGAAATAATTCGCTCTGCAGAACGCCCTGAACGAGCGAACACAGGCCATAATCGTCGCGGAAAGCCCGGGTTACCTTTTCGGCGACCATAGCATCACGGGCGATACAATGCCGCCCGTTCCTACTTCATCGAGTCTCTTGTTGGTGACCTTGACGACAATGGTGTTGTCGGCGCTGACTCTGGCTTCTTTGGTCACGTTGAATTCAAACGGCAGGAATGTGCCGGCTGTGCCGGGCAATCCTTCGCCGGCATCCGCGCTGGCGCCCAGAAGTTGGCCATTGAACCAGACCTTGGCCTGTTCGTCGACCCCGCCAAACCACAGGTATAATTTACGACCTTTGAATCGCTTTGGAATTCTCACGGTAGTGCGATACCAGCCCACGCCTTTGTAGTAATGCATTCCCTGATCACTCCAACTCGCTGTTTTGGTCCGCAACGTCCGCCAGTTCCCACCCGTGATACCGTCCGCAAACCAGCCTGCAGATTCGCCGACGTCGGTGAGATCCGCCAGGAACCCCCATTCGTCAGGCAACCCTGCGACCAGGTCGCCGCGTTCAACCACCCGTTCGTAACCGCTTTCGACCGTAGCCGACCAGAACCGTTTCACGTAGGCGCTAGACGTACGCGCGTGCATGGCTGGGATTGCGCGCGGTTTTCTTTTGCCCTTGGCTACTACAACAGGTTCTTCGGGAACCACCGCATAGCTGAGGTCAAAGCTGATCAGCTTTTCGTTGAGCGCACGCATGTTATCCAGTTCTTTTTTCGCCAAAGCGAAGTCAAATTCATCACGCGCCTCGAGCATGCCGATGAAGGCTTCCAAAAACTGGAAATTTAGTTCAAACATCGCAACGCGCCGGGCATAGACGTTGTTGCGCCCCGCGTCTTTCATGGCGCGTGTCAAAGTTCTCCGCCCGAGCTCCAAACGTTCCGGCGTGAACGCTTTGGGCATACAGAAGCTGCCACCCGTGTGCGTATCGGTATCTCTGAACGCGTGGTCAATCATCTCGAAGTACGCCTTCATGGATTTCGAAGCGTCCCCGAAGAATTTCACATAGAAGTCGTCAAGCAAGGCGTCCACGTCAGTGTCAACGTCCCACATCAGGCGGGAGGCGACGTAGGTGGTGGGCGTGTGAGTTACCCACGAAGGAATGCCTTCGACTTTCCAACCGGTTACCCCAGCCTTCCGCGCTTCGACAATCTCGTCGCGCACTGCATGAACTTTGCTGAACGGAAACCCGGGGCACGCCAAGTTGAAGTAGTAACCGCGTTCGAAAATCTCTGGTACGACTTTACCCCAACCAATCATGACTTTCTTGTAGAATGAACGGTCCGGGCAAACCGGGTTCGACATACCGTGAATACGACACAATGAGATCGGGGCAAACGCCGGAACGATGTGTTTGTCCGGCATATGTTTACGCGGGGGCAAAGTGTAGGTGTGGTATGCGTAGAAACAGAGTTTCTTACCCGGATACACTTTATGAATCCCAGCCACGACTTGGTTAAAGAACCAGACGTATCGATCGGTGGTGGCCATGTGGGACGAGTAGGAATCCCATTCGTTTGAGTCCAAGGCGCGACAGTTCTCGCATTCGCAGAATCCGCTACCATCGTTCGGTCCCATCCCGATCCACGGGAGATCCGGGCGTTTTTTGAAGAAGTTGATGGCGTAGGCTACGGCACGTTTCACGGCTTCCGGATTGCTCACGCAGAGCTGACTGCCGAGACGTTTGCCGTTGACCAGCGCATATAGCTCCGGACCGTCTTCCTTGGTGCGTGGCGGTGACAATTTGATCCCGTGCGCGGAAGGGAACATCTCGCCACCCAAACGCACCCTGTTGGAGAAAGGCGGTGTCATGGATGAGGTGATGTAACGGCTCCTGAAAGACGGAGACCTGAAGGTCACGCCGTGGCCAAACTCGAGATGTTTTGCCTTCGGGATGACCGTGCCCAGTTTGCCCGGCATGTACCAGCGGACTCCCAGGCGTTCCAACAGTTCGTAAGTCGCGAACAAAGCGCCTTTCGGGCTACGGCCAATGAGTTTAATGCCGTCTTCATCGACTGCGATCATGTAGGACGCTTCGTCGCTGCCGATTTGTTCGGTGCGTTTGTCGGCATTGAAACCAGCCACCGTTCCGATGCTGATCGGCGTGGTGCCTGAAGTAGAGTTGCCTTGGACAATCGGCAGTTCCGCCTCGGAAATGAGCTTAAGATGCTCGCGTAATTCTTCGGCAGCAAGCGTTTCGTCTGCCGCAGGTTCCGCCGGCAGAACAATGACGGCCAGGGGTTTGCCGTCCCGCGCAACTGCAGTCCCCTCACCGGGGGCGAACGATACAACGTCGGCCGGCAAGGTCGTGCCCGCGGCAGGCAATGTTTTCGGTTTCGCGGCAAACGTCACCGGCACCGCCAAGATCAGCGTGGCAACGCACATCCATACCAACGTCAAACCTGTTCGCCTTTTTTTGGGGGGGCAAAGGGGTGGGCCCTTTTTTATGTTCATCTGAAAAACATGGTCCCAGTAAGCTCTCTCCGCGAGAACCGAATAGGTAACGAAGAGAATTATTCGTAGCGGAAGGTCACCGTGGCGGTTGTGTTCAC
>JAPKCI010000078.1 GCA_028823035.1 Rubripirellula sp.
GGTGTTGATGGTCTGCGTATCTTGGACGTGACTGATCCAGCTGCGATTAGCGAGTTGGGTGTCTTTGACACCACAGGTGACGCGCAGTCGGTTGTGATCGATGGCACGACCGCTTATGTGGCAGACGGCGTTGACGGCTTGTTCAAATTAGATGTTTCTGTTGCGGCATCTCCGGAACAGGTTGCCGTTTATGCGACGGATGGTACAGCACAACACATCATCCTTGCTGGTACGAACGCGTATGTGTCAGAGGGCAGTGACGGTCTTACTGTCTTGAATGTATCAGGTGATGTAACACTGACACCAGGTGATCAAACACTGACACTGACCAGTGATACCGGAGGGAGTTACGGATTTCTGTTCACGGATGGTGTGTTCGTTTCGGGTACCTTCACGCCAACGTCAAACTACAGTGAACGTGGACCCTTTGATCCATCCGATGAGTTCACTTATCGAGTTGCCGACGATGGACAAACCAATGCTTCACTTCTGGGTCAAGGCTATGCAGACTTTGATCTGCCGGACGAGGTCTCATCTGCTGCTCTGCCCGGTACGGTGACAATTTTTGTTACCGAGACCAATGATGCACCTGGCTTTGATATTCCGAATTTGACCATTGATATCCTCGAGCGTGATGACAGTGTGGGGACGGTGGTCGAAGGATTTGCCGAGAGTATTTTGCCGGGGCCGGTGACGGCGATTGACGAGACGGCTCATCAATCGGTTTCGTTTACAGTGGCCTTGGATACGAGTTTGCCGGGCGGACTGATACAGTCAGCCACGCTTTCGCCCACGGGTGATCTTATGATCGTTACTGAGCCTGATGCGGTGGGTCAGGCAAAAATGATCGTGACAGCGACCGATGCCGAGGTAGGGAATCCTGCATTCGTGCCTCGAACGACAGTCGAAACAATCACCATCAATGTTCGTCCAGTGAATGATGCTCCAAGGCTGAATTCGGCTGTCGTGAATACATTGGACAGTAACGGTCCTGATGAAGCATGGCAGGTTGCACCCGAGGATATCCTGGGTCAGGCTCCAATCACCTACACCCTTCGCGAGGATAATACGCAAGCTGGCGGTGTGATGCAGGAGTACAGCATTCCGGTTACCGCAAGCATCGGTGTTGGGTATCAACAAATTGGTTTGTTCGATGTGTTCACAGTAGGCCCAGACAACGAGGCCAACAATGATGCCTTCCTGCCCGCGACGCCTCCTTTTGATACCGCGTCATTCCAGTCCCTCGAACTGATTGAATTTGGGAAACCGTCAGACCTTGATCCATCGGTGTTGATCACCGATCGCGGCGGTGTGCTCACGTCGGTGGTGGATCCTGGAACCGGATTGATCACGGAGTTACTTTATGCACCTCCGCTTGATTTTAATCAGTCCTTTGGTGGTCTTGATTCATTCGCCTACACAGTTCGAGACGACAACAGTCTCGGTGGGGAAACCTATGATCTTGGCACGCAGGATCTTACCGATGATCAGTTGACTTCAACGAATCGTGTTTATCTGAAACTGAACCCTGTGAACGACCGTCCCGTCTTCACGCCTGAGACCACTGAGGTTGTGGTGTTGGAGGACAGTGCCGAGTTCACTCGTCCCAACTATGCGATCAACATTCTGGGCGGGCCGTTGTTGACCGCGTTTGATGAGCACTCAGAAGAAGTTTCGTTCTCGGTTGATCTGATTGGGAAACCTGCGTTCTACGTCGACCCCAACCTGACAGTGGCTGATTTCTTCAGCATCGCACCGACGATTGATGAAACGACCGGCGTCTTGAATTTCAAACCAGAGGCGGATGTGTTCGGCGCGTTCGAGTTTGAAGTTTTACTGACCGACAATGGTCTGAATGATCCGAATCGCGGTGACTTGAATACATCGATTCCGCTAGCAGTAACGATTGATATTCGTCCCGTAAACGACCCGCCGACGGAGGACAATCCCACGGACCTGGTCTACAACATTCGCGAGGATGTGCCGTTTGACATCGACGAGGCGACCCTGTTGGCACCGTTCACGGTGGGACCCGACAACGAAGGCTTCAACACTGATGGCGGTGACCAGAATCTGCAACTCTCACCAACAGAATTCCCAACAGACAGTCGGGAAGGTGGCGTTGTTCACTATGTGAACGCGGGAGGCAACATAGAAATTCGATACACGCCCCGAATCGACTTCGTAGGTGAGGATGAATTTGTCTACACCGTCATTGATGATGGTGACAGCATGATGCTTGACGGAACGATCTTCTCGGAGCCTCGGATCGCGACCAAGACAGTGACTGTCAATATTGCGCCGGTCAATGATCGGCCTCGATTTAGTGGAGCTACTGATCAGCAGCATTTGGAAAACGATGGCACAATTACGATCCCGGCTTGGGTCACCAATGTGATGGTTGGTCCTGAAACGGCGTTGGACGAGGCCAATCAGGATTTGCTGTTCGTTTTCGACCCGCTGCCAGGATCGGATGACCTGTTTCTGACGCCACCAACCGCGGTAATCGACCGCCTAAATCAGGTAGCAACACTTAGCTATACGTTGAAAGACGATGTCAGTGGTGTGGCTGTCTTTGATGTGACATTGGTAGACGATGGCCCCTTTGATATTGGGAATGAGGATTTATGGGTGAGTGATCCACCCCGCCGGGTTACCATCACGGTGATCGCGGTCAACAACCCACCGAGCTTCGATCTCGACACAGGGTCTGTCAGCGTGGCAGAAGACAGCGGCCCCTATTCCCAGTCGGTAATCAGTAACATCAGCGCTGGTCCTGCTGATGAGTTGGCGCAGACGGTCAGTTTCGAAATCGCACCGCTCACCGCTCAGGAAGCATCGCTGTTCGCTGTTCAGCCAACGATCAGTCCAAGTGGATTGCTGCAGTTCACGACGGCAAGTAATCAGAATACCGTGAAGTCGGGACCTGTCACTCTGAGCGTGTCCGCCCGCGATTCTGAAGGGGGCATTAGCGAGCCTGTGGATCTGATGATTGCTGTTTCGGAAGTCAACGATGTACCGATGGCGGGATCCAATCACCTGTCTGACACCGATGAAGATCAGATTCTATTGGTGCCTGAGGCCGTTGTGCTGGCCAACGTTGCCGATCCCGATCTGGCGACCAATGACGCTGAAGTCCTGCAAGTCCTGCTGGTTGGAAATACCAGTGCCTTTGGTGCTCAGGTCAGTCTCGATGCAGTGACGCGTGAAATTACTTACGATCCAACTGGGTCCCTGTCGATTCAATCACAAGAGCCGGGAGAATACCTTACGGACTTCATTCTTTACAAAGCGGTGGATGCTGCCGGTGCGGAAAGTGCGGTTGCGACGGTGTCACTGCGAGTCGATGGCATAAATGATGCTCCTGAAGTGTTGGCCGACGCAATCGACGTCAATGTCGATGGTCGTGCCGTGATCGATGTTCTCGCCAACGATAGAGATGTTGATGGCTCCATTCAGCGTCACACTCTTGAAATCGTTCTGATTCCGGCATTCGGAACGGTTTCGGTCAATGGGCAGGGCATCGTGACCTATCGAGCCTTCGGAACACTTGTCGCCAATGACACGTTTTCGTACAGTGTCGCCGACGATTTGGGTGCCCGAAGCGATCCAGCGTCGGTGACGATTTTAAGCAATTTGCCGCCAGTTGCCGAGAATGATCAGGCCTTCACATACGTGTCAGAGCCCGTCACGATTTCTGTTCTTGATAATGACTCGGACTCCGATGGCAATATCGATGACCAAAGCGTGGCAATTCAGGTCATGCCAGTTCATGGGTCTGCAGTGGTTCAGGCTAATGGTCAGGTACTTTACACACCTAATGTCAATTTCTTTGGCAACGACAGTTTCCAGTATCTGGTGTTTGATGACAGTGGACGGCAAAGCAATGCTGCCACTGTTGACATCGTAGTATTGGCCAGCCGATTGCAAAATCCCTCGAATCGGTTTGATGTCACTGGCGATGGTTTGGTGACACCAATCGATGCGTTGCGGATCCTTAATCACTTAAACCTCACAGGCGGCAACGGCATTCTGGTCCAACCGGGAGATGTAGGACCAGACTATTTTGACGTCAACGGAGATGGATCCATTACGGCCAATGACGTTCTGTTAGTGCTGAATAACCTCGCCGCCAGTCAATTTGGTTCTGGTGAGCAGGCGTCTCAGCAGACGGTGAATTACAATGGCGTACAGGATCGCGTGACTGACGGCGTGGCCACAGATTTTGCCAGAGCAGACAAGATAGCGTATGCGACCTGCCTTCCTTTAATGAAGGACGACCTCATTGATCTGTTGGCTGCTGATCAGGGTGCAGATGATGAGGATGAAGATGACTCGGCTGCTTTCGACGTTTTGGATGTTGCGTTGACAGACGTTTTCTGATTCCAGGTTTCCTGCTGCTTCCGGTAAATGATCGTGACTTGGTTCGGGCCAACGCTTGATGCTGTCGCGTGACTTTGCCTGGCGGTAAGTGTTTCAGGCAGCGTTGATTGCCATGATTTCCTGTCGTCATGATTTCCGGCAGGACGTGACGGTGCCGCGAACTATCGGTCAGGAATTGGTTGATCCGGTCAGGTGTTTTTTGTGGATTGTGACGACTCGCACGGTCGATAGAACCCGAAGAGGGTCTTTTCTTGACCGTGGGGGAACTGGGCGATGAGCCTTATCGGGACAATCCAGCAATCAGCAGGCGCTCTGCAAGCGGCGCAGATTGGTTTGCAGGTCGTCGGCAACAACATTGCTAATGCCAACACACCGGGCTACATCCGTCAGCAGTTGGAACAAGCCTCAGCGACTGCTTTCCGCGATGGAGGGTTGATCAAGGGTCTTGGAGTTCGGACGACGGGGATTGTTCAAAGTGTGGACAAGGCTTTGATCGAGCGGATGTTTCAGGCCAAGGCGGCGCTGGATGGCTCGGCGGCGTTAGAACAGGCCTATTCCCAATTGGAAGAGATCACAACAGATCTTGATAATTCAGGTTTGAGCCAGCAATTGTCGTTGTTCAACAACTCGTTGCATGAGTTGTCAGGGCAACCGGGTGACAGGGCACTTCGGGAATTTGTTGTGTTGCAGGGTGAGACGCTTGCGTCAAACATCCGCCGTACACGTGAGTCTGTGCTTGATCGGCGGGAATTATGGAACGGAGAACTGGCTGGCATGACCAGCAAGATCAACCACTTGACCGGTCGAATCGCGAATCTTAATACCCAGATCGCTGCACTTGAGGGTGGTGGATTGATTCGAAGTGATGCCACGGGTTTGCGTGATCAGCGTTATCGTGACCTCGAGGAATTGTCTGGAATCATGAACATCAATGTTCAGGAACAGACGAGTGGAACCGTATCGGTATTTGTCGGCGGTGACTATCTGATCAGCAGTGGTAATTACCGCGAGGTCTACACCGCTTACAACGAAAAAATGCAGGGTACTGAGATTCGCATCATCGAGACAGACTCACCCCTGCAGACCAAAGAGGGGTTGTTGGTTGCGACGATGAAAGCCAGAGATGGCGTGTTCGGTGAGTTTGTCAATACCATCGATGCGATGGCCGAAGGATTGATTCGGAGCGTCAACGTGGTGCATTCCCAAGGTCAGGGACGCCGTGGCTACAGCGAATTAGTCGGAGCTACCGAAACAGAACCGGGCGTTCCTTTATCCAGAGCTGAACTGCCTTGGAGCCCCAAAAACGGCACCTTCGATGTCAATCTCGTTGATGATGATGGGGAACTGATCAGTAGTAATCGAATCAATGTGCAAATGTTGGAAAAGATCGATGATTCAACCGTCGCTTCGATCGTGGCGAACATCGACGCCATCCCCGGACTTCAAGCAAGCGTGACCAGTGATGGTCGAGTCAGTATTCTGTCGGAATCTCCCGTTGCCCAGTTTACCTTTGGTGAGGATACCAGCGGATTTCTGGCTGCTGCCGGAATCAACACTTTCTTCACCGGACGCAGAGCGGTTGATATCGGCATCAGCGAACAGTTGTTGGCCGATTCCGACTATCTCGCCATTAGTAATGGGGGTGTTGGCGCCGATACGGAAGTCTTGAATCAGCTCGTTGATCTGGTTGACACACCACTGGATGAGATGGGTGGCAGAACAGTGCGAGAGACTTACGAAGATACCGTCTCGTCTCTCGGTCAGAAGATCAATTTACAGCAGAATGCGACAGCTGGATTAAGAAATTTTCACGCGACTCTGCAGAGTCAGAATCTTGCCATTACCGGCGTCAATATCGATGAAGAATCGATCCGCATGATCGCCTACCAAAGAGCGTTTCAGGCCTCATCCAGAGTGATCGCCGCAGCAAGTGAAATGCTTGAACTATTGGTTTCTTTGTAGCTTCCGGTCAGCCCGGTTTGAGCGATAGCATGAGACGGTTTGGTTCATCTCTCAAGGTCTGATGGGTGCCATGCACTTGGTGGTTCATGGTCTGCATTTGGTGGTTCATGGTCCAGCACTCGCGTGACTTCGGCGAATTCTGACGGTTGGTCATCGGTTGGTCAGTCCTGAACAACCTTGTCGGCAGCAGCGAGCAGCGGCAACCCATGGTGGCAACCACAGCGGCAACCCATTGCTGTCGCCATCGGATTAGACGGGAATCGCCCCGCGATGACGCATCACGGCGAGTGATGGGGTAACTTGTTAATCCTCCCTGGGCACTGTTGGGGTCTCCGATGGTTCGTCCACGGCCCAAGCACCTGGCGATGGTCTTTTTTGCGGAATTCCGCTTTTTCCCAAATCCGGATCTGCTGCCCAGTCGTCTCACTGTCAGACCCATGAATACAAAGCCCCCAAGGTTCAACTCGCAGAATTCGATGAGTTCCGGCCAACGTCTGGAGCGACAGTTTGAAGATGCGCAGGGTGAACTTCTGGGAACCTTGTATTACGTCGTTGGCAACATGGAAGATGCGCGGGATGCCTTGCAGGAATCATTCCTGAAATGTTGGCGTTGTCGTGACCAGATCGAACATGTTGCCAATCTTCGAGCGTGGGTTTTTCGAATCACACTCAATACCGGGCGTGATTGTCGTAAAGCCGCTTGGAATCGTCGGCGGCAACCGATTTTGGAGGACATGTCGATGGTATCAGTCGTGGATCCACCTGATCTGGGCTTGCTCCAGAGTGAGCAGCAGTCCCAGTTGAGGCAGGCAGTGATGGCATTGAGAACTGAGGAGCAGGACGTTTTTCTGCTGCGGCAGAATGGTGAACTCACTTACGAGCAGATCGCCGAAGCGACTGCTTTACCGTTGGGTACCGTCAAGACTCGAATGCGAGCTGCGATCCGTCACCTGCGTGAATCCGTCGGAGATCAATCATGAATTTTGAAAATAAGGATGAACTGCGTCAGGCTCTGCTGGAATTGCATTATGAGCTACTTGATGACGACATGGCCAACATACTTCGTGATGGGATTGCCAGAAATAGTGAGGTTGCTGCTGAGTGGGCTGCAACACTTCGTCTGGTCGGTAATCTTGCCGATGCGGCCCGATCAGATTTTCCGCTGCCGAAGATGGTCGGACCTGCTGAACTTCAGGACTCACTCACTGCTGAACCAGCACCCGTTTCAAAGCTGGTACCCATTCAAGAGGATAGCGCTCAAGAGGCCTCCGGAGCCGGTGATCAAGGATTTGAAAGGAATGGGAAACTGTATGGCCATCAGCAGCGTCCGGAAGACGTTGTTGATGCAACATTGTACGCCGAGCCAGCGGTAACCCGCTCCGGTGACGTTGATGCTTTGACAGAGTTGGATTCGGTCGTTGCCAAGCCGGTGAACAAAACCTCTGCGACCTGGTGGGTACGTTCTTCAGCAGCGGCTGCCATTGCGGCTGTGATTGGCATGTTGGTGATTGGGCATTGGTACAGGCAGCGACTGCCAGTGGCGCCGACTGCTACGGTCTGCCTGGAAGCCGTTCTCTTATCGCCACGTGAGTCGGGCGTGGAGCGGGGATTTTCGGTTACCACTCGTCGGATCGGTGCAGGCACGGGATCGATCAGTGATTTTTCTGTGATACCGGCATCTGTTTCGTTTTCTGTTCTCGCATCCAATCAGTTGCTGTTCTCAGGTGTTGAGACCACTGATGACCAGGGCATTGGCAGGGTTTCATTGCCGCCCGAATTAGTGATTCCACAGGATGCAAGTTTGCATTTGACGGCTGGTTCCCAGCAGGGAGACATGGTCGAGTCGAGCATTGTCATACCGCTCGAGCCAACTCGTTGCTTAAGTTTTCTAACCGTTGACCGACCGGTCTATCGGCCAGGTGAGACTGTCTTTTTTCGCTCGCTGACCTTGCAACGCCATTCGCTGGTTGCCAATTCAGATGTGCCGATTCGATATGAGTTGTTTGATCCCAGCGGTGCGGCGGTATCGGGTGCGTTGCTGGAAGGAATCACAGATCGCGGCGTTGGGAATGGTGCTTTCAGCATTCCATCAACAGCACCCGGTGGACCCTATGTGCTGGTCGCAAAAAGTCTGGATGGTTTCTTTCCGGATGAGCGTTGCGAGTTCGAGGTGCGAGCCTATCGAGTTCCACGGTTCAAAAAGAAGCTTGAGTTTCGCAAGCGGAGTTACGGTCAGGGCGAACTGGTCGAGGCTGACTTTTCTGCGTTGCATGCCGAGGGCGGTCCGGTGGTCAATGCTGCTTTGCAGGTGACCGTAACACTGGACGGTGAAGTGGTGTCCCAATTGTCTGCGGTCACTTCATCATCGGGTGACGCAGTGCTGGCATTTGAGTTGCCGGCGGTGATTCGCGAAGGCAAGGGGCAACTGTCGGTTGTCGTTGATGACAATGCAACACGCGAAACCGAGTCGAAAACAATTCCGATTCAGTTGGGTCGCGTGGTCGTCGATTTCTATCCCGAGGGGGGATCGCTGGTCGATGGTCTGACGAATCGGGTCTATTTCGCGGCTCGCGATACTCTGGGTAATCCAATCGACCTGGCGGGTGAAATTCAGGATAACACCGGTCAGAGAGTTGCCGTTGTTGAAACCACTCGTGATGGGATGGGGCGGTTCGTGATGGTCCCGCGTCAGGGTGAGCGTTACTCATTGAAGGTGCAGCGGCCTCTGGATGTCGCGAATCTGCCTCGTTTGCCGATGGTTGTAGAGGACCTGCCGGTCATGGACACCGGCTTGGGAGTGTTTGCGGCACAAGAAGACATTCATCTGACCCTTCGGACCGGCACAAAAATTGATGGCGTTGTCAGGGCCGTCTGCCGCGGAGAACTGGTTGGGCAGGCTGAATTCAACGCATCGATCGGCAAGACAGATTTACGGTTGCCACTGAGTCAGGATGCTGGAGGCGTGATACGCGTCACTGTGTTCGACACATCTTTCTCACCACCTCAGCCATTGGTTGAGCGACTGGTGTATCGCCGTCAGGAAAAACAACTGCAGGTCGAGATTGTTGAGTCAGAAACGCTCGCTGAAGTTTCCCCGGGTGACCCGGTGCGTCTGAACCTGCAGGTGCGTGATGAAAACGGAACGCCGACACCGGCTGTTCTCGGGGTATCGGTCGTGGATGATGCCGCCCTCAGTCTGGGGCAGAGTGAGCAACCCGGGTTGCGGACCCACTTCCTGTTGACCAGCGAAATTGAGAAGCCAGAGGATCTCGAGCATGCCAACTTCTACCTCGCCGAGGCCGATGACGCAGCCGAATCGCTGGATTTGCTGCTAGGAACCCAGGGATGGCGACGCTTCATGAGTGGCGATGCCGAGCAGTCAAACGCTGCTTTCAGAGAGCAATTGATCCGTTTGATGGACTTGGATGGTGATCCTCATCAAGAGCCGCAGGCAGCAGTGGACAGTTCATTGGCAAATACCGGTGAATGGCGTGATTACCACATGGCCTTGCAACTCGCCTGGAGTCGGTTGTTGAATGAAGCCCGGAATTTGATGTTACTGGTGCTCGGTCTCTGGTTGTTGCTTGTCGCCTTTAACCTGCGTCGTCAATCCAAGCCGAATCTCGCCTCATGGTTGTTGGTTTGTTCGGCTTCTACCTTGATCTACGGGTGCGGAAGTTCGATCGAATCGACGTCTGTACTTCGCGACCAACGACCTGCGGCCAGCATGACTGAACAACTGGATGTCGGCGGAAGGGAGGAACAAACGGCAGAGATGATGTTCCCAGAAGCGGATATGAGGGATGAATCGCTTGAGAGTGAAGGCGCCAGTCAGGGAACGTCGCCGAACAAGAATCGAAAATCCATTGCGCAAAACGTGTTTGAAAATTTGCTGGCGAGGGCCTTTGGGGATGATGGCCGCCCGCTCGGTAACGAGAAGTCCAAGTATGGCAACTCGGTCAGGGAGGATCGACGTATTTCAGCCGTCGATCTGAAACGTGTGCTGGCTTCGCGGGGTCTCGACACTGAGACTCTGGTCGATCAGTTGCTCGATGAACTGAGGTTCCCTGTAAGACAGTACGCTCATCGCTACACACGATCGCAGGATGGCGTGCGCAGCGATTTTGCAGAGACCATCTGCTGGCAACCGATCCTGGTGACTGATTCACAGGGCCGCGCAACCATTCGTTTTGATCTGTCCGATTCAGTTACCACCTTCCGCGTCAATGTGGATGGCCATGCCGTCGGTGGTCGACTGGGATCATCGAGTCAGGAAATTTCATCGAGACTGCCATTTCAAATCGAACCGAAAATGCCACTGGAAGTTACGATCGGTGACCGAATTCGGCTGCCTGTGGCTGTGGTGAACGCAACGCCGGACTCAACCGAAGTGCACCTCGCATTGCAGGCTGATTCGATGCTCGAGATCAAGGCCGGGGACCAGTCCCGTGATGTGTCTGTGCAGGGTCATGGGCGGACACGCGAATACTTCGATCTGAAAGTACGGGGCGGAATGTCCGAGTTGGATGCCAACATCGAAATCAAGGGTTCCACCGCCAGCGGATTGTCTGATTCGATTCGCCGAGCATTGCGAATCACCCCCGCCGGATATCCCATGCGAGAATCGGTTGCTGGCGTGATCGACTCAAGCAGCAGAGCCAAGTTGCGAATTCCCAAGGATAGAGTGGAAGGATCTTTGGCAGTCACGCTGCGTGCCTATCCTTCGCCACTGGCGGATGTGATGTCCGGGATTGAGAGTATCCTACGTGAACCACACGGCTGCTTTGAACAGACTTCCGCGACCAACTATCCAAATGCCATGGCGTTGCTGTACCTCGAGAAAAACAAGGTTGCCAACCCCGAGGTCAGTCAACGCGCCTTGGGGATGCTGGATCGTGGTTACCAAAAGCTTGTCGGATTCGAATGTGACAAGCTCGGCTACGAGTGGTTCGGGTCAGATCCGGGGCACGAGGCACTCTCGGCATTTGGCCTGATGCAGTTCACCGATATGGCAAAAGTCACGCAGGTGAGCGAAGACATGTTGGACCGAACCAGGAATTGGTTGCTGGCGCGGCGAGATGGGATGGGAGGATTTCAACGCAATCCCAGACATTTGCATGTGTGGTCGGTGCAGCAACCGATTGTGAATGCTTATGTGCTCTGGGCAATCTCCGAAGCCGACGTTGCGACAGGTCAGCCGACGCGGATGATGAACCAACTTTCCAAGGAAGTGGCCGAGTTGACGAGGGTCGCAGGGGAGTCGGATGATCCTTATCTGATCGCCCTTTCCGCAGCGACACTGATGAATGTCCAACGCAGCGACGATGGCAGAGCACTGCTGGAAAAACTTGCCGGTCACCAGCAGGCCGATGGTGTCTTGATTGGAAAGACTACGGTTACATCCAGCGGTGGCTTGTCATTGAAAATGGAAACGACCGCATTGGCCGCACTTGCCTGGGCCAAGAGTCCTGACTTCCTCGTTCAGGCCCGCCTTGCTACCCGTTGGATGGCAGCCAATCGTCAAGGTACAGCTGGCTTTGGTTCGACTCAGGCCACTGTCCTGGCACTCAAGGCGTTGGTCGCCGTGTCGAGTGGCGCAGGTCAGCAACTGGGAGGCAGCTTGCAAGTCAAAATCGGTGGCCAGACGGTGGCAGAGGTGGATCTGCCCAAGGATCCACGCAGCGGTTCGACGGTTGAAATCCGCGGTCTGGGGCTTGAGATAGAGGAAGTGCTCAATGGAAAAGAAGAGATTGAATTGGAACTGGTTTCGCCCAACACCCAGTCGCTGTCCTACAGCATCGATGTGGCTTGCAATGTTCAGACGCCTGAGAACTCAGGTAGTTGCCCACTGCAGCTGACAACCAACATGCAGTTAGATGGTGGACAGAGGCCGGTCGTCGCTGGTGATGTTCTGACGGTCAAAGCTGATTTGAAGAACAATGCCAACAAAGGATTACCGATGGCGGTCGCGATTATCGGACTGCCAGGGGGTGTCGAGCCTCGCACTGAAGAGTTGAGCGAAATGCAGAAACGCGGGGAATTTGATTACTATGAGATCCGTGGTCGCGAAATCGTCTTCTATTGGCGAACGATTGCACCCCAGGCGAGTCATGCACTGGAATTTCATGTGACGGCAGCAATTCCTGGCGAGTACACCGGGCCCGCATCGCGAACCTATCTCTACTACACCGCCGAGGATAAGAACTGGACGGCCCCAATTGAAGTGGAAATTGAACCCTGAACGGTTGGATCGGCTTTCGAATCCTGTTCAGGACTCTACTTGGAAGTGCCGAGCCCGTTTGTAGACTGGAGCATGGTTTTGACCGCAGCCAGATTACGGTTCCGTCGAGCTATTGGTGCCGTTGAGTTTGTCCGGATTGGAACGAGTGACCAAGGTCATGAATTCCTGTCCCAGACTCGCGAGCTTGCTGGTGAACGCGCGGGCAGGTGACCGTTTCACGTGTCCATGGCGATCGGCTTGGATCACTGATTTACCACCGATCTGGTAAGCGGTGAGGTATCCGTATCCGAAGCAGTAGGTATCGATGCAAGCCAGGTGCCCAGCATCAAGGACTTTTCCCTCAGGTTGTGGCGTATGGCCGACGATCACACGTTTGCCGCTTTTGTGGCGGGCTGGCAACGGTTGGGGCAGGTGCGTCCAGTAAGTCATTGTCTCGGATTGGTCAAACATCTCTACTTCGGGGTCGTAGGATGCATGCACAAAGATGGTGTCGTCGATTTCGTAATACGGGATCAATTCGTGAAAGAACACCAAGTGGTCCGACGGAATTTTGGCCAACGAACCCCCGTAGCTAGCTAGTGTGGCATTTCCGCCATTGGCAAGCCAAAATGAATCATCGAGCCCACCCATGACGGCACCCATGAGCATCAGTTCGTGATTGCCCCGGAGCGTGACTACTTGCGTGCGTTCTCGCAAAGCGATGATTTGATCAATCGCATTGCGACTGTCCGGGCCACGATCGACGTAATCACCCAGGAATACGATTTCATCGTCCGGTTGCGGATCGATGACCTCGATCAACGAGCGAAGTGCTTTGGCGCATCCATGAATATCACCGATTGCAAACCGTCGCATTCAGAGCCTCATTGCCTGCAAAATACGACTTGATGCGGTGATGGGATTACCAGTCGCTTGGGGAATCATGAAAAGGGAAAGCATCCTGAGGTTGGCTGGACCATCAAGGGGATCGTCTAATTCAGATTGGGGTCACCAAAGCGAACGCCCGGTGCCATTTCATTCAATATATCCTGACCGCAGCGTTTGACGGCTTCTTCCCATGTGTCATCGGGGTTTCCGAAGATGACATTCGGATCAGGATCGCCGGCCAGCCATCCGCCGACTCGCAATTCTTCATCCAATTGTCCCGGGCCCCAACCACTGTAGTGCGTGATGTACCGTACTCGGGCGTCTGGACGTCGCAGCAGGATTCGAAGGTGGTCATCATCGCCGGTGATCCAGGCGGGCGGGTTTCCGAGGTCGATGGACATGGATCCCCAGGGTTCGGCTGGATGGTCGTGGACGGTGTACTTGATCCCTTGATGGTTGAATTGCTCAGGTTTCAGCAACTCGCCAGCGGCATCAAAGGGTCCACACGGTTCGCCGATACCAGCCAGATCATGCAATGCCAGCAGCGGACCATCGACTGGACCCCCACAATAAATCTGGTCGTCCTCACGCAATGCGTGGGTGTTGCTGCTGTCTTCGATCAGTTGTCGAAACCGACGTTCGGTGGGGCGATTGATCGCCAAGCCAAACGCTCCCTCGACATCATGTCTGATCATGAAGATCACAGACCTCATGAAGTTACCATTGGTCAGATAGGGTGATGCGATCAGCAGGCGACCTGAAAGATTAGTTGTCATCTGGCATTCCCTGAACTGAAAATTCACTGCGATTGGCAGTCATGTAGGTGACGGTAGTGCGTTGAGTTGGTTCGATCCGCCGGTGAACAAAAATTCTTCGAAGCGGGTTGGATCGTGATGACAGTTACAGGCCGATGGATGCCGAGGTATCGCGACCGGATTTGGAGAGATTTCCCGACTGGCGTGAGGTTATCCAAATTCGTTCGGCTCGCCGTAGCCTAACGGGGGCTTCGACGTAATCGTCATCGACGGAAGCGTGTCAAATTCGATCGGGTGCTGGTGTGTCCGACCAGGGTGGGGCATGCCCCACACAGGGTTCGAAGTCACAATCGCATCGATTTTCAAATCAACTCTGGTATTGGTCTCGCCACAAACATCCTGCCCACGACAGTCCAACACCAAAGCCAACCAGCATGTTAACCGATTCAGCAGCAATTTGGCCGCGTTTTCTCAGGCGATCAATCAGAATCGGAAGTGTACAAGAGACAGTGTTACCGATATCCGCCAGGTCGATGGGCAAGCGTTCCGGGGCGATCTCCATCCGGCTACGAAGTTGGTCGAGCATTTTCCAGGTTGCTTGATGCATCAGGTACTTGTCGATATCTGCATCGGTCATGTTGCTGGCGGTCAGAATCTCGTCTACCAAACGAGGAATCGCGTCCACGGTAAAATTGATCAGGCTGGGCCCGTCCATGTACAGACGACTCTTCCAGCGTTTTCGGTGTCTTGGCTTGATGGCGTGTTCAGGTTTTCGTTGTCCGCCATCTGCGACCATCAACATGTCGCCGCCACTGCCATCACTTCCGAATTGGAAGCCCTGTAGCGTTTTTTCTGTGCCCGCAGTGACCAGCGTTGCTGTCGCTCCATCACCAAAGATGGTTCGCAGGCTCCGGTCGTCCTTATCGATATATTTGCTGTAGGTTTCCGCTGTCAGCAGCAAGATATTCTTGGCAACACCTGACTGGATCAGCCCATCAGCAAGGGCCAGTCCATAGACATAGCCGCTGCAACCCAAATTGAAATCGAGTGCACCACAACCGGTTCTCAGGCCTAACCGATCCTGAATCAGGCAGCTTGTGGTTGGCAGGGGGTAGTCCGGAGTCTGTGTGCAAAGCAGAAGAAAATCGATCGATTCAGGAGCAATCGACTCCGTTGCGAACAGCTTTCTGGCCGCTTCAACAGCGAGGTCGCTTGCGGTCTCGTCCGATGCAGCGATATGCCGCTGTCTAATTCCCGTTTTCGCCTCGATCAGCGCGAGGTCCCACCGCGGAAACTGTGTCTGCAGCATTTCGTTGGTTTCCACTCGTTTGGGCAAGTGGATGGCAATGGGGCCAAGTCGAGCGTACGGCACGGTCAATCCAATTCCGAGTGTCGTGACTCCGGGTTTCTGAGAGGTCAACCACCGAAAAGAGTTGAGCACCGAAAAGACGCCGGCACCATGATTTTGCCAACAGGCAATCTAACAAATAGCCGGTTTGCAGATCTGCCGGTCCAACACGGGAGCAGTACTTCAGGGTGACTGATAGAAAGCGAGGGGGCGGTTTCAGGACCGAATTTAATATAAAAAGAGAGCGGCTGATGGGATTCGAACCCACGACAATCACGTTGGCAACGTGATGCTCTGCCAACTGAGCTACAGCCGCATGATTTGTGCAAGATCGGAAACAGATTATAAGCAGCACGCCTTCATGGGCAAGGCCTGATTGGAAACCGGCTTTTCTGCGTTGCCCGCTTGCTGATTTTCTGCTTTTTGGGCTAGACTATTGAGTTCCAAATATCCTGCCTCGGAAGGCTGTGCCGCGTAGTCCGCGATCACGGCAGATATACCGGGGGCAGGATCAGCAAAGAGGACGCATTTTTGCGTCCGGTCAGAAATTCGTCCCGGACGTTCGGGACAGTCAACCAACTTGCAACGTACAAGAAACTGAGGCCTGTCGCAGGATGTCCACCTCCACTGAGCCCCAATCGGCCGACGATATCGATATCGAAGAAAAGCCCCCAATCCAACTTGATGTAAAAGTTGAGAGCCCCCAAGCTTGCCTGCGAGAGGTCATCGTGACCATCCCGCAAGCAGAGGTGCAGCGTTACCTGAAGGAGGCCTACGATGAATTGGTCCCCGAAGCTCAAGTCCCAGGTTTCCGCAATGGCCGTGCCCCACGGAAGCTTGTCGAAAAGCAGTTCAAGGATCGAGTCACCGAGCAGGTGAAGGGTTCGCTGCTGATGGATAGCCTCTCACAGGTCACTGACTCGCAGGATTTCTCCGCGATTGGTGAGCCTGATTTCGACTACAACTCGATCAATCTTCCCGATTCCGGTGATTTTAAATACCAGTTCCAGATCGAAGTCCGGCCCGAATTCGAGACGCCGTCGTGGAAAGGTGTTGAACTCAGCAAGCCGGTTGAAGAAATCGCCGCCGATGATGTCCAGGAAGCCCTTGATCGGGTTCTCACCAAGTATGCGTCTCTGGAAGCGACTGATGGGCCTGCCGAAATGGGTGACAAACTGTTGCTGACGGCCAAGTTCGAGCACGATGGAAAAACTCTGTCGCAAATGGATGAAGAGCGGGTCACGCTTGAGGTTCGGCTCAGCTTTAGCGACGGTGTAAGCGAGGGATTCGGTGAACTGATGACAGGCGCTAAAGAAGGCGAGTCACGCACCGGCAAGGTCTCCATCGCCGATGGCGCAGATGACGAAGTCATGCGGGGAACCGAAGTCGACGCTACATTCCATGTCGTAGAGGTCCTGAAACGCGAGAACCCGGAACTGACTCCGGCATTCCTCGAAGAGCTCGGCGATTTTGAGTCCGAGGATGAATTACGTGATTTCGTCCGTGATTCGTTGACCCGACAAGCTGATTACCGGACACAGCAGGAACTACGAAAATCAGTGGTCAGTTTGTTGGCTGATTCCGCAAAATTCGAACTGCCTGAAAGTCTCGTCAAACGCCAAACCATGCGAGAACTTGAACGGAAAGTTCTCGAACTGCGCCGCAGCGGGTTCGACGAGGACAGCATCCGTGGTTTCGTCAATGCTTCCAAGCAGAATGCACAAGTGACAACCGAAGCCGCTCTACGTGAACACTTCATCCTTGAGCAGATCGCCGAAGAGGAAAGTGTGGACGCCGATGAATCGGATTACAATGCCGAAATCGCCCTGATCGCTCAGCAAAGCGACACGCCTGAGCGTCGCGTGCGGGCCCGTCTCGAGAAACAGGGACAGATGGACGCGTTGAGAAATCAAATTGTGGAACGGAAGGTCATCGAGATGATCGTCGAAGCTGCAAAGGTCACTGAGGAACCGGTGGAAAAGAAGGCAGGGGAAGACGGTGGTGAGTTCGCTGTCTATCACAGCGTTTTGGCCACGAAAGACAGTGATGCGATTCCTGAAGCCAAGTACGAAGACAACACTGCTGCTGGGGCTGATAAGGACAACGATAAAGAGTGATCTGCGATTTACCCCTGAGAGGGGGGGGTGAGAGGACATCGGAAACGATGTCGCGTGGTGGTAGGAAAAGTCTCTGGAGGGGCTTTTTTTTGATTCGCTGATAGGTCGAAATAATGGCTCGGGTCTCCCCGTTCCGGGCCGTCTGAGTTGCCCAGATGGCCCGTTTAGAACGGCAGATATCTGCTGAATGCAGCGAAAGCAAGTGTCATGGCCGTGTGGGGATGCACGACAACGAGCAATGGCGTGGACTGCTGCTTGACGCAGGCCTCTGGCAGGAACAACGTGAAGCCTGATTTGTGGTAATATTCTGGGCTAGATTGATCGGCGATACTGATAAGTCAACTGTAATTGAGATTGAACATGTTTGAGACTAAGTTGCTCGCAGCGAGTCCTGTCCCTATTATTATTGCGGTCGTTGTGACCGTCGCGCTGTTGATCGTGCTGTTCGTTTTTTCCCGTTACTTCGGGCTCTGGATTCAGTCGATGCTGACCGGAGCACAGATTACGATTGTTGATCTGTTGGGGATGACGTTTCGAAAGGTCAACTCGCGAGCGATCGTCCGCAGTAAAATCATGTCGACCCAGGCTGGCTTGACTGATGCTGACCTGACTAGTCAGGCACTGGAAGCTCACTTCCTTGCCGGTGGGAATGTGCAGCAGGTCATTCGCGCCTTGATCGCTGCGAAAAAAGCAAAAACCATTTCACTGACCTTCCGCGAGGCCACCGCCATCGACCTTGCTGGTCGTGATGTTCTAGAGTCGGTACAAACGAGTGTGTACCCCAAGGTCATTGATTGCCCACCACGCGGCGCTGCCAAGTCCTCGCTGGATGCCGTTGCCAAAGACGGAATCCAGTTGAAGGTCAAAGCACGCGTGACGGTTCGTGCGAACCTGCAACAGCTGATTGGTGGTGCGACAGAAGAAACCATCATTGCTCGTGTTGGTGAGGGTATCGTCAGCGCGATCGGTTCGGCCGAGAATCACAAAGCGGTTCTTGAGAATCCCGATGTGATCAGTAAAGCTGTGTTGGCGAAACGACTGGATTCGCAAACCGCCTTTGAGATCGTGTCCATTGACATCGCTGATATTGATGTTGGGGCTAATATCGGGGCAAGGTTGCAGGCCGATCAGGCGGAAGCCGATACTCAGGTAGCTCGTGCACGTGCGGAAGGTAAACGAGCATCTGCGGTTGCTGAGGAGCAGGAAAATCAGGCGAAGATCCAAGAGAGTAAGGCCTCGGTTGTCCTTGCACAGGCTGCCGTTCCTAAAGCAATGGCTGAGGCCTTCCGAACAGGCAAGTTGAATATTCTCGACTACTACAAGTTGCAGAACGTCGCTGCTGATACCGAGATGCGGAAATCTTTGGCGATCAGTGCACATGGCAGTAGTGATTCAGGCAACGTGAAATGATCATTGGAATGAGTCACTCCTTCTAACAGGAATCGATGTAATGTCTGGTGATCTCGAAGATTTCCTGAAACGGGCTGCGGAGCGGCGACAGGCGAAGGCGACTGAGAAAAATCGGCCGCCCAAACGTGTTCCGCCCCAGTATTCCGATAGCCGTAGCGAACGGGTTCCGCATAATCCACCTTTGGAAGCCACGGTGGTTGAAGAGGTGGTCGTTGCCGAGGTTATGCGGGCCAGCCAGCCTGCTCGTAAAGAGTCTTCCCTTGCGGAACGATCTAAAGAACGAGCTAAAGAACGAGCTAAAGAACGAGCTAAAGAACGAGGAACGCCGACGGCAGATATTGCGCCGGCTCCTCAGCCGGCAGCAAACCAACCGTATGAGCGTGCTTCACGTTCGACCAATGTCGAATCTGTCGGTTTTTCTGCCGCAGATATTATCGAACTCTTGCAACAGCCGGGGGGCGTCCAGCAGGCAATTCTGCTGCGTGAGATTCTTGATCGGCCCGAACACCGCTGGTGATTCAGTGGGTTAACAGAGCCTCGTTTTCTACCGACGGATCCTTCCCGCTGGATCGCGAACGCTTCCGAATCATTTGTTGCCTGAAATTGCGGCTGTTCTGCTGACGTACCGTCGTGGCCCCCATGCTGATGTTCCAGATGTGTTGATGCTCTGGCCGCGTGTGGCTGGCGAATAGTACACCGATATCAGGTAGGGTGAAGGAAGTTTAAGCTGACCAACATTCGACCTTTGCAAGCCATCGTTACCTGCCTTGTTCCAGCCAACCGCCATCGCCAAATCGGGATCCACGGGAAATGCTCTACCGCGTGCGGTTGTTGCTGTCTGCACGTTCAATGAATCTGAGAATATCGAGGCAATTCTGGCGGGGCTGCGGGCTGCACTGCCAACCGTTGATGTGATTGTGATCGACGATAATTCACCCGACGGGACAGCCCAGTTGGTGAGGAAAATGTCTCAGGCAGATGCGGCCATTCAAGTGCTGGTGCGTGAGCATGAACGCGGACTGGGAAGCGCTATTCGCTATGCGATGCAGCATGCCGTCGATCACTCATATGACTATTTTCTTAATCTTGATGGCGATTTAAGTCATGACCCGGCGCAAATGAAATTGTTGTTCGAGCGGGCGGTGCGGGATCCTGAAGTCGCCGTGGTTATCGGTTCGCGGTACATCCCCGGTGGCGAGGTGATTGGTTGGCCTTGGCGGCGAAAAATCATGAGCCGCACGGTGAATGGCTTTGCCACCTTGTGCTTGCGTCTTCCTGTCCGTGATTGCAGTGGCTCGATGCGTTGCTATCGAGTGGAGGCGTTGACCAAACTGGGGCTGAATCAGCTCAGGGTCAATGGCTATGCGGTGCTGGAAGAGGTCTTGTTGAGGCTTCATCAGCGCGGAGAGCAATTGGTGGAGGTCCCGATCACTTTTACGGAACGAAGGCAGGGGAAAAGCAAACTGACGGTTACCGAGGCGGTTCGCTCGATGGTGCAAATCATTTCACTGGTATTTCGGCGTGCTTGAGGGCGACCCGTGGGGCTGCGGTGCATCGCACCAGGCTGTCCGGGTTTTCCTTAACCGAGAGTACGAAGCTGCGGGAATGTCGGTGGTCGGTCTGCGACAGACTGTCGCATTGTCACAAAGGCGATCCGCAGTTCGCCTGCTATACTTGAGAAACTGGTCAAGGCGTGCTGTGGTCGCCTCGTTGTTGTTGATCCAAAACTGATGAATTTAAAGGTATACCAGAGTGTTAAGCGGGACTTCCTCTGACAACCCACCCGAGTCTGACGCAGCGATGTTGGGCGGTGTCCCAGAAGTGTCATATTCGTATGACGATTCCATTGTTCGAAAGTTTCTGACGGCGACTCTCATTTGGGGATTCGTTGCAGCGGTGGTTGCAGTTGTGGTGGCTTCCATGCTGCTTTACCCAGGGGCGGTTTCGGGGACAGACTGGTTGAGTTTTGGGCGTTTGCGTCCCTTGGCAACCACCCTTTTTCTGTTAGCGTTCGCTGGCAATGGCATCTTCGCGGCCATCTACTACAGCACTCAGCGACTTTGCAAGACACCGATGTGGAGTCGGGTTCTTGGTTGGCTGCATTTCTGGAGTTGGCAGGCGATCATTGCATCGGCCTTGATCACGTTGCCTCAGGGGATCACTCAGGGGCGTGGCTATGGCGAATTGGAGTGGCCAATTGACGTGTCCGTCAGCATTGTCTGGATGTTGTTCTTCGCTGCCAACTTTTTCATGACACTGGTGCATCGTCGAGAACGCCGCATGTACGTGTCGCTGTGGTTCTATTTGGCCGCCGTTGTTGCGATGTGCCTGATCAACGTCTGTACGCTGTTTGTGTTTCCGCAGGGGCCATTGAAGAGTGATTCGCTGGCGACTGGAGTTCAGGACGCTTTGCTGCAATGGTGGTATGGCCACAATCTCTTGCTGTTCTTGCTGATCGTTCCGTTTTTCGGGCTCGTTTATTACTTCGTTCCGAAAGCTGCGAATCGACCGGTCCACAGTTACAAACTGTCGATTGTCAACTTTTGGACACTGATTCTGGTGGGTGTCTGGGTGGCTCCCCAGCACTTGCATTACACGGCTTTGCCGGAATGGGCTTCCAGTCTGGGGATGCTGTTCGGACTGCTATTCGGAATCGCAGTCTTGGCGGGTGTAGCCAATGCCCTGCTGACCCTTCGAGGTGCAGCCGATCAGACGTCAGCCGATCCAGTGTACCGCTTCTTTCTCGTCGGAGTCATTTTCCTCGGAATTGCAGCTGTCGAAGAGGCAATGCTGAGTATCAAGAGTATCAATGCATTGGTTCATTACACCGAGTGGATGACGGCTCACCTTGAGTTGGGGTTGCTCGGCTGGAATGGAATGCTGATTCTCGGTATGGCCTACTGGTTAACACCGAAACTGTTTCAGACGGGTCTCTGGAGCAACAAGGCTGTCTCACTGCACTTTTGGCTGGCCCTCGGTGGTCTGCTATTGTGCGTTGTGCCCGGTTACGCCGCAGGCATCGTTCAAAGTGGCGTTTGGAGATCAATGGATGATCTTGGCAACCTGCAGTATGACTTCGTAGATTCGGCTCCGTTTCTCAAACGCATGTGGTCGCTGCAGTTGGTAGGGGGCCTCGTGTATGCAGTCGGGTTTATGGTGATGCTGGCCAATTATGGAATGACTTGGCTGAAACGCAGCGGTGCTTATGAAGTGCCGATCCATTATCAGGATGGCAGCTCGGAACGAATCCGCCCTGTCTCTGGGCCCGTACCGGTGAGCGTCTTGGAGACGGCTCCTGTTCTGAACATTGCAAAACGGTTGGATATCTGGTCCAGATTGAACTGGCATCGACAGTGGGAAGAGTCGCCTCGCAGGATAGGCTTTCTGGTCGCCCTCGTCGTCCTGCTTGCGTTCGTCGTCGAGGTTGTGCCGATGTTCGTGTTTGCCGCCAGTAATGTGCCGCCGCTTGCTGCGGTCAAACCCTACACGCCGCTTGAATTACTAGGTCGGCAGATTTATGTCACAGAGGGTTGTTGTAACTGCCATACCCAGATGGTGCGACCGTTGATGCCCGAGACTCTGCGTTATGGTGATTACAGCCAGCCCGGCGAACTCGTCCATGATCAACCTGCTCAGTGGGGGAAACGTCGGATTGGTCCTGATCTGGCTCGGGAATCGGGCAAGCAGACCAGTTTCTGGCATTGGCGGCATTTAGCGAATCCGCAGGAAGACGAACCCAATTCGGCGATGCCTTCGTATCGCTACCTGCTGGATCGACCCATCGACTTCGAGAAAATCAATGAGTTGGTTCAGGCTGCCCATGGTCTTGGGGTTCCCTACGGCAGTGAATTGACCGGCTCGCAAGAGATGGCTAGCAAACAGGCCGAGAGCATCGCGGCTGACATCGTTTCCAAGGGAGGACCCATTCGACGCGGTACTCTGATGACGTATGACGCTGAGGCCGTTGCCTTGATCGCCTATCTGCAAAGACTGGGGGCCGATCTGTTGGCCCCACCGGCGGCGAAAAAAGAAGATGCCCCGACGACACCTGCGGCTGATGAGGTGACCAAGGGTGCGATCAGTTCTGGCATCCCCGTTGCCGATCGACTTGCGTTTCACACGCCTTGAAGCGATTCTTGATCGCATGCTGAACGGAGCCGCCATCGACCCGGTAGCAGAAGTAAACCTGAAACAGTAAACCTGAAACGACAAGTTGCAAGTCTGGATTCGTCCTGCGTTGTTCCTGATCGAGTCACCCACCAACACAAACCAACTCAAGCTTCCAACAAAGAGTCTCACGTCCTCGTTGTAACGCGAAGATGATCCAAGCCATGAGCGATTCAAAACACGAATCTCCTGATTCAAACCAAGACGATCCCGCTGACTCGTTGACCGATCAATCCTTTGACGGGATTCAGCAATACGACCATCCGCTGCCTGTCTGGTGGATTTGGTTGTTCGTCGCAGTCCTTCTTTTTGCACCACCCTACGTTTGGTATTACCACAATGGTACCCAAGGGCGTTCTCTGGCGGATCATCACGAACAGGAACTAGCGGAGGTTCTTAAGTTGCAATTCAGCCAAATGGGCGAAGTGACGGCTGACCGCGAAACGTTGGTGCGGTTCCTGTACGAAGACTCATGGCTGCGCGTTGGGCGTTCTGTTTTTAAGTCGAACTGTGTTGCCTGTCACGGTCGCGAGGGGGTTGGTAAGGTTGGCCCCAATCTGCAGGATGATCATTACAAGAACATAGGTGACATAGCTGATATCCTTCGGGTCTTGCAGCAAGGCGCCAACGCTGGAGCGATGCCGGCGTGGAAATCCAAGTTGTCCACCAACGAAATCGTGCTCGTGTCTGCTTACGTGGCGAGTCTGCGTGGCAGTGGCGACGGATCGGGCAAACCGGCTGAAGGTCGGGTCATTGCACCGTGGCCTCAAGCACCTCCGCCAGAAACTGACGTGACCGACCAGCAAAAATCGCCAGAGTAGTCCTGACGGGTCGTTCATGACAGGACTGGGGACGCCGAACTGGAGACGCCTGCTGGGGACGCCTGCTGGGGACGCAGTGTACTGCTGCTCAGTCTGCCAATTACCTGCCGTTGTCAATTCTAGGAACTGGTTGTCAAGCCTGGAAACTGCATGTTCATGCGATGGGTCGTGTACACTCACCGTGGGTTATGAATATCAAGCAACGATCTCCGTTGCGTGTTTGTTTCTCCACTCGCTTGAAGCGTTGAGGCAAGACCATGCAGAGTCGAAGGGCCTTTCTGGCTACTGGAGTGGGCGTTGCGGCAAACTCGGTTGCAACCAGGGTTGTGGCGCAGCAGGATGCTGGACAGACCCTGTTGTCTCAAGCTGATGACGATCAGGCAGTGCAGGATCTTGAGGTCTTGCTGCCGCGCAATCGCGTCCCGTTGTCTTTCGTAATCGACGATTCGACTTGTCTCGTCAACATGGGGCATTTTTGCACGCCTCAATTTGCCGAAGCGTTACCCAATCGAGCTGAATACAAGAAACCTTGGCGAGATTGGCCGCGGGAGATTCCTGATTGCTTTGTTCGAAAGTTCGGGGAGTGGTGTGCTGAACATGGGGTACGCGGAAAGTACAGCATCGTTCCCTACCCGGCGTGCGTTGGTTGGGTCGATCGCGAGCTGCCAGGATGGTCACGTCAGCAGTTGCAGGAAAGTTTAAAACTGGTTCGCGAATTGATGGTTCCCAACTGGGATATTCATCCGGAAATGATCACTCATACCCGGGTGATCGACTTGAAAACCGGCCGGCCTGTCGAGGCGATCAATGCCGGAACCATGGAAAATTCATACCCTCAGGAAAAGAAAAGTGTTGATGAATTGGCATCGTACCTGGCGTATGCCTTACGCATTCTCGAGCGTTGTGACCTGCCCTGTGAAGGCATCACGACACCCGGTGGGTTTGGCAATCTGGTCAAGAGTGAATTGTCATTAGCGGTCGATCAGGCAGTCCGTGATGTGTACTCGGTCGACTTGCCACACTATTTCAAATACGTACGTACGGGCGACCAGAGTGTGGAACCCGTGTTGGAACATTTACGAGGACAGGACACCAATGATCCGCGGTTGACGGTCAATGTGCCGGCCGGTACGGGTGACTGGTTTGGTGGATGGCAGGGTGACCGGGACCCTGAACCCGATCGTTACTGCAACCAGGAAGCAACGTCTGGCCGCATGGTTGAGTTGATTGAACGTCGTGAGCCTGCAGTCATGCTCTGCCATTGGCCGGGAATTTACAGCAATGGAAACGAAGCAGGTTTTCGGGCGTTTCAGAGAATCGTGACGTCGCTCGAGGCTCGCTATGGTGATCAGACAATCTGGATGAAACTGAGTGAAATCGGCCGCTATTGGACAGCCAAGAAATTAACGAAGTTGCGGCGAACGGGGAAGCAAGTCGCCCTCGATGCGCCCTTTGCCGCGGACAAATTCACATTTCGGATCATGAATGTGAATGGCCCGGTGCGTTTTGGCACCGAGATGCGTCAAGTCTGTCAGCTATCTGGGCTCGACTCGGGTACCTGGTTCCAATCGGGGCGGGATGTGATCGTTTGTCTGAATTTGCCACGAGGCAGGTCAATGGTCAAAGTTGGTTGAAAAGATAACGATCGCTTCAAGCCAAACATCGGGCGTTTGATGCAAACAAGCCTCCACTCCGATCCACCTGAATGCTGGTGGATCGAGACGTTGTTGGCTGTACGCAAACCGTTGGTTCAACGGGCAACGGGCAGATGCTCAGGTATCGGTCGTGGATCAGCAATGCACTAGAAGTTCCGTGGGTTGATGATTTCCTCCCCCGCACGTGTCAGCAGAGACTTGAGTACCTCAGGATCAATGTTGGTCGACAGAAAGAGAACTGAGCCGTCTGCGATCAAGGCATTGAATCCGTTCCGTGTCCCATCACACATGCCGAGTTTCGGCTTGCTCAAATCCACTTTGAGATCGGCAGGTTTTGTCCATTCGACGGCCTTGGCGGGCAATGTCTCGACAGTCAGGATAGTATTTGAGGTTCCGTCGGTGATGTATCGGAAGCTCAACCCTTTGTCGGAGCTCATGATCATTTCTTTACCACGCGGACGCTGATAAACGGTTGTGTTCGGCTTGGTTTGTAATTCCGGGTGTACATAAATCGCCGGCATCTTGTCGATGAGTTTGATGTTGTGCTCACTGTCCCAGGATTCATCGAGATGAAACTGCTGGTACAAGGGTAGTTG
>JAPKCI010000079.1 GCA_028823035.1 Rubripirellula sp.
TGCCTGAACCCAACGTGCCTGAACCCAACGTGCCTGAACCCAACGTGCCTGAACCTTCTTCTGATGCAGCTACCTCGATATCTCCGGGGCTCAGTTCACCCTTCCGACGAGAAAGGTGGCGAAGTTTCTCCAGCGTCCGTGTTGCACGCTGAACATCCTCTTCCCCTTCACCAGAGATCCGGATTCTGCCGTCCCGCTGGGTGATGCGAACATCAAACAACTGACGCAACTTTCTCAGGTGCTGGTCGCGAGGCCCAAACAGGGTCAGGATCTCGTCAGGATTCGTGATCGAAAGCGTGGCTTCGGTCATTCAGCTGCCTGCAAGGATCAATGGGTCAACAACTCGTATTCTATACATTTCCGGTGCGATCAGAGGTTCAGGGGGCAAGAAACCGCCAAATCACAGTTTTAGTCATGCAGCGACGCCAGCGACGAAGCAAAGAAATGCTGGCATAGCCGCTGCTATCAGTGAATCTGTGACGTCCCAAACGCCTCCGAGGCCTGGCAGTAAATTACCGCTGTCTTTGGCTTTTGAGTCTCGTTTGACGAGGGATTCCGCCAAATCACCGATCATTCCGGTGATTGCCAAGACCGGTCCCAGACAAAGCGCCCCCCAAATGGGCTGGTCAAGTCCGGGGATCGAGGGTGTCGTCACCGGACCGATTGCCTCCCCCGCGATCGCAGGAAAAAGCCATTTCAGGCAGACGAATGCAACGATCGTGGCGATTAAGATCCCGCCAACGGCACCCTCGCGTGTTTTGCCCGGGCTGAGCCTCGGAATCAGTTTATGTTTGCCAAAGGTCTTGCCACTGAAATAGGCTCCGGCGTCGGTCGATTTGGTGACGGCAATCATGGTCAGTAGCGCGGCCAGTCCCCAGTTTCCATCGCCCAGTGATCTCAGTGAAACAAGCAGTGCCATGGGCAAGCCAACATAGACTGACACAAAAGCACCGCCGCAGGCGCGCTCAATCGCACCTTGGGGACCTTTTCCATAGTCCACCATCTCGGCGATCAGTAATAGAAACACGGATGCAATGGTGGCGATGGCAATCCAGCCGAGTTTTCCAACGGGACAATCAGGTGGGTATTCTGCTCCGAACAACGGCCACATCATCGGTAGGTATGCAGAGAGGGTAATCGTGGCTGTGGCCAGCAATGTTATGCGTCGCCGAATGGGGCGACTGCTATTGGCCAACAGGCCTGAAATGTCCCAGGCAGTTCCCAGTGAGAAGAAGAGCAACAAGGGCAATAACCAGATGCCTTCGACTCCAGTCGGAGACATGTTGGCATCCAGATAGAGCAATGCCGCTGTGATGGAAATCAGCACGGCGGATGTTTTCAATCGATCGATTAACAAGGTAACTGTTTCCCTTTCGTTCTGGCTCGTGGGCGATGTGGTCGGTGCCGGTTGTCCTGCCGATCACTTTGCGTTTCGAACACGCATCTAATCAGGGCTTGGTCATTCATTGACGTTCAGACCTCCGAAGCGTCGTTGACGCGAGTTGAATTCACGGATCGCGCGAAAAAAGTCTTCGCGAGTGAATTCTGGCCAGCACTTTTCGGTGATCCAAAGTTCTGAGTAGCTCAATTGCCATAACAGGAAGTTACTGATCCGCATATCACCACCAGTTCGAATCATCAGGTCCACTTCGGGAAGGCTTGCTGTGTAGAGTCGGCTGCTGACGGCATTTTCGTCCACGGCATCCAGACTGAGAGTTCCTGCAACCACCTCACTGGCGATATCCCGGGCGACTTTCGTGATTTCGTCTCGGCCTCCGTAGTCAATGGCGAGTACCAATTCGGTGCCGGGGTTTTTGGCAGACATTTCCAACGTCCGATCCATTTCGGCCAGCACATTATTGGGGAGCCGGTCTCGACGTCCGATGACCTTCAATTGCAGGCCTTGGTCCATGATCGTGCGGCGTTCTTCAATCAGATACTGTTCCAGCAGATGCATCAGGAAGTCGAGTTCTGCCTGTGGGCGCTTCCAGTTTTCACTGGACAGGCAGTACAAAGTCACCGCAGCGATTCCGATTTCGGTCGCTGTTTCACTGATCATGCGGACGGTATTCACGCCACGGCGATGACCTTCGATACGTGGTAATCCACGGGTTTTTGCCCAGCGTCCGTTACCATCCATGATGATCGCAATATGCTTGGGGCGATCTTCCGGAGGGACATCCGCTAACCGATCAGGTTCGACAGCGTTGGGGCCCGGGTCGGTCATCTTTCAGGCAATTGGCTGGAGTGCTAATTCGGTTGCAGCTTCAGTGAAGATGGTTTGAGTTCGATCGGGGCCAACGGAAAGGATACCAACCGGAATTCCCACCAATTCTTCGATCCGTTTTACATACGCCAGAGCCCCAGCGGGGAACTCGTCGGCTTGGCGAACGTCATCCACAGGTTCTTTCCAGCCGGGAATCGTTTCGTAGATCGGTTTACATTTGCGGAGCTGCTCGGCATGGCATGGAACCGTTTCGATGCGTTTTCCATCAAGTTCGTAAGCGACGCAAACCTTCAGCTCATCGAGATGACTCAACACATCCATCATCATTAACGCCAAACGGGTCACCCCGCTGAGCCGCGATGTGTAGCGAACAGCGACCGCATCAAACCAGCCACAACGGCGAGGTCGTCCGGTCGTTGTACCAAACTCGTTGCCAAGCTTGCGTATGCGTTGACCGATCTCGTCGTCGAGTTCGGTTGGGAACGGACCGCCACCCACACGTGTGCTGTAAGCTTTGCATACCCCCAATACCTGATGAATCCAACGCGGTGGAACGCCTGCACCTGCACAGACACCGACCCCGCTGCTGTTGCTGCTGGTGACGAAAGGGAACGTACCGTGGTCGATGTCCAGCAACGCACCTTGAGCCCCCTCGAACAGGATTCTTTTGTCGGCTTCACAGGCATCCAGCAGGTAATCGGTTGTGTCGCCGATCATGCCGTCCAGTTGCTCGGCCCACGATGCGGCCAAAGCGACTACTTTCTCAGGTGCGATCGCGTCAAGATCCTCTTTCGGAGCACCCATGCTCTGCAGTAACGTAGTTTTCTGCTCCGCGACAGTCGCGATTCGATCATCGCGTGTTTCTTGAACCAAGTCAGCCATCCGAATCGCATGTGTTCGGCCAACTTTGTCGCGGTAACAGGGACCGATCCCGCGGTTGGTGGTACCAATGGACTCGCCCCGAACGACGGTCGCGTTGATGAACTTGTCCTCCGCCATGTGCCATGGCATGACCAAATGGGCTCGCTCGCTGATCCGCAGGTTGTCCCGACACATCACGCCACGTTTCGCCAGTCCCTCGATTTCTTCCAGCATCGTCGATGGATTGATGACCACGCCGGGCGTGATCAGGTTCTTGACTTCGGGATGCAGGATACCACTGGGAATGTGGTGCAGTTTGTACGTCTCGTCACCTGCAACGACCGTATGCCCGGCGTTCGCTCCTCCCTGGTAGCGAACTACCAGATCAAACTGCGGTGCGAGCAAGTCGACGAGCTTTCCTTTTGCCTCATCGCCCCACTGAAGACCAATCACACAGGTACCAGACACCACAGAACTCCAAATGTTCAATTCTGAATGCCGCACAGTTTGCCGCGGCGCAAACGGAAAAGCGTAAACCCGACACCGGGAACTGGCAATGACCACAGGCAAAGTTTGGTGCCTCGCTGACCCCCCAGTCAGGGTTCTGGATCAAAGCTGCCAGATCAGGACCCCGCCGCCTGCCAGATCGCCTCGTCGGCCGTCTGGATCAGAGGGTCAAACTGGGGTATTTCGACTGCGTTATTGCCCTGTTCATGTTTGCGAAATAGAAACAGGTAGGTCTCGTTTTGGGGGCGATAACGGTAAAAGAAAAGTTGGTCCTTGCGGCTGATCAGCTGTTTCAGTGTCGTGTAGTCGTGACTGTCTGGCGTTTCGCAGCCTTTGCCGCCGACCAGTGTATCGGCGATTGCGGCGGCATATTTTGCGTATCCGTTGGTATTGGGAAGCAGGCGGTCGTGCGTGAGTTCCCGCTTCGTTGGGACCCATCCGGCTGAAACCACTGGAATCTTTCGTTCATTACCAATGCGGTCGATGATGGATCCGCATTCACTGATCCACTGGTCGTAACCAGGGACCCGAAATCCGGGCATCGCAACCGGAGTCAGCAGAATCACACGTCGCTTTTGCTTCTCCAACTCTTCCAAGAGCCGCTTCAGTCCCGGTCCAAACCGATCAACCGCTGGTTTGCCGTCCGATGCTTCCGAAAAGCCATAAGTAACCAGCACCACTGTCGGGTTCGCTGTTTCGACGTCTCGCAGAATGCGTTGAAAACCGTCTTCGGGGCCGTCAAATCGCTTCCGCCCAATGCCGTGAACGTCGTCTCCAGACCAGCCGATATTGCGGAAACTGAGTTTCCACTCTGGCCGGCGACATTGCAGTTCCGCTTCAAAGTCTCCCGAAGTCTGCATCCGTTCGACAAAGGTTCCACCCAAGATGGCGATGCGGTCATTGGGCTGCAGGAGTGGTTCGTCGCTGACGGCCGAGGCGGCACAGAAACAAACCAGAAGACAAATCAGGGTAAATCGCATGGACTTCGAGCGGAGTGGGGTGAGGAAATTCGTTTGACTGAGAAACACCCCTGACATCCCAACGAGTGGGACGCAAAATGCCCGAGCATAGGATGCCCGGGCATGGGTAAAGATGACGGATCATTCCGATGCGACCTTTTCGTCGGTGGCCACACCAGTGTCCGCCGCCCGTCGACCATCGGAAAACAGCCAAAATCGGGGATTCCAAGAGACTGATTCTACACCGATTTGGCTTCACCTGCGGTGGTTCGCTTTGGATTCCGGAATAGAACCGAGTCGTCCTACTTGGATTCCAAGCAAGCTTTGATCTGGTCAACCAGTTCAGAGTCTTCCGGTTTTGTCCGGGGGGCATAGCGATTGACCAGATTGCCTTCGCGGTCGATCAGGAATTTCTCGAAATTCCAGCTGACATTGCCTTTCCCAGCGGGTTTCGCGTCCTTGCTGGTCAGGTACTTGTACATCGGTGCAGCATCATCGCCGTTCACGTCGACTTTGCTAAACATTGGAAAGGTCACCTTGTACTTGGAAGTGCAGAATTGCTTGATGTCTGCATCGCTGCCAGGCTCCTGTCGGCCGAATTGGTTGCAGGGAAATCCCAGAATGACCAGTCCGTTCTCCTTGTACTGGCCATAAAGCTTCTCAAGTCCCGCATACTGCGGAGTTAACCCACATTGACTGGCGGTGTTGACCACAAGCACTACTTTTCCCTCGTAATCCTCGAGGTCAACCGTTTTTCCATCGATGGTTTTTGCCTTGAAATTCAGGGCGCATTCGTGCTCATCGGCGGTTGCCATGGTGGTCAGTGCTCCAAATGCAAAGGCAAGTGTCAGGACGTAACGCATGTATCAGTCTCCGTGAAGGTGAAGTTTTAAAACTGTGGCGATGGTTATTTTCCATTATTAGGGGAAGTATAGGGCCCGTGACAGTGGCAGTGAGCCGGCTGGGGAATTACGGTTTCCTTCTTGCGAGATGTTGCATCTGACGGTTGACGGGATTTAGCTGTCTTGGCAGCATTTTTCTCGCGCCTTTCCAAGCGATGATTCTTCCCACTTTTTCTTTCGACTAAGGCACTAGCTGATGAGTACCGCTGCTGATCGTGGGGTTGCCCTCAAGTGCTCACAGTCTCCTTTGAGTCGGATTCATGGCCATCCTTGCGGCTGGCGTGGGATCCGCGATCCGCGGAGGAATTCTGGCTAACCGGGGTGTGAGCATGAACTCACCGCGTCCCAGTTCGGACTAGTTGGCGGTGCTGGTTTCACCGGTTTTTATCTTGGGATCATCGTCGGCGGCGTGATCGTGGACAAGATACATCGTTTTGATGGGTATACTGTTCGGCTAAAGTCAAATCACCTTTGGGCGACTCAACAACTTTTGCACCAATCATTCAATTGAGATTTGCGCAGCCCGCTTTCACTGTTTTATTACATAGGTAACCAAGCATGTCAGACACGAACGCGAGTCAGACCCAAAACGAAGCAAATATGTTTTTGTTTTGGGGCTGCTTCATTGCACTTATTACAACAGCATTCGGATTCATTACCCGGATGTTTCTATTAGATGACCCAGAGATTATCAAAACGCTAGGACTCGATCCTGCACAGGTCGGTGCGTTCAAGGGGATCCAAGTTTGGCCCTTTGCTTTGAGTATCATTATTTTCAGCCTGATTATCGACAAGGTCGGCTACAAGTTCTCAATGATATTCGCATTCGCTTGTCAGTTTGTCTGGGCAGTGATGGGAGTTTTCGCGCTGTCGACAATTGACTCCGATCCAGAGAGAGCCAAAAGTTTAATTTATTGGGGTGGTCTGATTCTCGCTTTGGGCAACGGAACCGTTGAGGCGTTTATTAACCCCGTCGTTGCAACAATGTTCGATAAAGACAAGACCAAGTGGTTGAATATCCTGCACGCTGGATGGCCTGGAGGCTTAGTCATCGCAGGCATCCTGACCATTTTAATGGGTGGGCTTGATTGGAATATCAAGCTGGCGACGATCGCGATTCCCGCGTGTATCTATTTCGTCATGCTGCTCAAAGTCGAATTCCCCAAACAAGAACGTGTTGCTGCGGGAGTTAGCTACAAGGACATGCTTTCCGAATTCGGCATCTTGGGAGCCGCGGTTGTGGGCTTCTTGGTTACGCTTCAATTGATGGACTTTTTTCCGGACGGAAACAAAATGCTTTTCGTCGGGATTGGGGTCGTCATGGTTGTCTCTTTCGGAGCGTACACGAAGAGTCTTGGCCGCCCGCTGATGTTTGTGCTAATCCTTATCATGATGCCTTTGGCGACGACTGAAATCGGCACCGATGGGTGGATCTCGGGCATTATGGCGAACGCGGTTACATTCCACGCTGGATGGATTTTGGTTTACACATCATTCATCATGATGGTTTTACGTTTCTTCGCCGGTCCCATCGTGCACGGGCTTTCTGCCCTCGGCCTCTTGATGGTTAGTTGTGTCTTGGCGGTCGCAGGACTGTGGTGCCTTTCTTTCGCAGAAGGAGTTGCGATCATTTTCGCAGCGGCGACGTTGTACGCTCTCGGTAAGACCTTCTTCTGGCCAACCATGCTGGGAATTGTCTCTGAGCAAACGCCTCGTGGCGGTGCGTTAACGCTTAACGCAATTTCAGGAATTGGAATGCTGGCTGTCGGCACCCTCGGCTTTCCCTACATCGGCGCGCTTCAAGCCGATAAAAAAATCCAGGCTGTCAAACCCTACATCCAAAACGTCCAAGAGGGAGATGTACTGACAGAAAAGAGCATCTACGAGATTATCAAATACCAAACCTTGGATATGGCTAAGGTTGATGAGCTCGTCATCAACAAGGAACCAGTTGCGGATCAAGCCAAGCTCAAAGCAGACATTGAAAAGGCCAGCGTTGGAAGTGGACAAAAAGCACTTTACAACATGGCGTTTTTCCCGCTTGTTATGTTTGTTTGCTACGTTTTGATTTGGTTCTACTTCAGATCTAAAGGCGGCTACAAGCCAGTGTCCCTCAGCGACGGACAACAATTATAGAGAGTCTGCCCTATGCATTGGTTTCCTGACTGGGAAGCTTGAGAAAGGTTGGCACTTTTAGGCAAATCGAGGGACTCCCATGTGGAGTCCCTTTTTTTATGCAACCACGGAATCCAGTCAATCAAAACTCGTCTTTTGAAATCCCCCGACTACCATTCCCGGTGTTTCCCAGTCGGATGAGTGTTTTTACAGTTCCAGCAACCAGCATTTTGATCGCGTTGGTGATCCCCGAGAGGGTTTTCATTTGTTGGCCGCTCACTGCGATTTCTTGCGTTGGTCGGCGGCGTTGCATCCATGCTCTTCATGTAGACGGTGCAGAATCAATATTGGCTATGCATGGTTGGTGGTTTTGGCATTTACCTGTCACGTACTTTCGACTTTTGTGACGTTTGCTGATTCAATCACCGTGAACGCTTGCAACTTCTTGTATTCGGGAATGTTCCCGTTTGCGTATGCAAATGGAACGCTTGAGGCGGTTGCGAATCCTGTGGTCGCAACGCTGTTTCCGCAAAGCCCAACACAATCTCTCAATGTTCTTCATCCCAGTTCGACTGCCAGCATGATCATCGGAGCATCGATTGGCCGGGTTTTGGATGACATATTTGAGCTCGGGTGAAAGCTGTAACTATCTCTGTATCTGATTTCAACTGTGATTTGCGGGTTGATGTTCATGGGGCAAAAGTTCCAGCAAAGAGAAGCTTCAGAGAAGGGGCTTGGACGGGGGAAATGCTGAAGAAGGCGAGGGAATCGCAGAAGCGTAAGCCTGGTTGCAGATTGGAAAATCAGAGAGGCCCGGGTTTTGCCCGGGACTATTCACGTTTGGGAGTCTCCATTGGTGGTGAATTTCAACCCAACCTTACGATTTGGCCGGGCCACGATATGATGTTGACTTCACGATTTTCTTTCTCCCAATAACTGACTGTCGTTACAAAGTGCTACGCACCCACACCTGCGGCCAACTCCGCAAATCTGACGCTGGAACTGAAGTGACCCTCTGCGGCTGGGTCGAGAGTAAACGTGATCATGGTGGAGCGGTTTTTATCGACCTGCGTGACCGTTACGGCATCACCCAGGTCGTCATTGGCCCCCCAGAGGCCAACGCAACGCTGATCGATGAAGCTGGGCGAGTGGCTGCCGAAAGCGTGATCCTGATCCGTGGCAAAGTGTCCGAGCGTCTGGAGGGTAAGGCGAACGAAAAGCTGGCGACGGGTGAGATCGAGGTTCGCAGCGAGCACTTCGAAATTCTGAATAGTTGCGAGACTCCACCGTTCACGCCCAACCAAGCTGACTTGCCGGGTGAAGATTTGCGGCTCAAGTACCGCTTCCTCGACCTTCGTCGGGCGGAAATGCAGCGTTCCATGGTGCTTCGTAGCACCATTGTGAAAACGATGCGTGATTATTTTGCCGAATACGATTTCATTGATGTCGAGACACCGATTCTGGGGCGAAGCACTCCTGAGGGAGCACGTGATTATCTGGTTCCCAGCCGTGTCCATCCGGATAGTTTTTATGCCTTGCCCCAGTCGCCACAACTCTACAAGCAGATTTTGATGGTGGCCGGTTTCGACCGTTACATTCAGGTTGCCAAGTGTTTCCGCGATGAAGACCTGCGTGCTGATCGCCAACCCGAGTTCACGCAGCTTGACATGGAAATGTCGTTTGTCGATGCCGAAGATGTGATGAGCTTGATCGATGGTCTTGTGGCTCGAACTGCGAAAGAAGTTTTGGGCAAGGAAGTCAAAACTCCACTGCCCCGCATGACCTATGATGAATCGGTGCGCCGCTTTGGATCGGATGCTCCTGACCTGCGGTTCGACATGGAAATCGTTGACGTCACCTCGGTCGCCAAAAAAACTGAATTTCGGGTGTTCCGCGGGACCGCCGATTCAGGCGGTTTTGTACGTGGGATCCCAGTCAAGAACGCTGCGACGAAGTACTCGCGCCGCCAGATCGATGAACTGACCGAGTATGTCAAAGGTGACTTTGGTGCCAAGGGTTTGGCCTGGTTCCGAGTGGAGGATGACGGATCGCTTTGGAGTCCCATCAGCAAGAACTTCGATGAAGCGCACCTCGCTGAGATCAAGGAATTGATGGCGGGTGAACCGGGCGATCTGTTGATGTTCCTGGCTGATTCATGGGAGGTCACAAGTAAAGGACTTGCCGGATTGCGGAAACGATTGGCGGTTGACTTGGGGCTCATTGACCCCGAAGAATTGAATTGTAGTTGGGTGACCGAATTTCCCATGTTCGAACGGGATGAAGAGACGGGGCGTTGGAATGCAATGCACCATCCCTTCACCGCACCATTGGAAAGTGATTTGCCATCGCTGAAGGACAATCCTCAGGATTGTCGAGCCCAAGCTTATGACCTTGTGATCAATGGCAGTGAAGCTGGTGGTGGTACGATCCGAATCCACAATCCATCAACCCAGTCGGATGTGTTTGAATTGTTGGGGATTGACGCTGAAACCGCTGAAGACCGTTTCGGGTTTCTGCTCAATGCCCTCAAGTATGGCGCGCCACCTCATGGCGGGATTGCACTTGGGGTTGATCGCTGGGTCATGCTGTTCGCCGGCTTGGATAACATTCGCGAAGTCATCGCCTTCCCAAAAACCCAGAAGGCCGCCGACCTGATGACCCAAGCACCTGGATCAGTTGACAAAGAACAACTGGCCGAGCTTCACCTGCGGGCCGCCAAAGTCACCAATTGATCCCGCAGTTGTTCATCGTCGGGGATGGTCGCTGCCTGGCGACTGTTTCAGCTTAGAATATCGCCTACGACTTGCGCAGATTTCACACCGGTGAGACGTTGGTTCAAGCCCTTGTAGGGGACCACCATCGTTTCATGATCGAATCCCATCAGGTGCAGGATCGTCGCGTGCAGGTCACGTAACTGAACAGGGTTTTCGGCGGGGGTGTAGCCGACTGGGTCAGTCACACCATGGCTGTGTCCGCCCTTCACACCGGCACCAGCCAGCCAGACCGTGAATGCATCCGGACTATGGTCACGCCCCATGAAAGCCATCGTTGCGCCCATGCGGTTCTCACGCATCGGTGTACGTCCGAATTCACCGCCCCAAATCACCAGGGTGTCTTCCATCAGGCCGCGCTGACGCAGATCTTTCAACAGGGCTGCAATCGGTTTGTCTGTCTGGGAACACTTGTTTCGGAAACCATGATTGAGGGATTCACTTTGGTTGGATCCATGGGTGTCCCAGCCCCAGTCAAAGAGTTGCACAAAGCGAACGCCTTTTTCGACCAGTCTTCGAGCGAGCAGGCAGTTGTTGGCAAATGATTCCTTCCCCGGTTCGGCTCCATAGGACTGCAGCGTGTCGGCTGATTCATGACTCAAGTCCATGGCTTCGGGGGCGGCGGTCTGCATTCGGAATGCCATTTCATATTGCGCGATTCGAGTCAGCGTCTCAGGGTCTCCAAACTGCTGATGAGACTCACGGTTGAGTTGTTCCAGAGTATCGAGTACCTGTCGTCGACGATTTCTGGTGACGCCTTCGGGATTCGATACGTTCAGCACAGGATCGCCTTGCGATCGGCACTGAACGCCTTGATAGACCGATGGCAGGAAACCTGAACTCCACAGAGCTTTGCCAACACGTGGCAAGCGTCCACCTGACAGCAGCACGATGAAGCCCGGCAGATCGGTATTCTCGCTTCCAAGTCCCCAGGTCACCCAGGAGCCGATTGAGGGAGACCCCATCTGCGTTGCGCCTGTATGGACCATCAGTTGCGCAGGACCATGATTGAATTGTTCGGTCTGCATGGTCTTGATAAAGCAGATTTCATCGACGGTCTCAGAGAGGTGGGGCATTTGCTCTGAAACCCACATGCCGGATTCGCCGTGGCGTTGGAATTTGTATTGATGCCCCAGCATCTTCGGCGTGCCATTGATAAAGGCAAAGCGTTTTCCTTCCAAGAATGATGCAGGGCAGTCTTTTCCATCCAGAGCGTTGAGTTCTGGTTTGTAGTCGAATAACTCCAGCTGACTGGGCGCTCCCACCATGTGCAGGTAGATCACTCGCTTCACTTTCGCAGGCAGCGGAGGAGGCGTGGGGCTCAACGGATTCTGCGGATCGTGTCCCGGCGACGCTGGATTTGCCGCCGAAGCCTGTGTTGCCATCCAGAGGCTTCCGAGTCCTGTTGCGCAGTTTTGCAGGAAATGTCGTCGAGTCCGGGCCTCAAGTGCTTGCCGGGTTATCTGCTGTTCAAAATCTTCGCGTTGCATATTACTTGCTCATGATTTCATCGAGATTCAACAGGACGCTTGCTATGGCAGTCAGCGAATCCAGTTCATTGGTTTGTTCCTGCCTGCATTTTTTGTACAGGCTTTCAAGGGCCGCTACCTCGGATTGAGTGGCTTCGCGAGTCGTTACCGCCAGGAATCCATAGCGAAGACGCGGTTCCAGTTCATCGCTGACGTTTTGCAGTGTCTTGGCGAATGCCTGACTGCATTCCACGAACGTCACATCATTCAAAGTCATCAATGCCTGCAGTGGAGTATTTGATCGCAGGCGGCGCGGTGTGCAGAACTCGCGTGAGGGTGCGTCAAAGGCAGCAAACATCGGGAATGGTATGCTGCGCTTCGTGTAGGTGTAGATGGATTTTCGATAACGGTTTGGATCACCGATCTCGGGAGTTTTCCATTTGTCGCCACCCTGGAAAGGTTTCCATATGCCTCCCGGAATCGGTGGGTGAACGGGCGGTCCATGCATTTTCGGTGACAGTAGACCCGACACGAACAGGGCATTGTCACGAATCATTTCTGCAGGCATGCGAAATCGTGGCCCTCGAGCCAGCAGGCGATTTTGTCCATCGCGTTCCAGCAGTTCCTTGCGGATTTTGCTGTCCTGACGATAGGTGCTCGATAGCACGATTGAGCGGACAAGCTGTTTTACGCTCCATTGAAAATCGTTTTGAAACTGCACCGCCAGATGATCCAATAATTGGGGGTGCGATGGTGGTTCACCACTTGAACCAAAGTCTTCTTCTGTCGCGACAATCCCGATGCCAAACAACCTTGCCCAGATGCGATTGGCGGTGACTCTTGCGGTCATCGGGTTCTTGTCATTGACCAACCAGTTTGCCAAATCCAGACGATTAGCTGGCTTCGTTTCTGGTTCAGTTTCTGGATCCGGCTTTGGCAGCGGTGGCAGTGCCGCAGGGACTCCCGCCTGAACTTCTTTACCCTTGGTCAGAAATAAACCACGTGTGAATACATGGGTTGGGCGTCGTAAGTGGTCGGGCCTTTCCATCATGATAGGAATTCGACTGCTGGGTATTTTCGACCGTTCGGCTTGTCGGGCAGTCAGTGTCTGACGATCTTTGACCAGGGCTGGATCGTTTAGAAGCAGGTTGAAGATTGGCTGATCAGAGACTGCCACATAGCCCCGTTTGGCAATCAGAGGAAACGCGCCGAGTTCCGTAACGCCGTTCCGAATTTTGATTTCGAGCTTGCTGTCTTTGGGAACGTCGATCGGTGAATCTAAAACGAAAATCGCTGTTCGTGGATAGTGGATTCGACTGTAGGCGGCAAAGCCGTTGTTGGTCTTTCCGTTCAAGCTGTCGTCGGGATTCTTGAACGGTTTCGCTTCGTCGCCAATCACTCTGGTCAAAGTCAGTGGATTCGATGCACCGTCTGCAGTCTTCATGGCTGCCTGCACGTGGGATAGAACGAAACCCCACTCAGAGTCCGCTTTCGCTTTCGCGGGGTCTCCGGGGGCGATCGTCAAACGGATCGCAGCGAGGCGCTGTACGTCGGGTTTGAGCGAAACGGTGAGTGTGATTTCAGTATTCGAAGAAACGGTATCGACGGTGTAGTACTCTGCATGTCCTTCGCGTATTTCTACCTCGACTTTGGTTGCCTTGTCGGATGTTGCCAGCATTTGGTCGATCATATGCCAATTGCCATCACGTGAATCCACAAGTGTGGATTCGCGTTCCCAGATTGATTGCTGCAAAGCACCAATTTGGCGGTCGAGTTTGGTTGCTTTTTCGTTGTCGGCTGGATCGAGTGGAACCGATAATAATGGCAGTTCCTGATTGAGATCGCAGTCGGCTGTATTGTTGAAAAATGCAGCAAATCGATAGAAGTCCTCGTGCTGCAAAGGATCATAGGGATGCGAATGACATTGCACGCAACCAAATGTAATCCCCTGCCAGGTTTGCCAAACCGTGCTGACGCGATCCAGCACTGCGTTGATGCGAAACTCTTCGTCGTCGGTTCCGCCTTCTTCGTTGGTCTGGGTCAATCGGTTCACAGACGTTGCCACCAGATCATCGATTGTTGGGGCGGGCAGCAAATCACCTGCGATCTGCTTGATTGTGAATTCATCGAACGGCAGATCCTTGTTCATCGCATCAATGACCCAGTCCCGGTACTTCCAGATTTCGCGCCGACCATCCGCACCCAGTCCGCGTGAATCAGCGTAACGCACCTGGTCGAGCCAGACGGATGCCCAGCGTTCTCCGTAGGAGGGCGACTTCAGCAACTGGTCAACAGTCGTTTGGTAGGCGGTTTGGCCTTCGTTGGAAACCTTTTGCAAAAAGCTTCGTTGTGCTTTCGGTGTCGGGGGCACGCCGGTCAGATCAAGTGTCACTCGCCGCAGCCACTGCGATGGTGGTGCCTGGGGTGCCGGGGCAAGCTGCTCTTGGTCCAGTCTCGCCAGTACATAACGATCCAGTGATTGTTGGCACCACTCGGGCGTAGAGACGGTCGGAGCCTCCGACCTCACAGGTGGCTCGTAGGCCCAGGGAAGCTGCCAGGGGGCGCTTTGTTCAATCCACTTGGTCAGTGTTTGGATCTCGGTCACACTGAGAGGCGAGCCATGCTCAGCAGGCGGCATGACCTCATCGGCTTCGCTGGACGTGATCCGTTGGATCAATAATGACTCTTTTGGTTGCCCTGCCACAATCACTGCCAAGGCAGCATCGCGGTGAACAAAGGACAGATCCGCGGCCTGTTTGACGCCTCCATGGCATTCAATGCAGTGGGCCTGCAGGATGGGCCGTACTTGGCTGGTGAAGTCCACTTGGGACGGTTCTGCGGCACTTAGGTCCAAGTCACCGATCAGACCGGCAAGAATATAAGTGACCAGGGCGATGTAATGCGCGGGGTTCATGGGAAGCTGTTGCAGGGCGGTTGTCGAGGGCAGATGTTGACAGGCAGTTGTCAAAGCAGGGGAACCGATCCGCATGACACGGAGAGTTTTCTCTATCATACCCGCTGAAACAGCCTTTCGAGGCTGGAAAGAGTGAATCACAGACTTGCCTCGCAACCGGCGAGTAGTGATTATCCTTACAGATGCATTTTTCGAATTCCGTGACTTTGTTATTTCCTGCCACAGGCGAATCAGATGGCGTTACCACCTTGGACAATTGAACTCTTGCGACGCGGAATTAACGATGTCGCGAGGAAGGCTAGCGAGCCAGAAACGATTGAAAAACTGAGGAACCAGGCGGCGGAGATCCTGCAGGATCTGCCGCAAACAGCCGCCAAAGGAATCGACGCCATGATGCGGACCGCCGAGGTCGGAAAAAAAACCGTCGAACGCTGGTCCCGGAAACACACCGCGCTGGGTGTACCACTGCTGAATGGCAGTGGTGTGCTGATGAACGAGCATGGATCGGGTGTTCCTCTGGCACCTCAGGTCAGTGAGGTGGGCCGTGAGTTGATGCTGGGTGATAGCGTCACCGGAGCATCCATGGACGAGCGACTGTCACGACGCTTGCAGCGTCTGTTGCCGGCAGGTGGGGATTATTCGATTGCAGTCACATCCAATTTTTCTTCGGCCTTGACCGCGCTCGCTCTGCTCGTCAACGAGCGGCAGTTGGTCGTGCATCGGTCACAGGCCGTCAGATTACCCAATGGCCGCGCCTTGCCTGACGCATTCGGCATGTTTTTACCTGTCATTCAAGAGGTGGGCAGTCGAGACAAAATTCTGCTGCAGGACTTCGATGGACTCGATTCATTTTGCGTGATCATGGCAGATGCCGGTGAGCAACCACTGGAGTTACTCGATATGAGTGGTCGTGATGCGATGCAGGCGGTGATTTTGCCAGTGGCAACGCTGGGGGAAGCAAGTTCCGGTGAATCGAGTTTGTCCGAGATTCCCTCAGTCGAGGGAATGCTTATCGGCGGGGCGGATTTTGTGATTATTTCCGGGCAAGGGGTACTCGGTGGCCCCGATTGCGGCATCGTGATTGGCCGCCAAAAGCAGATCGACAACATCAAGTCGTCTGGTGCTTGGCCCTCGATCGCCGCAGGTGATGCTGCCCAGGCGATGCTTGCGATAACCCTCGAACTCACCGCCTCCGATCCCGATGAAATTCCTGTGCGGGCCTTGCTGAGTACCAGCGAGGAGAACCTTCGCGGGCGTGCTGAAAGACTGGGCACAAGGCTTAGTGGCAGTGACAATATTCGCAACGTGCAGATCACTGCCGAGGATGCTCGCCTGATCAGGGATGGTCGTTGGCGGTTACCTTCGCGTCAGGTCTGTTTGACCCACGCTTCCATGTCCGCCGAAGATTGGCAAAGCAAACTCATGAAAGAAATTCCCGCTGTTGTAGCGGATTGCTCAAGTGAAGGTCTGAGGATCGATTTGAGGTGGATAGCTGCATCGGATGATAGCCGGCTAGCCGAATTACTGGGCGGCGATATTTCCACGATTCCGAGTTCCTGACACGAGTGTACTGGTGCGGCATCAGGCACGGTTTGGGCGGTGCAATCTGAGCGACCGCGGTCTTGCTCGTCGGGATCGCCAGTTGGTTTTCGCAACAGCCCTAGAATTTTTCCATCCAGATGAGATTGCTCCACCACGACGTGTCGTTCGATTGAGGATTGCCGTCCGTCGATCTACCATTCAGCACAATCTTCGTGATTTTTTCCTGCAGTTGGGTAGCGATTTCCGGGTGCTGCCGGATCAAGTCTTTCTGTTCTCGCGGATCTTTTGCGAGGTCGTAAAGCTGGCGTTTGGATTTTGGCGTTTCCATGACCAGTTTCCAGTCACCGTCACGAATCGCAAAGCCTCCCTGTGCGCTGTGATGGATCATGGGAACCCTGTTCAGTGCCGCAGTTGGATTGGTCAGCGCTGCCTCAAAACTGTGGCTGTCCTCTCCTTCATCGTCGGCAAGTTTTTGTCCAGTGATTGTTGCGATGGTGGCTAGCAGGTCCGTTTGGCAGACTGGCTGGTCACACTTGCTGGATGCGGGAACTTTTGCAGGCCAGCGGATGAACATGGGAACTCGATGTCCTCCCTCGTAGATCGAACGTTTCCCTTCGCGGTAGATGCCGTTGCTTTGGTGCGTAAAACGTGTGGCCCGTTCCTTCCATGTGGTTTCAGGGCCGTTGTCGCTTGTGAAGATGACAAGGGTGTCATTGGCAAGTTGTTCTCGATCCAGCATTTCGAGGATGCGGCCGACATGCCAGTCCGTTTCCATCATGAAGTCACCATAAGCGCCCGCGTCGCTCTTGCCCCGGAATCGAGCAATGGGAATCACTGGTTTATGAGGTGAGGTGTAGGGCAGGTACAAAAAGAAAGGCTTGCCATCTCTGGCCGCCTCTGCGTGCCCCTCTATCCACTCAATCGCCTTGGTTGTGAAACGCGTCAGACATTCTGAATCGACAAAGTCCGGAGCGATCTCAAGTTGCCCACGAACGACTCCAAGATCATTGGTTGTTCCTGCTTGCGTGAGTTGGGTCTCGTACGGAGGGGCAATTCGATAATCCGAGATCGCAATCTTATTCGGCTTTTTTCGGGTGTACTGCGTCGGTGGAACCTTCGCATAGCGGCCGTCGAACCAGGCAAGCACTCCGTAGTTCATGGAAGCGGGGATTCCCCAAAAGTAATCAAACCCTTTGTCCAAGGGCATGTTCAGAACAGGTTTTGTCCAGTCCCGATTCAGTCGGTCACCAGGGAAGTCCATCCCCAAGTGCCATTTGCCGACCATGGCGGTGGTGTAACCCTGCTTGCGTAGCAGGCTTGCAAGCGTTGTTCTTCCATCGGCAATCAAACATTCTTTTTCAGCCCCATACACACCCCGCTTGAGCGTTGTTCGCCAACTGTACCTGCCCGTCAACAGACCATAGCGACTCGGCGTACAAACAGTGTCGCTGCAATGTGCGTCGGTAAAAGTCATCCCCTGGCTTGCAAGCCGATCCAGGTTTGGGGTCTTGAATTTGGCCTCGGGATTCAAGCAACTGGCGTCGCCATACCCCTGATCATCCGTGTAGATAACGATGATGTTTGGATGGCTTTCGGCGAATGTCAGCGTGTTATCGCAAACCGAAAGCAACACGATGCAGACTGCTGCTGTGGATGTTGTCAATTTCATGGGAAATTACCGTCGTCGAAAGTGATCGCCAAATTGTTTGTATTCGTGGTAGGGGACCGCATTCTGTTTCCAGTCTGCGACAGCCGCGTCGTAAAGAGTGCGCATGCGAATCAGGTCGCCTGCTGCAGATTTCACCTGGGACAGTTCAGTCAATTCCTGGGGATCGTGTTGAGTGTCGTACAGTTCTTCGGTGGGCGCGATCTTGTCGTCACTGTAAGGCCAGTAGATGTACTTCCATGAGTCTGTCACCACGGCGTAACTGTGAGCTTTGTCAGGACCCCAGACATTGATCAGAGGTAAAGAATCATGGATTTTTAACTCCGGATCGCCATACAGAGGCATCAGGTCCTTGCCGTCCATGTTTTCGGGGGCTTCGATCCCGGCAAGTTTCAGAATGGTAGGGGCAAAGTCCACGTTTCCTGTCAGTGAATCGCATCGCAGTTCCTTGCCGCTATTGCCGTGACGGGGGTCGAAAATGATCAGTGGGACGCGTGACGATTCCTCATAGGGCAGAACCTTCGATCCATAGCCATGGGACCCACAGAAAAATCCATTGTCCGAGGTGTAGATGACCACTGTGTTATCTCTGACACCAGCTTTGTCAATTGCATCGCGAATCATCCCCAACGCCACGTCAATCGCGTAGATCTGTTGATAATAGGTTGCCATGACTTCGTCGTACTTGTCGCTGTAGTTCCAACTGTGGAAACGCTCAAACTGACGTCCTTCACGGCTTTGCAGTGAGAAGTGCTCACCGTATTCACGACCATAATTGGCTGGGCGTGTGAATTTCTTTCCGGCATAGACCGAATCAAACTTCGGGTCCGGGGTAGCTGGTTTGTGGGGGGCTTTGAAGCTGATGGAAAGACAAAACGGACGCTCGGATTTTGTAGCCTCAGCGATGAAGTCGCTGCCGAATGCGCCGTAGGACAATGTGGAATGGGGGTACTCCTTGGCGTACGCTCTCATTGCGTTATTGCGGTTCGTCTGATAGTTGGTTTGGCCAGGGCCACCGCCCCAGAGATCGAAGTCCTGTACAGGTAGTGTGCCCTTGATGTCTGGTTGCTGGGAAATTTCAAAACCAAACTTGCCAGCAAACGCGGTTTGGTAGCCTTCAGCACGCAACAGCATCGGGTATGAACGATGCCAATGTTCGGAAAGCATTGCACCATGATCAAAGTTGCAACCCGTCTTGTACTCGTACATGCCGGTCATGATGTTGGCACGACTTGCCATGCAGATTGCGGTGGTGTCGTAATGGCAATCAAAGATCATTCCGTCCCGCGCCAGTTGATCCATGTTCGGTGTCTGAACATCCGGCGTGCCATAGCAACCCATGGAATAGGTGCATTGGTCATCGGCTAAGAGAAAGACAATGTTGGGACGTTCTTCAGCATTCACGCAACAGGCAAAACAAGCCAGCAGCAATACGGAAATTGAGAGTGCGCGTGTGATCGCCATGATTTTCAGTGTTTCCTGTGCTGGCTCAGTTTGGTTGATGATCGAGGAGTTGATGCTCATTTAAATGGCCCACACGCTGTGCAGATGAGGACGGTTGCATGCCCACGGAAAAGCATTGCGAACTGGACCTGGTTCAGCAAACACCGGCCGGTAATTCGCATGGCAAAAAACAGTAGTCTTGCCATGCCATCAGGAGTTTTTCGAACTTGCTGTTTAAACTTTCAGAGATTCGAGTCTGCCGCTGTTGAGATTTCTAAATTCGTCGAGTTCGGCAGCGGATTATGCTGCATTGCCAGCGATGGCATTTGCCGTTCAGGTTTTGCTCATTGAACGGTGCAAGGACCGTTGCCATCGAGGGTACTGACGCGGTACAGCGACAGGACTGCATGCTCCACGCCGATCACCACAGTTCATTCAGTCGATTGTTTTTCGCTGCGATGGGTCATTGCGTTGCTGATCACGCTTTTTCAATCCAGCGCGATCCATGAGTGAGCTGCGCATCAATTCATCCATGTAATCGTCATCGGCCGGCGGAGGTCCGTACGCTCCCAGTACTTGGGGATCGTATTCCAGAACGTACTCGTGGCGAGCAATTGAAATTCTGCTTTTTGGATCGACGCGTTTCCGAGACACCGTTCGGTTGTCGACTTTGATTCCGTTGCGACTGTTGAGGTCTCTGACGAACCAGTAGCCCTGTTCCAGAGTCAGGCGACAATGTTGTGTAGACACATTGTTGAATTTCAACTGGATGTCAGCTTCGCCACTGCGTCCAACCATCAAACGCTTTTTGAGTAGTGGAATCGGGTCGCCGCCACCAACGGGTGTGAGTTGTCCATATTCTCCTGCGAACACGGGTTCTTCGCTGGTACTCACAATGTTTTCTCGATTATCCGGGGGAGAGGAATTATGTCTTCGTCAATCCGCGATAGACTATTCAGGCAGCAGTACGCGAGGTTCAAACTGCCTCAGTTGTTAACAGTCGGGTTGATCCGGACATGTTTTGCCAGATTTTCGTGCGACAACACAATGAACTATCATTTCTGTCTGAGGCGTCCCTTGACCGCACACCGGTGGTGGGCAATCTCAAGCGGTGCTGGTTGTGAGTCGGTCAAATCCGTCAAATCGGTCAAGGCAATCAGCGTATCTGGCTGGCCCTACTGATTTGCAGCTAACGCCTCGAAGACTTGATTGTACTCTATTTTGACTTCTTTTCACTGTTTGGCAACTGTTGACGTGTCTTCTACAGCGGATTTTGACCCACGATTGGCTTGGCAACAGGAGGATTTGCTGCTGAATTCGTTTGGCGCGTTTCTGAAGCGAAAATTTGGTGGAAGAACACAGCGGGTCAGCATTGACGCCGGTTTCACCTGTCCCAATGTGGATGGAGCGGTGGCCAAGGGTGGGTGTAACTTTTGTGACAATCGTTCTTTTAGTCCCTCACGCCGGGTTCGCTTGCGTCAGGTTGGCGAGCAATTGGAATCGGGGATAACCAGTGTTCGAGGTCGTTACAACAAAGTCACCGGCTTCATTGCCTATTTCCAGCCTGCCACGAACACCTATGCCCCGGTCGAGCAGTTGCAGGAAGTGTTTCAGTTGGCTTTGTCATTGGACGATCAGGTCGTTGGCTTGGCGATTGGTACCCGTCCCGATTGTGTTCCCGAGTCGGTGCTGTCAATGATTGAAGGGTTGGCAAGGGAGAGTTATATCTCGGTAGAGTACGGGATGCAGACAATCCACGATAAGGGACTGGATTGGATGAACCGTGCCCATTCACATGCTGACATGGTCAATGCGATAGATCGCAGCCGGGGGCGAGGCTTTGAATGTTGTGCTCACGTTATCCTTGGAGTACCCGGTGAGACCCACGCGATGATGATGGAAACGGCCAACGAGATCGGAGTGCTTGGTTTTGATGCTGTGAAAATCCATAACCTTTACGCTGTCCGCGGTACCCCGCTGGGACAGCAGGTCATTGATGGTGACATCAAAATGATGGACCGCGATGACTATGTGAACACGGTCGTCGATTTTCTGGAGCGTATTCCGCCTGAGGTCGTGGTTGAACGCATCAGCGGAGATGCTCCGCCCAGTTTTCTGATTGAACCCAAGTGGTGTCTTGAAAAGTCCATCTTGCGGCTCGATATCGAATCAGAATTCCGCCGACGGGGAACACGGCAGGGCAGCCATTTTGTTGCCCCTGGGGTCGCGCCAGCGGATCGCGCGGTCCCCATGGATTCGACACCTCAGGCAATTCGGGATCAGATTGAAATGCGAGGCCGGCTACCCGTTCTGAAGATGGAGGGCTGAGATCCGTACCGACTGGGTTTCCCCCTCGCGGTGTCGAAGCCGGCAAGCTAATCTCTCGGTACTGTTTTAGTGACTGTTCCCTGGCCAGAAACCATCACCCCGGAAATAATTGCTCTATGGCAAGAGTTGGAATCGTTTTTGGAATGCTGCTTTGCGGGTTGACTTACGCCGCAATGGTATGGGATCCCCACAAGATTCCTGCTCAGTTCATACCAATGATGTTCGGGATCCCGTTGTTGTTTTGTGGGGTCGTCGCATTGAACCCGCATCGACGAAAGGCCTCCATGCATACGGCTGCCGGTCTCACGGGTGTGGTCGGGGTGGGTGGAACAGTCTGGTGCATCACACGATTTCTGAAACTGGTGACCGGGGGCGCGGTCAATATTCATGGATTGACTGTTCTTTCAATCATGTCACTGCTGTGCGTGATCTTCTTGCTTGTTTGTCTGCGCTCGTTTGTGAAAATGCGACGCGCGCAGAGCGGTGGCCCGCATGAGGACGCAGTGGTCGATGCTGGTCTGCATCAGGCGGCATCCTCGGACCCTTCAACCAATCGGGACGTGAGTACTCACGGCAAAGCATGAGTGACGATTCTGTATTGCTGGATCCGTTGTTGGATGCGTTCGCGGCGATGGACCCGCTTCGTGCCCGCGTCCGCACAGTGCTATTGTCGTTGCCGCAGGAGGTTCAGCTCGATTTTATCGAAGATCCGCGGTTTTGCATTCGGCCGTTGAACCGACTAAACGCTACGGAGACTCTGCTTGCCCTGCCGGCTCCCGATGGCACCGGCAGTCGCTGTGTTGTTCTGAAGAAGCGGCTGGCGAGTTGTTCAGAAGCTTTTGCTTTCTATATCATCGCCCATGAACTGGCGCATGCTTTTCTGCGAAATGGTTCGTGGCAACAGTTTTCTGATCCCGAAGACGCTGCGGATGCTCTGGCGGCGAGTTGGGGTTTCCAAAAACCGGCCTCGTGGTTCTGATTCCGGCGGTCAGGTTAGCTGTTGGAATGCAATCAGGATTCCTGCTCGATCAAACGCAGCAGACGCGGAATGAACCTGCGTAATGCTCTGGAACGATGGCTGATCGCCCGCTTCACCGCTAGGTCCAGTTCACCAAACGTGCGGTGGTATTCACGTATCACAAACAAAGGGTCATAGCCAAAGCCCGCACCCCCGCTGCGTTGATGGGCGATGCGTCCTGCGCAGCGACCATGATCTTCAAGGCGAACTTGGCCAGCGGGGTCTGATAGACAGAGGTAGCAATTGAAATGTGCACCTCGCTGTTCATCGGGAACCGATTCGAGCTCGCGAAGCAACTTGTCATTGTTCGCTTCGTCCTGACCGTGTGTGCCTGCGTAACGGGCCGACATTACGCCTGGTTGACCCTTGAGGGCGTTGACGGTCAAACCGCTGTCTTCGGCGAGGACCCAACGTCCAAGGTGCTTGGCTTGTTCCGTCGCTTTGAGAGCCGCGTTGGCTTGAAACGTTGCCCCCGTTTCTTCGACATCAATCGACTCGGGGATGTCAGCCAGCGTGGTCAGTTGGACGCGATCCTCGGGCAACAGCAAGCGAAGCTCAATAAGTTTTTTCGCGTTATTTGTACCAAGCACGAGTTCGAACATGTTCAACGAATTCCAAAGGTGGCGCCATAAAGACTGCGGCGGGTGGGCTTGGGGACGGCGATCGGAGTCGGTTCGACGTCGAAAGGAATCATGGCGACATTGTTACCGGCAATGCCCTTGCTGCCGGTGGGTATCTGTCGGGCAAGTTCAGGCCGCACGTTGAAAGCGCTGAACTCCTTCATTACTTTGCGAATTTCAGAACTGTACTCGAATCGACCGTTTGGTAACTCGCGTCCCAGCGTATCAAAACTTCCGACAGTTACCAAGGATCGGGATCGATCGTGGAATTGATAAGCTTCGATTCCTTTGACCCGTAACTGTCGAGTCATCTTGTCAGCATCGGCGGCGAATTTGTCCAGGCGATCCATGCTGGGTTCAAAGTCATCTTTTTTATTTCCGGTGACAATCTTGCCAAGGCCTTGGAACGTCTTGACAATCACGGTGTACTTGCCATCACACTTCATGAGGCTGTGCTTGGTGCTTTCGTTCAGTTGGTGCACGAACGAGTCGACATTGGGAGCCGCAAAGTATTCTTCGGGAAGCATTGGGTTGCGAGTCACAAAGGCGTTTCCCATTGGTCCTCGGGTCTTTCCGCTGGCAGCCTTCAGTAATCGGTCTGTGATCGCCTTTACCGTTGTGACGGGTGTGCTGCGGTCTGTCTCGTTTGCGATGTCCTCGGAGTTCTCATAAACCTTGGGCTTTGCCGAGCGGATGGTCTTGAGGTCTTTCTCAAGATTGGGGTGCGAGACTGAATCATATTCTCCCACCAAGACGGCGTACGCATCATACTGATACCGGTTGGCATAACGGACTGCTCGAGAGGTGGCTGCATCATGCCCAATGGTCCCGGTGAAATCGAACTTTTCCTTGTAGATGTAAGCTGGCAAGTTCAGATCTTTGCGGATTTCAAGTGTGAGACGCTCCGCTCGCTGCTGTGAACCCTGACCAACAAAGTTGGTAGCCAGTATTAGCCAAGGGCCATCTTCTTCACTCAATTCGTAGGTTTTTGAGGCGTCGGATTCTACTGTAGGCGTTCGCTTGAACATCTTCAGTAGACTTGGTGTGTCAGCTTGGGTAACGCCAGACCCTAGAAACAGAAGGGAAAGCGAAAGTAGAGTGACTCGTTTCATGACGGATCCGTGAATTCCGCAGGTGTGCGACAAAATCAATTCGTGAAATGTGTCTTAACAGAACTGGATGATTCGGCGAAAGACAAGTTCACGTGTGGCACAAACTGGTGTGAAACTCGCTGATGACACGACACTCAAGCAATCTTAGCCCACGCAGACCACAGCGACTGCAGAGTTGGACGTATGTGAGAGGACCTGTTCGACCAATCCGCGACAGGACTACTTGGTGGCGGTGTACGCATAGCGATTGGCAACCTTGCGGTCCATCAGCCCGGCAGTATTCCACGGGGCGAGTCCCTCGGAAATCATCTCTTCGTAATCCCCGTTTGGCTCAAGTAACCTGACACATGCCTGATCAGCAAAATCGACGAAAGTGGGGTCGTCCGCGTTCCAGAGATGGGTGGGGTTCTGGCCCTGTTGCAAGCGTTCCTCGCAACAGATCGCACCAGCAAAGTAGATCATGCACGCCGTCGTGAAGCGTTCAAAATCATGCATCACCGAATAGGCGGTGCTGACAAGGTGATCGAGCAAATAACTCTCTTCGAAAAAAGAGGTTTCGTACTGTTGGATCGCAGCCTGTTGCTCATGTTCACTTTCTGTCAGCAGGATGCTGCTGACCCGATCCACACCCCCAAGTGCATGGGCGATTCCAGTGCTGTGTAAGGGATCTAATGTCATTGCCGCGGAAGGAAGTAACAGGTGACGCTGGCTAATCACTGGGGAAACGAGGTGCTGAAGTCGACCGGTAGACCGAATGCCCTGAGCTGGGGCTGCGATGGAAGCCGTTGCCATCATCCTGGCAAGCGAAGGATACTCCGTGAAATCGTGGGTGATCGGTTTCGAGTTGTCGCCCAGCACTTCGGTCCGTCCCATGCTGGTGATGCCGTTGTTGAAACGCAGCATCCAGACCCAGCCATCATCAAGCAAGTGGTGTTGTGCAGCGTCATCTGAATCGAAGGGATCGCGCTGAGTGTCCTGCCTCAATTCACGTAGTTGCTCGGACCACGATCCGAGGTTGCGGTAATGGGCAAAAGCGGTGTGGGTCCGCGTCCGTAATGTTTCTGTCAGTTCCTGTTGGCCCAGCAATCTCGCTGAGACGGCAGCCGATCCCGAAGCATCGATAAGCCAGTCACTGGTAACACTGACCTGTTCCTGTGGGGTCGCACATCGGATGATGGAACGACCGGTCGGTTCACTTTCGATTTCATGGACTGTGTGCCCCAGCAGGCCCACAACTCCCCGGTTGATCGCTTCCCTGTACAGGAACTCATCGACGTCCTGTCGGTACCAATGGGTGTCTGCAACGCTGTCGTTAGCGCTGGCCGCGACCAGCAGGCTGTGCCGCCCAAAATTCCTTTCTGAGAAAACCTGATTGCGAAAGTGTTGGTAGTAACTGAAGCCACGCTTGCGACCACAGGCAAGATATGGGAACCGGTCCTGCCAACTGCCCCAAGTGGACAAGGCTTCCAGATGCGGCAATTGATAAAGTTTTGCCAGACGTCGAAGGATCATGTCTGCAAGTGGTGTGGATGATTCACCAATCGCGAAGCGGGGATGTTCAGTGGCGTCGATCAACGCCACGCTGCAGCCTGATTTGGCTAAAATCGAGGCGAGGATCGACCCGGCGAAACCTGCACCGATGATGGCGACGTTAACCCTGTGTTTCATTTCAATCAATACGTTGCGTCAGGTTGGTCTGTTGAAGATCTAAGAGTCGCGGCGTGGTGGGGGTAATGTCCCAGAGGTCCAGAGTCACCATTGCACGCCCGTCTGCGTCTAAC
>JAPKCI010000328.1 GCA_028823035.1 Rubripirellula sp.
CTGTGGACCCAAAACAGCAGGCTGCTGTCCTGCAGGCTGCTGTCCTGCAGGCTGCGTGCTGGGGGACGGCAACACACCGCCCTGCGGATTGGGTCCCGTCTGCGACGGGCGGGCACCTTGACCAGCCGTGATCGGCATCGCTGGCAATAGTTCGCGTTGCGGCAAGGGAGGTGGTGGTACGATCTGGAAGCCTCGGTCGTTTTCCGGACGGGCCGGATTCTGTCTCGGACCCAGCAATGGAATCCGCATCGTTATCATCTGATCGCCTCGCAGCACGCGTGCCGCGACAACTTGACCAGGCTGACGTTTGTCCAGAACTTGGGCGATGTCGGCAATTCTCGGCGTCAAGTTGCGATCCAGAGAGACAATCACATCACCCTTTTTCAAACCAGCATCGTCGGCCTTGGAATCCGCTCGAAACCCGGCGACCAGAACACCTGGAATCCCTGGCTCGGATTCCAGAACATCAATCCCCAATGACGCTCTGTTGACTGGACTCGGTGCCACAGCCACCCCGGCAGGATTCAAACCACCTGCCCCAGCCGTATCGCCGTTCTGGCGAAAACCCAAATTGTTATTTACCCCTCTGGCATCCGTTTTCTCCGCTCCCTCGCCAGACAAAATTTCTGGCCCATACTGCAATAGTGCATCCAGTAAGGGTCGTCGCGATGCAGAGTCTTGTTCGCCACTTCTTGGGGCCGCAGCGTTCGTGTCCTGCTCAGCTGCTGGCGATGTCTGCGATTGAACGCGATCCTGCAACCTTTTGAGAAAACCTTGCCCTGAAGCTGACCGGGGTAACGCAACTCCGCACATGACGATCGTCGCCAAGACAAGCCCGCGTGTAGGAATGTGCCGTGCCATCTTTCAAATCCATTCTTCGAGTGGTTCAGTTGATTCGGAAACATCAGTCTATGATTCGGAAACATCAGTCTAGGTTGACCCATGTCAGTCCACAGGGACCAATGAATTGCGGCATTCCGCGGCCAATGACCATCGGTTCTGCCTTTGCCTCGCCGCATACCGGTGCTCTTCTCTCAGCAACGCCAATCAAACATGGCGGCCAACAGCAGAGCGTTGCACGACCGAGCAACCTGCACGACCGAGCAACCTGCACAACTCACCAGCACGCGGTTTCCAGCACTAAAGGATAACGATCCACCACCCCAAGGAAAGGGACAACGATGCAGGCAAAGCCGGTGATGGTCTGCTAACTCATCACCCCGAGCATTCAAGGCCTTCTATCACGCTAATTTGACGTACAAAGCGAGCAAAGACAGCAGCTCAACCATTCACCCACAGGATGACCATTCCCAGCTGATTCAGACCGGACATTCACTCACAATCAGGTGGCAAACCTGAGCCAAGAAAAGTCGGCAGGCACCCTCAGCCCGCACGCGGTCTGGCATTTCGGGCGCTGCGGTCTGCAATTCGGGAGAACAGCTGAAGGGAACATCTCGGGAACAGACCACCTGCTATAACCTTGAAGAGCTCGCAAGCGAACGGAAATCAAGAGGATGCTATGCGTCGGACGGCATCCCGTGAGACCCGGCATCGCGTGAGACCTTCCCAAATTTCTGGCAAGGTCGGATGCTGCGGACGTCCAGCAGATCGGCGGTTCGTACACCGTCAGCTTGAAAACAACCATCGAGCACTGGTCGAAGATACCCCTTTCATGTCATCGAAGCCCATGTCATTGAAGATCGAGAGAGTTCCGCTGGAACGACTGCAGCAGATTTTACCGCGGCTGCTATCGAGTCTTTCCATTGGACGCGCCCAAATCGCGTTGGAGCAAATTCGAAGCACGCTACAGCATCGGCCCCATGATGAAGTCATCTTCTTGATGGCGTCAGATCTGACTACCTCTGAGCAACCCCTGGCAGCGGTAATTGCGATGGAACAGGCTGCCGTTGCACCGCATCCCCGCTCAGACGTAGCAACCATCGTCCATGCTGGTTTCTTGCTCGAGACGCCCCTGTCGGTTCCACCATCAGCGTCACACGATCAGAATGAGCCAAGTTTCGAGAACCTAAGCAAACCTGCTGACTCGGTAGCAGTCGGCCCGCTGCCTGACGAAGAATCCATCATTCGCCAGCTCCAAATCCATCTCGACCGACATTTGGAACAACGGGGCATTCGCTTCGTCCAATGGGCCACCGACACCGCCGAACAAGCCGGACCATCGTCATCTCGTTGGTGCTCTGGCCTTGGCTTTGATCAGATCGCGATGCTCGACTACCTTAGCGGCAATACTGCCGATCGCTACAAGGATGCCGATCCCCGTCAGAATGAGGCCAACCCACTGAACTTTTGTCCCATCCCGTGGGATCAATCGTCAGATTTGGATTCTTTTGCCAAACTCGTCGAATCAACCTACATCGATACGCTCGACTGTCCCGGACTGGCCGAATACCGAACGGCCGCCGAAACACTCCGCGGATATCAGACCGTCCCAGCATTCGCTCCGACGCTCTGGTTCCGGGTCCGCGACTCCGAGGATCCCTCGGCCTCGCCAATCGGTTGCCTGATCCTCGCCAAACATGGTGACCCACCCCAGAATCAGAACCACGGTGATCAAAGTGCCCCAGATCAGGCCAACCCAAGCGGCGAACCGGTGTTTGAAATCGTTTACATGGGAATTGTGCCGAGGGCGCGCGGGCGGGGCTACGGCAAACATCTAGTCGATCGGACCTTTGCGGCGGTGACTGACGCAGGCGGGACACGTGTGATTCTAGGAGTCGATCGGGCTAATACGCCCGCTCGTGCAATCTACGATCGCATGGGGCTCAGTTGCATCCTCAACGAAACAATCTGGGTAAGAAAGTTGGACTTGGTAAAGAGTAGTCAGCAGTAATGCTGACATTTTGGACCTTCAGCAAAAAGGAATCGAAAATCTCGTCACCAAATTTCGAATTAGTGGCTCCACAGACAAAACCCTCGTTTTAATCACGGAAAGACGAGTGACGCCAATAACGCCAGCACTAAACCTCGGTATAACAACGGGTTACAGAATTGAACCGAAGTGTGAATCCAATGGCATGATGGATTCCCAACACCTTTTCCACCGAGCCGTCTCGCCTGCAATCGAATTAAATCGCACACATAATGTTAGAACAGCAGCCATCATAATCCGGCTTTTCCCGACACTTTAAAACTTTCACGTGACAACTCGAAACGAAAGTTGTCGAAGTGGCACATTGGATGTTTGACTTGCTTGCTAGCAACCATAGAATTCTCCCTTTCGCATATCCGATAGTGAGTCTGGATCTGCGGGAGAAAGATGGTGGGGAGGTCTGTGTGCCGCCCGGCGGAGCTAGGTTGGTAACTTTTCATTGCCAACGCTTTGGTTGCCCTTCCCACAATCGACGGTGGTCCCACTCGCGAGCGCGATTTGACATAGGCCATCGGTATTGCTGCACCGCGAAACATCCATGATGGAGGATTGCGCTACCAGTATGTCTGCACCGCACGGCTGCAACGACAACATGGCGGTTGTCGAAACTTTCAAGGAAGCATTAATAGAACGTGTAGGTGAAGATCGTTACCGCATGTGGTTCTCGCATGGAGTAATGATTGCTCCTGGCTCAGCCGATGGCGAGCAGTCGAGCACACCTCAGCCGATGACGGCAATCATTCTGACCGTTCGTGGTCAGTTCGCCCTGGATCGCCTCAGGCAGAACTTTCTTCGCGAGATGCGTGGTGCTGCCATGCAGGCAAGTGGTGCCCGCATGGAGGTCGTTCTACGTCTGGACGAGCCTGTTCCGACTCAAGCGGAGCTGCCACTAGTCAACGAGCAAGCGAACTCTGATCTGGATCGTTCTGAGAAAGCGGTGCCGATAGCATCCGGGCAGGGCAACGTAGCACCAAAAAATCCGTCCGATGCGGACATCCAAGACGCCGTAGGAAAGCGCAGCAAGCAGAACTCTGGCGATTTCGTCACACGGGGCCGAAATCAGCGAAAATTCAAGTCAAACTCCAGGCGTACTAAATCGATATCGGCTTTGATCGCAGACAGTAAACGTGCCACAGAACAACAGCGGCAGGTTCGCATTGATCAGGCAGAGCAATTGGAATTCCCTGGACTTCAGCATCCAGGGTCTGTAGCGACCGGTGGGTCCCATCTGCCTCTGCCTCTGCCTCTGCCTCTGCCGGCTGCGGGTCACCTTGCGACCAAATCCTTGGCTACTGGGTCAACGCCGGGTACTAAACCAGCGAGAACCGACAAGAGCCAGTCAAAATCAACCACCCCGAAGGATTCGCGTCATCAGTTGACGGCGGCAAACTTCGTCGCTGGGACAAGCAACCAACTTGCCTACACTGCCATGTCCATGGTTTGCCAGGATCCACGGACAGCTTCACCGATTTTCTTCTGCGGTCCGACGGGAACGGGAAAGACACACCTGATGTCAGCGATCGCGGAACAACTGCGACGACGGCACCGCCTGCGGCGAGTGATGCACTTGTCTGCCGAGCAGTTCACCAATGATTTCATCAGTTCGGTAGGGAACAGCGGGATCACGGCGTTCCGTCGCAGATATCGAGAAGTCGACGCGTTGCTGATCGATGACGTTCAATTTCTGAGTGCCAAGAAAGCGACGTTGCGGGAAATGCTATACACGGTGGAGACCCTTGCGGCGGAAGGTCGTCCACTGCTTTTCTCAGGCCTTCAGGCTCCCACCGAGATCCCCGGGTTGTCGCGGGAACTGGCTGGCCGCATGGCAAGCGGATTGGTTTGCCCGATCCAACCACTGGATGCTTCGATTCGGAAGGTGATTCTGGATCGCTGGCTGGAACAACGGTGTCCGCTGCAGGTTCCAACGGCTCTGGTCGACCAAATCAATCCAATGCTGGCCGGTGATGGACGTGTGGTCAGTGGCGTCGTCAACATGGTCAACACCTTGCAGCGAATGTTTGGCCGGGTGCCATCGCTGGACGAAATTCGTCAATTTGGTGGCAATCTGCTGCGATCCACGGCGCCAATTGCGACGCTGTCGGTGATCGAAACGGCAGTCTGCGACGCCTTTCATCTTCCCCATACCTCGCTCCGAGGACGTTCCCAAACCCGGGCAGTGACGGGTCCCCGCATGCTGGCGATGTACCTGGCCCGCCAACTGACGTCGTCTGCTTACTCCGAAATTGCAACGCATTTTGGGGGCAAATCACACAGCACTGCTATTTCGGCTGAAAACAACGTCAAGACTTGGCTCAAAGACGGTAAGTCCATCGGGCGAGGGCAGATAGCCATGTCAACGCAGGAAGCGATCGATCGAGTCGAGAATCTGCTCCGTAGCGGTTGACTCCTGTCACCCCCGCAGTCGTCAGCCTTACCTGCCGACCTTGCAATCCCGCGACCACCCCGACAGGATGATAGGTGTTACGAGATGGCCCAACGACGTGCTTTCACTGCAAACAACAGCGGCTTTGAAATGCACCTGACGGCTTTCAGCCTTGATTGTGCGGACCCAATTCAACGCGAATGCAGCGGGGGATAATGAAGTCACGTGGCAACCGACTTCCCCGGACACTCCCTTTAACTTTTTCCACTCCACGGATCGGCATGATGGCTTCCAACGACCCTCCGTTTCAACGCAATAAAAAAAACGAACCCAGCGCGGCTGAAATCCTCCAGAGACAACCTCCGTTTGACCTCGAAGCTGAAATGGGTGTATTGGGAAGCATATTGCTGCTGCCCGAGGTGTGCGATGAGATTTCATCCCTGCGAGCAGAAGACTTCTACGATGACGCAAATCGCAAGATCTACGGCAACCTCCGCGAGATGCATGACGCCGGAGAAAAGATTGATATCACGCTGCTCGTTTCAAGGTTAAGAACAGCCGGCGATTACGAAAAGGTTGGCGGTGCTGCCTATCTAGCCAGGTTGTCGTCGTCAGTTCCCAATGCTGCTCACGCCATCTACTACAGCAATATCGTTACGGAAAAATCTGTCTATCGCCGGCTGATTGCATCCAGCACAGAGATCCTTCGAGATGCCTACGACCAATCCTCAACTGCCAAGGAACTTTGCGCTCAAGCCGAACAAAAGGTCTTCGCGATCATGGACGGCAGGTCATCGCAATCCGTACAAAACATCGCCGATGTGCTGCACCAGTCAATGGACCGCATGGAAGCACGTATGCGAGATGAATATGTCGAGGGAGCAGCAGAAACAGGTTTGACCAAATTCGACGAACTGACCGGTGGATTGCATCACGGTGAATTGATCATCCTTGCCGCACGTCCTTCGATGGGCAAAACTGCCTTGGCCATGAATATCGGCGAACATGTCTCCATTGAGCAGAAGCAACCCGTTTTGTTTGTCTCACTGGAAATGTC
>JAPKCI010000329.1 GCA_028823035.1 Rubripirellula sp.
AACACCGAGCCAGAATGAACACCGAGCCAGAATGAACACCGAGCCAGAATGAACACCGAGCCAGAATGACAGGGAAGTTACTGCACTCGACGCTGGTTCCGAAGTCGTGTCAGGCCTGAAGCAGTTGCCTGTTAATCTTTCATCTGGTAGGCACGGTCCGCACGTTTTCGTTCGAGGATTCGTTCCCGTTCCCGCTGCCATTCTTTGATCGGATCGATGCTGGGGTCGTCTTCGAGTGCCTGCACGGCATCGCAGGCATTGGTGAACGCTGAAATTGCGACACCAATGCTTCCAATGATCGGAATTAGCATCAGGGCAACAAAAATACGACCATAGAAGGTTATTGGAAAAGCATCTCCATAGCCCACCGTTGTTCCGGTGATAATTGTGAACCAAGCAGCATCGAATAGGCTTCCGAACTTTTCCGGTTGTTGTTCCTGTTCGAGTTCTAGGCAGATGACTGCGAAGAAGAGCCAGAGAAAACCGATGGAGAAGAAGAGTCCCTTCATGTTGTGATAGGCGCGGTAGAACTTTAATGCTGTGAGTTGCAGTTCTCGACTATAGCGAAAGAATTTCAAGCTTCGCAGAATTCGCAGTGATCGAACAATACCAAGGTATTCCACCGGTGCGAACATGCCGGCCCAGAAGGGCACTATGGCTATGAAGTCGATAAATCCCCAAGTACTGAATGGGTAGTTGTTATTGGGGGCCCGGTATGAAAATGGGTTATGTTTCCACCAGCGGGCGAAAAATTCGGCGGTGAAAATGACAGCGATACATCGTTCACTCCACAGGAATATCCTTGGAGCATCGAGACTGCTTTTCCAGTCATGCCGCAGGCTCATTTCCAGCTCGAGCAGAAACATTCCAATGCTGATCACGACCAGCGGTTTGATGATCAAATCGACAAAGCGAATGACCTTTTCCGCCAGTTTGTGGTTGGGCAGATTTTCAGGCACAATGAGCATCCCCGCAATTTGGCATCTGATTGCAAGCAGAAATGAATCGGCATGGCACATTTTGAGCCCACTGTTGCCAGTTGGGTTCAGGAATGCCATGCAAGCGGCAGTGACGAACAGATAGTATTGTATCTGTTGAACACTACCGTCTGGCGAGTTAGCCCATCGATTCTCATTTGGAAAATGAAAGTTTTCTCGTTCGAGAAATCGACAAATCAACCTTTACCGCTTCACGCGGGCATTTCCTTCCCAGATGCTCCAGACCTGATCTTCGTCTGCGGGTTGTCCGTAGTCGGTGTACATGGTTGCTGCCAGTGCACCGGTGGCCCAACCGAACTGGGTGCATTTTTCTGCTTCCCATTGTTTGAGAACGCCATACAGCAGGCCACCTACAAAACCGTCACCGCCACCGATACGGTCCAGAACCCCAATTTCTCTGGGTTTGACGACATGCCAGTCATCACCGCTTGAAACGATGGCACCCCACATGTGTGAATTGGCGCTTTCGACTTCTCGGAGTGTGGTAGCGAACAGGCTCGCACCGGAGTACTCCTGTTTGACGCGTTGAATCATCCCTTTGAAGCCCTCGATCTTGGCTGCGATATCTTCGCCGCCGGCTTCGGGCCCTGGGATGTCGAGGCAGAGTTGGAAGTCTTCCTCATTGCCAATCAGGATGTCCGAGAGGCTGGCGATTTCCTTGAAGGCGGCAGAGAGTTCGGCTTCGCGGCCATGCCAAAACGAAGCTCGGTGATTGAGGTCAAAAGAGATCCGAGTGCCATGCTTCTTTGCCGCGCGGGCTATCTCTAGGCAAAACTCACTGGCGTCCTCGGACAGCGCGGCGATCAAGCCGGACATGTGGACGATCTTGGCCCCTTCGTCTCCGAAGATACGGTCCATGTCAAAGTCCTTGACGTTCAATTGCCGGCCGACTTCGCCAGCGCGGTCATTTTGAACGCGGGGGCCACGCGTGCCCCATCCACTGTCGGCCATGTTGATCTGGTGTCGGACACCCCAAGGTGTGTCCTGATCAAACTCGGGGCCTTCGTAATCCATGTGCCGTCGTGCCAGATCATCCTTGATGAACCGGGCGATGGGGCTGTCCTTGACGAATGCCGTGAGAATCTTGACCGGCAGGCCAAGGAACGATGAGACGCTGCCAACATTGGATTCGGCGCTGGTGGCCTGCATCTTGAACGTGTCGCTGCAGTGAAAGGGCTGGTGATTGACCGGGGTCAAACGGGTGCCCATGCTGGTGGGAATGACCAGCGAGTACTTGGCATCGCTGCGAAGCTCAATCATTTTTCGATCCTGAGTGTGAATTGTTGTCGGTAAGAGGTTGATTCATTGGTGGTTGAAAGGGAACGCATTTTCTGCGGATCTCATCAACCCTCAGCGTCGTGGATCATGAAATCACGATTGGAAAGTGAACTGCGTGAACTCAGATCGTGACCGATGCGAATCCGCCATCGACTGCGATGTTCTGCCCGGTAACAAAGGAAGCGGCTCGGCGACAGGCGAGCCAAGTGACGACTCCCGCCAGTTCTTCTGGTTTACCGAATCGAGCCATGGGTGTATGGCCAATGATTTGCCCACCTCGCTCGGTGTAGCTTCCGTCGTCGTTGAATAGCAGTTTGCGATTCTGTTCGGCGGGGAAGAAACCGGGGCTGATTGCATTGACCCGGACGCCCGTCATTGCCCACTCTCGTGCCAACCATTGGGTAAGATTGATGACGGCAGCCTTTGCTGCCGAATAGGCGACCACACGTGACAACGGGATCATGCCCGACATCGAAGCAATGTTGATCACGCTGCCCACGCCAGCGTCGATCATGTCCCGGCCAAAGATTTGGCTTGGCAGCAGGGCACCGCCAACAAGGTTCAGGTCGAAAACATCACGCCAAGCATCCAGTGGTAATTTGCAGTAGTCGCCTCCCGGAGGAATGGTGGCGTCGGGGCGGTTTCCACCGGCAGCGTTGACCAGTACCGAGGCCGGACCGCCTGCCCAGTTCTTGATTTCCTGGCGGGCTGCATCGAGCGATTCGCTACTCAATCCATCCGCGGCAAAGAACTTGGCCTCACCACCTGCTTCTGTGATCCGTCCGGCCCGTGCATTGCCTCGCTCGGCATTGCGGCCAACGACTGCGACCTTGGCTCCTGCGCTGCCAAGCGCTTCGGCCATGATGCCACCAAGTTCGCCGGTACCGCCAATCACAACGGCGACATCTTCGTTAAGGTTGAACAGATCTTTCATGTCAGAAGAGTCTCTTGATTGAAGCGAAGAATATAAGAAGGGTTGAAAACGAAAAGGATACGTTCCGCGCGAGCACGGTTTGGATCAGCGCGGCGAAGTACGTTGTAGGATGGGTGTCTCGTTGCTTTGGCGGTTGAAAATGTGCTGGGATCACCGACGACCGATGCAACACGAACCGTATCACATCGGGTAAAGGCCCGGCAGCACGATGCCAGAGGCTGCCCATCCGTTACCGGGTCCCGTTCCGAGTCATCTGTTCTCAGGCCGTTTGCCCCCAAGCCCTGTAGTCATGGCAGGTTTTGGTTCGGTTGGTTCAATGCGAGCCATCTGCCTCGGGAGAACATCTGCCTCGGGAGAACATCTGCCTCGGGAGAACATCTGCCTCGGGAGAACCATGGTCGCGAACTGTTCGACAGTTTAGGCGTTGCACGGGGTTCACAAAAGGTGTCGTCCTTGTTGTTCCGCAGTTGTTCCGCACGCTGCTTCACTTGCGAAATCGACCATGCTGAGGTGTGGTTCGGCGTTGCCAGTCCAGTCACGATGACCTACGCTGTCGGTTCAGCGATCGCGTACATCAGTTTGGTGAATCGATGACGAATAATACGCATGAAAGTTCCAGCGACGAGGGCGACAAGGGTCAAGGCTCGCCTGACGACGGTCAACTGATCACGATTCGTCACGGTACCTACCCTGAATTCACATGGACGGCCGTGTTTGTGGGTTGGCTGATTGGTGCTTTGATTGCCGTTTCCATTGGCTACGCAGCCTTGATTCTGGGGTTCGCCATTGAGGGATCTGAGCTTGCGGCGATTCTTGGCTGGGGACTGTTGCGTGGTGTGATGCGTCGCACCAGCATTGTCGAGAACAATATCAATCAAACGATCGCTTCGGCGGTTAACGGTGCTTCGTCAGGCATTATGTTTTCGGTGCCGGCGTTGTTCATTCTGAGCCGTTCAGCTGGCTTGGAATCGGTGGCAGACTTCAATATCCCGTTGATGATTTTGGCGTGCATCACAGGTTCGGTGTTGGGTCTGGCTTTCGTGATTCCACTTCGCAAGCAGATGATTGACTTTGATCGTCTTGCCTATCCCGGAGGAATCGCGGTCGCAACAATTCTCAAGTCACCGGGGGCGGGAGTACGAAAAGCCGTCCTGCTGCTCGGCGGGGCGTTCATCTCGGGCATCGCCCATCTCTTGGTGTTGACGTTCATGGGCGAAGACGGCGACTGGCACGCTGGTGAGATGCTGGGACTTCCGTCCTTGCTGAATGTCAGTTTGTATCTGTCGGTGATGACGATCGGCGTTGGTTTTCTTTCCGGAAAGGGTGGTTTCTGGTTTGGAGCAGGGGGCTTTCTCTGTTATTTCGTTTTGTCTCCGCTGTTGAGTGCATTCGCAGGTCCGGAGATTGCGGGGACCGTCACGGCGCAGGGCGATTTGGTGCAGGGGTTGGTTGATCAACCGTCCAAGATGCGTGCCAGTATCTACAAACCGTTGGGAATCGGGATGTTGGTTGGGGCAGCGATTGGAGGCATCTTCGCTGCTTTTCCGTTGATTCTCAGTGCTCTGAAGTCGATGCACTCGGCCAGCAAACAGCCGAAAGGAAGCGATTCCAAGAACGACGAGATGCCCATCGGATTGCTCTACAGTGCTATCGGTGTCGGCGCCATCGTGATGGTCTGGATTGCTTTCACGTCGGTCGAGAATCTGTCGTTGGGACGAGCCGCTGCGATGGCCTTGCTGGGCACCTTATGGGTCTGGGTCGCCGGCGTGATTGTCGCCGAATGTGTGGGGCGAACGAACTGGTCGCCTTTGTCCGGAATGACGTTGATCGCAGTCACCATTCTGATTCTGATCGCCAAGGGTGGAGTCGATAAACCAGAAGCCATTATCAGTTCCATGCTTGTGGGCGCAGCGATCTGTCTGGCGATTTCGCAGGCCAGTGACATGATGCTTGATCTGAAATCGGGTTACCTCGTGGGTGCGATCCCTCGTCGGCAGCAGTTGGCCCAGTTTGTCGGAGCGTGGTTAGGGCCAGTGATCGTGATCGGATTGATGATCGTTCTGAATGACCAATACGTGATCGGGTCCGATAAGCTACCGGCACCGCAGGCTCAGGCTTTAGCGGATGTGACGCAGGGAATTCTCAATGATGATGTACCCGCCTATCGCTACACCGCCGGCGCCGGACTGGGGCTTTTGTTGGCACTTAGCGGTCTGGGCGGAATCGGTGTGCTGATCGCTCTTGGCTTTTATATGCCGTTTGCGATCGCGTTGACCTACACGATTGGAAACTGCCTGCGGATCGTGTCAGACAGGGTGAAAGGGGCCAAGTGGAGCCATGAAGTTGGCATTCCCATCGCTGCAGGATTGATTGTGGGTGAGGCTCTGGTGGGGGTCGGAAACGCCTTTTGGAATGTTCTTTTTGCCCAGCCAGAGACAGCCGAAACCGCGCTGCAACAGGGTGCGGTTGCTGTGCAAACACTCGCAATGGGGCTCTAGGTAAATCATGCGAAGTATCGGTCAATTATTGTTGTGGTGCGGTTTTCTCGGGGGAGCTTTTTGCGCTGTCCTGCGTCTTGAGCCACCTAGTAAAGGCCCCGGGGTGTCCGATTGGGCAACCATTCCCTGGCCGTGGTATCTGATCTCGGTGAGCGTGGGTGCTGTCGGGGTTGTCATGCTGCGAATCGTCAGGCAGCGTGATAAACAGGATGACGGTAAAACCGAGTTCGAGTACTCGACCGTTCAGACAAGTCTTGAGACTGTTTCGGCGGTTGTGGCGAGGCTATGTGCCTATCCAACGATCGATCCCCGTGCCATCCTTGCGGCGATCGACGACGAGTGCGTCGAGCCGCTGGCAGAATTTGCCAACGCCAGGCAGGCGTTGGTCAAGCGTTTTGGAATGAACACCTATGCCGATGTGATGACCGAGTTTGCCTCGGCGGAACGATTCTTGAATCGGGCGTGGTCGGCCGCCGCCGATGGTTACGTTGATGAAGTGCGATCCAGCCTCAATCGCGTCAACGTGCATCTTGAAAGCACACGGCAGATCCTCGATGCCGCCGAGACGACGGCGATTTGAGACGACGGCGATTTGAGACGACGGCGATTTGAGACGA
>JAPKCI010000001.1 GCA_028823035.1 Rubripirellula sp.
CCTCAGCTCCGGCGTCCTGGACCTGCTGCTCGACACGATCGCTTTCTCCCGCAGTGAAGTTGGCAGCCGACTGCAGCATCACCGCCTGTACTTGACGGGCGTTGAATGGACGATCGTCGGGATTCTTTGCCAGTAATCGGTGGACAACGGCATCCAGCTCAGCGGGGCAGGAGGCAACAAAATCGCGTACATGCGGTGCTTCACTTCGAAGGTGTTGCTCGAATAACTGCGCAAAATTATCACCTTGAAAAGGGGTACGACCAACCAACATTTCAAAGAGGCAACAACCGAGCGAATACAAGTCGGCTTTCCCGGAAACGGACGAGTCTCCGGTGATTTGCTCAGGAGCCATGTAGGCATGCGTGCCAACGGTCATTCCACTGGAGGTGATATCACCTCCGTCAAGGTCCCGGGCGATACCAAAATCACCAAGTTTGACTTCACCATTGCTGTTCAAGAACAGGTTTCCCGGCTTGAGATCTCGATGGATCACGCCATGATTGTGTGCGTATTGAAGGGCCGAACAGATTTGTCGAGCGACTTCAATGACAATGGGCCAAGCAAACCCACCTTTGATCTGAAGCAATCCTTTGACCGTCCCACCATCAACTAGTTCCATCACATAGAACAACATGCCATCGTCCTCGCCACCGCCAAAATAACTGACGATGTGAGGGTGAGTCAGACGCTCCAGAATCAACATTTCGCGACGGAAACGGGCGCGTATCAAGGGATCCTGACTGATCCCGGGATGTAGCTTCTTGATCGCTACCATGCAGCCTGAGGATTTTTCGACGGCTCGGTAGATCGTGCCGACGGTACCTACACCCAAGACCTCTCCGAGGTCGAATTCCGAGATCTTACGGAACGTTTGCATGGCAGCCTAAATCTCCATCAATCCCACGATCTTTGATCGCAGAATGCCGGGCAAATCAACACGCGGCCAGATGGGACTCGAACAGCTCACGCTCTGCGTGAGCCTCAACCGATCCAAGAAAAATGCGGCTAGACGCCAGCAATTTTCTCGATACGTACGCGAGTATGGATCTGGCGATGACCCGTGCGACGTCGGCTATTCTTGCGACGACGAAACTTCTGAATGTAGATCTTTTTGTCCATCTTGGGACCGATGATCGACGCGGTCACCGTGGCACCATCAAGAGTTGGCGACCCCAGTTTCAACCCATCATCGCCACTGACCGCCAATACTTTCTCAAAAGTAAGGCTTTCTCCCTGGGGGACGTCTCGATAATCGACATCGACCTCCATTCCGGGCTCGACACGATATTGGCGACCGCCGTCCACGATGATGGCGTACATAAAACTATCTCTCTAGAATTCGTTAGCTGACTTTGGGGCCGCGTAGTTTAACGGCCCTCGACCACCGTGCACAGGCCTTCCTGCTGCTCTTTTGTGACCTTATCGGGTTGTTTTTCGCTTCCCGAGGCAAATTTGCACGATTTCGTCGATGAAATGCCCTCAACGCAACCAATTGCGTCCAAATCAGCGGCTTTTGGTCTGTTTCGACTTTCGATGGTGATCTGGCAGCTAACGTGTATCCGGAGAGGAAAGCAGGCTCCCGAGCGAGGGAAACCTGCGAAGATCGCCTCAACTTTGCGGCAACACTTTGCGGCAACACTGAGCTTTGCGGCAACACTGAGCTTTGCGGCAACACTGAGCTTTGCGGCAACACTGAGCTGAAGTTACCGCTGCCTCGAGCCTCCATCGTGATTGAACGCATGGCTAGCGAGAAAGCGGCAGAGATCACCCACCGATCATTTGGGCCACACTGGTTCTCGATTCTCCAAAAAGGATCGAATCCCCTCCGTTGCTGACTCTGTCGTACAAGCAGTCGCGCTGTCCGCAGCACCCGCAGAGAGCTGACTGAGCAGCGTTTCACCCACACCTTCGTTCAGCAGACGTTTGGTCGACTGCACGGCTTCTCGGGGGGCATCGGCACACCGCGTCGCCAGCTCATTCGCAGCAACCCAAATCTGCTCAGAATCGACCGGTTCATCGCAAAAACCCCATTGGCTGGCTTGCTCGGCGTCGACCGTCTGCCCCGTCAACACCATGCGAGCGGCGATGGCTGCTCCGAAACGAAAAGAGAGCAGGGCAGTCGTTGCACCGCCCACCAGCCCACGACGAACGGCCACAGCTCCAAACGACGCATGCTTGGACGCGACGATCAGATCCGCGGCAAGAGCCAAACCCAATCCTGCCCCCAACGCCGCACCGTCAACAGCAGCCACAATCGGCTTGGGGAAACGCAGCAGCGTCTCGTACAACTCCGTTAGATTCCGCCAGGCAGAAAACCACTCTGGTAAAGCCGTACTCTCAGGCATCCCGGAAATCTCCGACAGAACGCAAAGATCGATTCCTGAACAAAAGTGCTCACCACTTCCCGTCAACACCACTGACGCGACCCGCTTTTCCTGATGCACGTCAGAAAATGCTGTCGACAGATCCTCGATCAATTGGGGATTCAGTGCGTTCCGAGCCTGAGGGCGATCCATCAGGATTGTCGCCACATTACCGTGAACTTTGACATCAACGTACTGCACAGGGAGCCTCCGGTAACAGCAGCAAAGAAGAGAGTCGAGGCAACCATGATGCCGTAATCCGCGCTGTTCGACCAGTCATGGACTGCCAAACAAAAAGCCCCACCCGTCATCTCGAAAGATCACCCGTGGGGCTTGTTTCAGACATCAATGTCAATTGTTGTCGAACTTACTTGCAGCAACCGCAGGAAACTTCCATGGTGACAGGCTTGCAAACGCGGACCTGCACCTCTTTCATGGTAGTTGCAGGAACACACACGGTGTATTCCACAGGTACCTCTTGGGTGACGTTCTCATAAACAGTCACTTTGCAGGTACGAGTCCGTTCCTCAGGTACCGATTCGGTGTACTTGATCTCACGGGTCCTTTGCTCAGTTTCCATTTTGGTTCGCTTGACAGTGCGAGTCCGCTCTTCGGTCTTGCAGGTTGTCATTGGAACCATGCGGGTACGAGTTTCCATGCGATTCTTGGTGACTGGAACCATCCGGGTCCGCGTCTCTTTGACCATTCTGGTAACTGGCACTGTACGAGTGCGTTCCTCAACGCTGCACTTGGTAACGTCGCAGGTCCGCTCTTCCTCTCTCAGTTTGCAGACGTTGATCATGTACTTACGCTGTTCGACAACCATTTCGCAATAGTTGACCATACGAGTCCGGTTTTCCAGCCGTGTTTTGCAAACAGCGACGGTGCGAGTGCTATTTTCCCGTCGCATCGTAGTGACAGGCACTTCGCGAGTCCGCTCTTCGAGACGGGTCCTGCAAACAGGCACTTCGCGTGTTCGCTCTTCAGTGCGGTATGTCGTAACGACACAGTCACGAGTTTGCTCCTCACTGCGACACTTCTGTACCTTCAAGGTCCGGGTTCGCTGCTCGGTGCGACACTTCGTAACGTTGACCTTGCGTGTACGAGTCTCGGTTCTGCAACGAGTCACTGGCACTTTGCGGGTGCGAGTTTCTGATTTACAGCGAGTGACCGTGCAAGTGTAAGGCACTTTCGTGGTCTGACGCTCGTAAGTTGTGCAGGGAACTTCTTCGGTCACCAGGTTCGAAACATGGACCCGCTTGTAAACCGTTTTGGTTCCACCACAGGCATCGTTGCAACCGTTGCGACAACCTCTGTTGCAACCACCACAAGCAACTTGCACTGGCTGGCACTCGTAGCGGCCCATATCTTTCGTGACAGTGCGCATCGTGGTGACAGGCACAGACTTGGTGACAGTACGCTCAGCGGTAATCGTTTCCTGAACGGGTACCTGAACCGTGTAGGTCTGCTCGACTTCTTCCGTGTACGGAACTTGCACTTCATAGGTCTGCTCGACCTCTTCGGTGTAAGGAACCATCACAGAATAGGTTTGCTCAACTTCTTCGGTGTAGGGAACGTTGACCATGTAGGTCCGTGCAACTGTTTCCTGAACGGGAATATGAACCGCATAAGTCTGCGTCACCATTTCGGTGTAAGGCACGCATACCTTGTAAGTCAGCGTGGTCATCGTGGTCTCAGGAATGCAAACCGAGTAGATCTGTTCCACTTGCTCCGTGTACGGAACACACACCGCATACTCAACCTCGCGGGTCTTGTTGACGGGAACCTGCACGTCACAAATCTTTTCGACCTGCTCGGTGTAAGGCACCATGACCTTGTAGGTTCGTTTCTCGGTATAGGGCACTGAAACCGTGTAGGTCTCGGTAACTTCCTCGGTCTTTGGAACACAGACCGTGTAGGTCTGCTCGACCTCTTCGGTGTACGGCACGCATACTTGGTAGGTTTCTTCAACCTCGGTCGTTACAGGAACCTGCACCTTGTAGGTCACATCTTCGGTGTAAGGGACACATACGTTGATCTTGTAGGTCTCAGTACGAGTTTTCTGATGCGGAACATGAACTGTATAAGTTTGTTCACGTGCCTCAATTTTTGCCACTCTCCGCGTGACACTATTCATCTGCGTCCGCGTCTCCCGCGTATAGGTGGTATGGGGCACCATCCGCGTCTCAGTCACGTGCTGCGATCGCGTGACTGTACGTGTGCCGCTGTCACTCGTGGTTCCACCACACGCTGTGGCACAAGCCGACCGGTTTGCACAATCGCCGCAGCCCGCTTGGACCCCAGCAGCACACCAAAACGCTGCCACGACCCCCAACATGTTATGAATGAATTTGACTCTCATTTTTACCAATACCCTCCCAGTGCGGCTCACAGAGTGTGAGCGATGAAAAACTCAAGTTGAAGAAGTTTAACGACTGCGTAGTTTAGGCAAGTCGCCGTCAAGCCGGCATGAGTCTAGAGATTGAAGGGTAAGTGTCAATCATTGCCGAATACCATTATGGGAAAACTAGGCAAATTAAATGCCCTCCCCCCCCTGTTCTGGGATCCACACTTGGGGGGGTCCACTTCGGGAACCTCGTGGCATGCCGCAAGCCTATCGCAGCCCTCCACGGAACCAATCCAGTCATCCTCCAAGTTAGCGCATAAAGAGAGGTCACCTGCCGGCTGATAGGGTCGCAAGTTTGCTGAGCGAACGTCTCAGGTTCAGGACAAAGCTGCCTGCCATCAAAGCTGCCTGCCATCAAAGCTGCCTGCCATCAAAGCTGCTGAGTAACCAACGCCACTGGCAAATGCGACAGTCCAAAACGCAATGGACGCGTTTTCTTCCCCGTAGGTGCAAGAATCAGTAACGAGAAGCCGATAGCCAATCGATGAGGGACGGAGCTGAGAGTAATATTCCATCTTCAGAAACGGGAACCTGTGACAAAAGTCGAATCGTTACCTATGATTCATGTAGATGAGTGTTTGTCAAAGCTCTGCAGCAGATCCAGGCTGGCCTTCGGAATGGGTTTTGACGGCGTTAGCAGCTGGCAGCGACGGTCAGACCGTGGCCTGTCATGGTTTCACAAAGTCGTGCATTCCTACTCAGGGAAACAACGGCGGGTGGTGGTAGGAGAAGGTCGATGAATCGATCGCCTCAAGCGACGAATTCCACGAGTAAACCGCGCAAACTGATTTGCGTGGGAGATCCGGCGACGCTTCCAGCGGAAGTGCCACGCGAAAACGTTATCATCGTTGACACTTCGGTAGCGGTGGTTGACGAACTGAAAGAGCCCTCCATCGACGGCGTTTGGATTGCCCGCGACCAGTTGCCCCAAATCAGCGAACTGAGGGGACTCGCTCAAAGCGGCATCATGCTGCGAGACATGCCAGAGGGTGTGGCCTTGCTGGACGCTGACATTCGTGTGCTGTGGGCCAACGATCGGCTGATCGAGTGGGCCGGGACATTGGAAGACTCGGTGGCAGGCCAGAACTTCTACGAATTGTTGTCGAATCCCGAGGTAATGGGGCCTGATTTCTGCCCCTTTCATACAGCGTTGGCAACCAGCGAGGAGAGCACCAGCACATTGCACGGCGATGGAAATCGCTACTATCAGGTCCACGCTGCGCCGATCGTGCAGAGCAACCACTCGCGACAACTGGTTGTGACCGTCAGCGATGTCACGGACGAGATTCTTCAGCAACAAAAGCTGGCAGCCATTCACCAGGCAGGTCGTGAACTGGCAGATCTCCGTCCCTCCGAGATCTTCATGATGGAGGTTGATGATCGGATCGATCTGCTGAAAGAGAACATCCGCCATTACCTCAGCGATCTGCTCAATTTCGAGGTGATAGAAATCCGACTCCTCGAACACGCTACTGGCAATCTGGTTCCCCTGTTGAGCGTGGAAATTGACCAGGATGCCTCTAATCGTCAATTATTTGCTCACCCGCAGGGGAACGGGATCACGGGATACGTGGCAGCCAGTGGTATGAGTTACGTTTGCCATGACGTAGAGAATGATCCTCTATTCATCCCCGGAGCGAATTCGTCACGCAGTTCCCTGACGGCACCTCTGATACTGCATGATCAGGTACTCGGGACCATCAACGTCGAAAGTCCTGAACCTGCTGCATTCACCGACAGCGATCTGCAATTCCTTGAAATCTTTGCGCGTGATGTTGCCTTTGCACTTAACACGCTCGAACTTCTGGTAGCCCAAAAGGCTAACACCGCGCAGCAATCTTGCGATGCCATTCATAGCGCTGTGGCGATGCCAGTCGATGAAATTCTGAATGACGCCGTTAACGTCATAGAAGGCTACATTGGCCACAGTCCAGAAGTGGTCGACCGGCTGCGACGGATTTTGCACAACGCCCGCGATATCAAGCAAACCATTCAGCAGATCGGTCAAAAGATGACCCCACTGGAAGCTGTTCCAGCAGGGGTACAATCACCTCAGCACGCGGCTTTACGAGGAAAACGGATTCTGGTGGTCGATGCTGACGGACAGGTTCGCGAGGATGCCCACCAGTTGCTGGAACGGTATGGATGCGTCGTGGAAACGGCCCAAAAGGGTGCAGAGGCTGTGTTGATGGTCCGCAGTAGCGGTGACTTGAGCGGCTATGACGTGATCATCAGCGACATTCGCCTGCCGGACTTCAGCGGCTACCAACTGATGTTGCGATTGGGTGACATCATACACCGTGTCCCCATGGTTCTGATGACAGGCTTCGGATACGACCCGGGGCACTCCATTGTCAAAGCCCGCCAGAATGGACTGCACGCCAAGTGTGTGCTTTTCAAACCATTCCGGCTCGATCAAATGATCGATGTTGTCAAGACAATTCTTGTCCTCAACCAGAACGACCCGTTACGACCCAAGTCAGAACAAGATCGCCGGTCTGCCCCTTGAAAGCCGGACCCCACGCAACCCACCACTCACCCTACGGGCTGTCGTCTTCCATTTGCTGAATATAAAGCCGCAGGCGTTCTAGCTCATCAGCAGTGCCTTTGAGCTTGAGCATGTTCTCAACCCGCTTCTGGAATTCGATCTGATTCACCGGTTTACTCAAAAAGTCATCCGTACCAGCAGAGACGGCGCGCTCGATGTCGCCCAACTCGTTCAAGGCTGTGACCATGAGGATCATGACACGACTGGTTGTTGGATCACCTTTCAACTTTTCGCAAACTTCAAAACCACTCAGCTTGGGCATCATGACATCGAGCAGCACAAGGTCGGGATCAAACGAAGCTACTTTGTTCAAAGTGTCCTGTCCGTCTTTCGACGTCTCGATCTCACATTCGACATTGACCAGATAAGCCTCGAGCAACTCTCGATTGGCATCATTATCATCAGCGATCAGAATTCGGTGCATTTGAACGAGTAGGGGTGCAACAGGTTAAAAATTTCCGGAACAAGCATTCAGACAGGATGAAGAGCGAGATTCATTAACAGACCGGAGCGGTAGCGACCCGACCCGCTGGTACAGGAAAATCCTCACACAGTTCGCGGACGGCACAGCGAATCTTTTCATGCTGAACTGCATCATCCGAGTTGGTCAACGACTGATGGATCCATGCACCAACACGCTTCATTTCTTCGGTGCCCATGCCGCGAGTTGTTAATGCCGGTGTTCCAATGCGGATTCCTGAGGGATCCATCGGTTTGCGGGTGTCAAAAGGAATCATGTTCATATTCACAGTGATCCCAGAGTGATCCAGAACAGCCTCGGCCTTCTTGCCACCAAGCCCAGCCGCTGTGACATCAACCAGCATCAAATGATTCTCCGTTCCACCGCTGACCAGAGGCAGGCCACTGGCAATCAGTGTCTCAGCAAGCACTTTGGCATTGTCGATCACAGCTTGACCATACGCCTTGAAGTCGTCCGCCATGGCTTCACCAAAGCAGACAGCCTTGGCTGCCACAACGTGCATCAAGGGTCCGCCTTGAGTGCCTGGGAACACATTGCGATTGACCAGTTTGAGGTGTTCTCCCTTGCACAGGATCAAACCGCTGCGCGGGCCACGAAGGGTTTTGTGCGTCGTGGTTGTGACATAATCGGCATAGGGAACCGGACTATTATGAACTCCGGCGGCGACCAGTCCTGCGTAATGTGCCATGTCGACCATCAGCAGGGCGCCGACTTCATTGGCAATTTCAGCGAACTTGTCGTGGGGAATCTCACGCGGATAGGCACTCGCACCAGCCACGATCAGCTTTGGTTTGTGCTCACGAGCCAGCGAAGCAATCTGATCAAAATCGAGCCGATGTGTCTCGGGATCCACACCGTAGCTATGAAAGTTGTAGAGCCGACCGCTGATATTCAGCTTCATCCCGTGGGTCAGATGACCACCATGGGCCAAATCGAGCCCAAGAACATGATCGCCAGGATCGAGGCAACTCAGGTAGACAGCCATATTGGCTTGTGACCCGCTATGTGGCTGAACATTGGCAGCCTCGGCACCAAAGAGTTGCCGAGCCCTTTCCAAGGCAATGTTCTCGACGACATCAACATGCTCGCAACCACCGTAGTACCTTCGCCCTGGGTACCCTTCAGCGTACTTGTTCGTCAGCACGCTGCCGGCGGCCTGCATGATTGCCAAGCTGGTGTAATTTTCGCTGGCGATCATCTCGAGACCATCCTGCTGACGGACCGCCTCGGCTTCAATCGCATCCCAAACGGCTGGATCTTGCTGCTGCAATGGGTTCATTCGGCCTATTCTCGATGATGTAGGGGTAGATGATTACGGGTATACCGGGCGAACCCGGCAAGATTGGCACGGGCAAAACACCCGTCCATGAATTGTCGACGTCTATTGTCAGACCGTCAATGTCGGCGATTAGATCACTTCGGAGAGCCGAACTGGAGCGTTCTTGGGGCTCGTTTGTTGGAAACAATGGGAAGAACCGAGAAAGAATGTTTGGATTCCGAGTACTTTATCGGATAAAACGGTAAGTTGTGCTGAACTAAGCACCTCTCTCGCGCGTTGAATGGATAGTGGCGTCCCCCACACGCCCATTTCGACCCAAAAAGCTCTGTAATTTCTGTCAATGCTTTGCCATGACCTAACCTTTCCAAGCATCCCGCTCCTTAACTATCTCAAGTGTCTGGAATGAAATACCAATACCAAATCATCGCTCTTGCCATTGCTTTCGCCCCATTGGGGGCGGCTCAAGCAGATCTCGCACCCTTTGATAAAGTCTCTGAGGGGTACACCAAAATCGCTGTTAGCGATCAGAGCAACTCCAAAGGATTGTTCTCGCTGTGGAAAAAGGACAAAGATGCCCAGTTGTTGGGCGAACTGCCCAAGAACTTCATGGGCAAGAACTATTTCATCGCTCTCACGGTCAGCAGCGGAGACAAATATGCCGGTCTGCAGTCGGGTGACTGGGTCGTGCAATGGCGTCGCTACGGTGATCGTTTAGCCCTGATTGTTCCCAACCTCGACATCCGGGCCACGGGTGATGCAGAGAGCAAAGCGTCAGTCAAACGACTCTTCACCGACCGAGTCTTGCTGGATGTATCGATCCTCGCTTTGGGGCCGAGCGGTGGACCAGTCATCGACTTGGACGCACTGTTGATGGGCAACGCGAGTCGCTTCTTTGGCTCCTCGGTTCGCATCAGCAATACCAGAATCAACAAATTGTCTTCGGCCAAAGTTTTCCCAAGCAACGTTGAAATTGCCTTTGAAATCGTGGGTGGCAGCGGACGTCTTCAAACCATTCACTACTCATTCAGCGAAGTCCCGAGCGCCGCAGCAGGATACAAGCCTCGCAAGGCAGACGAACGAATCGGCTATTTCACAACTTCCTTCTCGGACTTGAGCAAGTACGAAGACGACGACACACGGGTGCGGTTTATCAACCGGTGGAAACTGGAGAAGCGCGACCCCGCCTTGAAACTGAGTCCTCCGAAAGAACCAATTCGCTTTTATGTTGAGCACACCGCACCCGTCCGTTATCGAAGATGGATCAAAGCGGGTGTCGATTACTGGAACAAGGCGTTTGAGAAAGTTGGCTTGGTTGACTCCATCGTGATCGAATATCAGGACGCACAAAGTGGCGCCCACATGGAGAAAGATCCCGAGGATGTGCGTTTCAACTTCATCCGCTGGTTGAACAATGACGTCGGTACAGCGATCGGACCGAGCCGCGTTCATCCTGAAACTGGTGAGATCCTGGACGCCGACATCATTTTGACTGACGGTTGGATCCGCCACTTCAACTACAACTACGAAGACCTGATGCCCAAACTGGCAATGGAAGGCATGGCTCCTGAAACGCTGGCATGGCTTGGCCGAAATCCTCGATGGGACCCCCGCGTTCGCTTGGCGCCACCAGAAAAGGCCAATTACCTGAGAGCTGAGTACCAACGGCAAGCTCAGCAGCCAATGGCTGGCTTTAAAATGGCACAAGCCGATCCCTCTCTTTTGGGTGATGATGAATTCGATGGCCTGTATGGACACATCAGTCAGAAAAATGGTTTTTGCATGGCGGCCAGCGGTCGCAACCTTGATCTTGCTCTGGCACGAATGGATTGGGCGCTGTCGCTGATGGCCGGCGAAGAAGCCGAAAAGGAAAAGAAGAAAAAGAAAAAGAAGGAGCAAGCGAAGGAGAAAGACGGCGACAAAAAAGAGGACGCCAACGAAGACAAAGAGGACGAGAAAGCTGACAAGGACGACGAAGAGAAGAAAGACGACAGCGACAAAAAAGAGGGCGACACCGAAGACTCCGACAAGAAGCCTGAAGACGCACCCAAGATCCCCAATGCCTCTCTGGTAGATGGCATGCCCGAATGGTTTGTCGGACCGCTGCTCGCTGATCTTGTCGCCCACGAAGTTGGTCACACCCTCGGACTGCGGCACAACTTCAAAGCATCGGGTTTGATGACGCTCGACGAAATCAACAGTGAGGATGTGAAAGGTAAGAAAACCTTCACCGCTTCGGTGATGGATTACACACCCATCAACTATCGCTTCGAGTCAGGTGATGTTCAGGGCGACTACGCCATGATCGACATCGGACCTTACGATTACTGGGCCATTGAGTATGGGTACACCTTTGACGACAAGAAACTGGCTGACATTCTCAAACGTTGCCACGAACCTGAACTGCAGTACGCAACGGATGAAGACACTAACGGGCCTGACCCGTTGGCACGTCGATACGACTTCTCAAAGGATCCGCTTGACTACGCCAATGAACAGAAAAAGTTGATCAAGTTGTATCGCGATCGGATTCTCGACAAGTTTGTCAAAGATGGTGACAGTTGGGCCAAAGCTCGACGGGGCTACGAGCTGACACTCAGCTTGCAAACCCGTGCATCAAACATGATGGCGAACTGGATTGGTGGTGCGTTTGTCAACCGCGACAAAAAAGGTGACCCCGGCGATCGTCCCCCAGTGGAAGTGGTCCCAGCCGCACAGCAAAGGGCCGCTTTGGAATTCGTGATCAATACCGCTTTCAATGACGAGTCGTATGGATTGACACCAAAGCTGCTCGAGCGAATGAGTGTCGATAAGTGGTTGGATCGGGGTTCCCGTGGGGCCATGTCCAATGAAGCGCCTTGGCCAATCCATGATCGCATTCTCGGGGTTCAGGCCTCTGCCCTGACTCTGTTGATGAACCCCACCACACTGCGTCGGGTTTACGACAATGAGTTGCGACTGCCTGAAGATGTCGACACATTGACCCTCCCAGAGTTGCTGGCAGCCATCAATGAGTCGGTCTGGAGTGAGCTGTCCAAGGATTGCCCCGATGATCGCAATGATCGCAAGCCGATGATCTCATCTCTACGACGCAACCTGCAGCGTGAGCACATGCAACGATTGGTTGATCTGATCCTCGAACCTTCTGATGACACTGCGGCACACAAGCCTATCAGTAACCTCGCCAGGATGGAGTTACGGGAACTTTCTGGTCGCATTCAGGACTCCGTCGATAAGTGCGGCAAGAAAATGGATGCCTACACCATGGCTCACCTGTCCGAGACCAAAGAACGGATCGATCGTGCTTTGGACGCCGGTTACACCTACAACGCAGCGGCAACTTCTGCCCCCGTGTTGATGATGTTGGGACGGGAAACAACCGACTTCGAACAGTAGTGTTCGATCAGGTAAACATCTGCTGAACTGCAGTGCACGATTTGAGGGCGTCTCGCTTGCGAGACGCCCTTTTTCTATGCGCGAATACCGAATTCCCTGCCACACTGTCGCGAACCAGCTAAACTGCCATCAACCTGTACCGACATCCTGTGCTTGCGGAGCCCAACCCATGCAACGCTCATTTTTCTTTTCGATTACTTTTTGGATCACGTTGCCCTGGTTGCTGAATGCAGGAAACCTCACGGCTGAAGACTTGAAGTTCGACAAGACCGTCATCGACGCAAATCTGGGTAAGGTTTGCTACGCCGTCACTGCTGCAGACGTCGACGGCGACAACCGTCTGGACGCCGTCGCCATCAGCGAACGTGAAGCCATCTGGTATCGGAACCCCGATTGGAAAAAACATGTCATGATAAGTGACGCCGTCACCAAAGACCATGTCTGCATCACAGCAGGCGACATCGATGGAGACGGCAAAGTGGACTTTGCTCTAGGCGCAGGCTGGCCAAATAATGGAGGAGAAATCTTCTGGATTCAGCGTAACGCCTCACTTGAATCACCATGGACGGTTCATCCGATCGGGGCCGAGGCATGGACGCACCGAATGAGGTTTGCTGATGTGCTTGGCAAAGGTCGTGATCAACTGGTAGTGACGCCGCTCAACGGCGATGCCAACAACGGCATTCGCCTGCTTGCATTTCCAATTCCCACCAAGCCAGAGACCGGCCCGTGGACGCCGCAAGTCATGGCGAGATCATTGAATCGAGCTCATAATCATTGGCACGTCAGCAATTCGAGATCGTCTGAACCTGATCAAACCATCGTGGCCAGCCAAGAAGGTTTGAGCCTTGTCCAACTTGGATCGGAAGGCAAATTCACCGTGACGCCCATCGCTACAGGTGCCAGCAGTGAGCAGCCGAACCTACGCGGATCCGGCGAAGTCAAAAAAGGGAAACTAGGCTCAAAAACCATGTTGGCCGCAATCGAGCCGATGCACGGAAATCAAGTCGTTGTGTATCTCGCCGACAGCCTGCAAGCAGGCATGCAGCGAGTAGTCCTGGACGATACTTTCGCTCAGGGACATGCCATCTGGTGCGCTGATTTCAATGGTGATGGCCAGGACGAAGTGGTTGCGGCTCACCGCAAAGCAAAAGCTGATGGCACGCCGGCAGGTATCTATCTGTATCAGGCCAGCAATGCAGAGGGCATGCACTGGGAGCGGACGAAACTCGACGCCCCCATGGCATGCGAGGATCTGTGGTGTGACGATTTCGACGGGGACGGCAAAATTGACATTCTTGCGGGGGGTCGCGCGACACACGACGTCAATCTCTATCTCAATCGGTCGGCCCGGTAAGCGGGAATCGCGTCCCATGATTCTTTTAATCCAAACAACCACAACAAGTTAACAGGTTCCGAAAAATCAGAATCCGTTCACAACGGGCGATCACTTCAGTTATTGCGTCCAATGCGCCGATAAGTTTGTCATAGGACCTAGAAACACCACGCCTCACCTGAGTGTAATTCTCGCCTTGAGTGTCGAACGATTTATCGATCACACACTTGGCAAGTCATCAGGCAACAAACAATACCGCTTTCTGTTCCGGTTGCTTCGGTACCGAAGCGGTTGAAACTACCGGAGGCTGAACTACTTTCATTACCTAATATCTTTTTATCGTCTTACAACTGTATAAATTGCATGTCTTGCATTAAGTCGCCGTCTCCAACTGTTTACCTGATCGATGATGATCCAAACGATGTCGTGATCATCCAGCGGTTATGTGAATCTGTCGGTTTAAAAGTAGAAAGTTTTTTATCGCCTCAGGAATTCCTGATACAGGTCGGGCCGAGCGCGTCGGGCTGCATTGTTGCGGACTTGATGATGCCTGAGATGACTGGCCTGCAACTGCACGCACGGCTTCGAAATTCCAAAGCTGCAATTCCGATCATTGTCATGACAGGACATGCGGATGCGCAAACGTGCCGCACAGCGCTCCGCAATGGAGTCTTTGATTTTGTGGAAAAGAGCTTCAACCCGCACGATCTGCTGGTCGTGATACAGACAGCCATCGAAGCAAACGCCAAAATGAACAGTGAGCGGAATCTTCGCGATTTGGTAATGCAACAACTCGACAATCTGTCCAAACGCGAGGACGAAGTCATGAAGTTGCTTGTCACCGGATTGACGCTTAAGGCGATCGCCATCGCACTTGGAATCTCTGTTCAGACTGCCTCCAAGCACCGCATTCGACTTTTTGAGAAGCTTGGCGTGCACAACGAAGTCGAATTGGTCAAGCTGACAATGCGGATTGACCCCAATCTGCCGCTGGCGGCCTATGACGCTGCCTGAATCACTGCGACTCACATCCGGGCAAGGATCTCTTTCACTTGCGCACGCTGCGGCAGCATGAAGTGATTGAATGGCTCTGCCATATGATCACTACAGATGCCATGGATCGAAAGCGCACACTTGGTTGCCTTGATGAATCGGCTGGCATATTTGCCAACCGTATAGATTTGTTGCAACCTGTCCACTCGCTGGTTCAGCACATCAATCTGCTGGACATCCCGGGACATGGCCGCTTGGCAAAGGTCTACGAATAGCTGCGGATAAATATTTGCGCCTCCGTTTACACCTCCATCACCACCCATGAGAATCGCTTCTGTGGTGAGATGTTCAGGCCCAATCAACATGGACCAATCGGGACGCACCTCCTTCAACTGCAGCATTTGCTGAAAGTACTTCAGATCGCCACTGCTGTCTTTGACGCCGACGATTTGCTCATGCCTCGTCAGAATTCGTAACGTATCGATTTCAAACCAGACTTTGGTCAGGCTGGGCATATTGTAAAGCATCAGTGGCAATGGCAGCGATTCCACGATATCCGCTATGTACTGAATCAGCTCAGTTTGTCCGGCAGGAAAATAGTAAGGCGTCGACAATACGGCAGCATCAGCTCCGGACTCTTTTGCAAACTCCGCGAGGTTCAATGACTCCACCAGAGAGGTGTCGGTGATCCCGACGAGAACAGGAACCCGATCGGCGACGATCTCGGTTACCAGCTGAATGAAGTCACGACGCAATCGATAACTGAGACTCGGCGCCTCGCCTGTCGTACCGAGAATGAATATCCCGCTTACGCCCCCTTGAATCACGTGTTCAAGCAGCCGTTGAGTGCCGGGACGATCAATCTTGTCACGATCTTCCAGAGGCGTGACCAGAGGAGGAACAATCCCGCGGTACAGCGGTTCAGGCGGTGGAGTGGATGTCATATTTTCAAACTGTCATCCAAGCCGCTTTGTAGCCCAGGCCCAAATTCAGAATTCGCTGCAACAACGCTTCATAGGAGATACCCACTGCTTCAGCTGACTCTGCGAGGTCTTCACCGAACTCGATGTTCGGGTTGGCATTGGCTTCGATCACATAGATCTCACCTTGGTCGGTCATCCGCAAGTCCATCCGGCCATATCCACTCATACTGAGCGCCCGGTACACACGTTTGCACAATTTCGAAATACGTTCCTGCGTAGCCGCGTCCAAATCGTGTGCCGCATGTGTTGTGATCTGATGTTTTTCTTGATACTTGCGATCCCATTTAACCCGACTGGTTGCAATGCGGGCAAGATCTTCGGGCATACTTCCAAAGTTCATTTCCCAGGCAGGAAACGTTCGCAAACGTGTATTCCCCAGCACCCCTACGTACAATTCGCGGCCCTCAATGTACTGTTCAGCAATCGCATCATCACTGGTTTTCTCATGGATGAAATGCACTCGTTCAGCCAACGCCTCATCATCATGAACAATGGATGCCTGTGCGATTCCATAAGAGGCATCTTCGATAGTCGACTTCACGAACAATGGAAATGAGAGCCTCTTTGGACGATGAACTGCACGGCCGATCGGAAAAACAGTGAATCGCGGAGTAAGTATACGGTGGTACGTCAGGACCTTTTTCGAAAGAGCCTTGTCCTTGGTCAGCAACAGGCCGCGGGGATTACATCCAGTGTAGGGTTGCTGCATAAGTTCAAGATAGCTGATTACCGCAAAGTCGTAGGTCACAACACCGTGAAATTCCTCCAGCATCATGAACGTGATGTTGGGTTGAAAATCACGCAGCGTTTTCCGAATGGGTGCCAGATCATCGTAGACCCCCAGCGGAAGAACGTCATGCCCGAGCCTTCGCAGGGACTCGCAGACATCGAATTCAGCTTTCCATGGGTCCATTTCGAGTTTCGAAACACCCTCAAGGGTCTCGGGTGGCACATGACCATCACGGACAAGCACCAAAACACGAAGTTTCCTCATCGGTTCACTCCAGGGTTGAGGCCCGCGGATGAATGAGTGTTGTATCGCGCTCGCGCCGTGAAGTTCAGCACCAACTGAGTGCTGGAAAGCTCAAGGGTGATTTCATGACTGCAACAGAAAAACTCAAATTGCAAAGCGATGCCTTCCCTCGTGGATGAAGTTCGTCGTCCGCACCGCAACCAGAATCATCGCATCACGCTTTGCATCCTCTGGCGATGCTCCTAACCGCAGTTTCAACTCGCGGCACCGCTGAATCATCTCCTGAACCACCTGATCGATGGTATAGGTGTACTCGCCTGTCCAGCGAGCCACAGCACGGCGCAGCTCACCCCGGACACGAATCAAAAAAGCTGCCGCAGTCGGATTGCGGCAATGTGCGGCGTCACTTGAAAAGAGCTTACGTAAATCGTCGTCATAGATACTGGGAAAATCTAGCCCGTATCGCTCACGCTTGCGTTGATAATGAGCTCGGAGCGTTTTTCGGATCTTCGAAATCGGTTCGGCCTTCGCTCGTGATTTGACGTGAGCTCGTTTTCCGTCAATGGACTTCATGAAATCGTCGACGATATTCAACTTATGAACTGCTGGCCAAGTTCGGTAACGGGTCCGCCACCTTGATCCAGGACGAAGCCAAACCGCAAATGTCTCCGCAAAATCCTCTAACGGATGTGCTTGAGCGTACCACATCTCGAGATGCTGGACGAAGTCTCGGCTCGATGGCTTTGGACGATAGTACTCTGGGTAAGGCTGGGAAGGTTTGCCAAACATCCTCCGGTAGCGGACACGCCGGCGTAGGCGAAAAGCCGTATCAATCGCATGACCCGCCTCATGACGAAGGATCTTCATGCACCAAGCTTTGGTGCCTCCCTCGACCTCGAGCAGCTGCCTACGCTCCAATCGAATCAATCTGGGATGAGCCAGATAGAATGGGATGGCGATCCCAGGGATCCCATCGGGTGAGAACCATTCATCACTCAGCCAACAATGAGGTGAGAACTTGAGTCCGCGGTGTGCCAATTCTTCGTTAAGCTGTTGAATCCGGTCCGTCAGCGGTGTCTCACGGATCGAGAGTTTCAAATCGCAGATCCGCATATCGAGCAATTGCTCGTCGGTCATTGAGTTGAGATCTGACTTTTTCGTCGCCATGGTGCGATGCAAGAGTTGTAAATCAGAGGGATTCCAGTCGGAGCAACCGCGACAGTCTATTCAATAAACACACAATGTCTTTACACAAAAATCGCGAACTAGGCAAAAGCAGTTACCAAACTGTAGCTGGCCAAGACCGGACGATGGGTTCCTTTGCAAGATTGACCGGATCTGGGCGAAGCGCAATTGCCATTTTGGCTCTGGATGGGGCGGATTCCGAAAGCATCATTCAACGCTGTTTTCAGCCGGCGATACCAAGGCCATTCTTGCCGGGCCAAATCCGCTACGGAATGTGGGTCGGAGCCGACCCCGCAAACACTCTTGACGCGAATCATCCCTCGTCCGCAGCGACTGGAACCGGCGAATCGGTAGTCGTGACGCCCGGATCAGGACATTATTTTGAAATCCACTGCCATGGCGGGCCAGCAGCTGTCGCACGCATCGAGAACGATTTACGAGCCTGTGGTGCAACGTCTGCAGCTGGAACAGATGACTGGAATCCGTCGGACACGCCATCGCTGATCCGAGAGGCTGAAGCGGTGCTGGCGGAATGCACCACCGCCAGAACGGCTGCTATCGCGATGAATCAGGTCCGAGGATCACTCCTCGATTGGGCCACGCGATGGCAAGCATCGCTGACGCCTGCCGGTCTGTCAAAGTTCAACTCCGAGGTCAAATCGCTGTTGAACGCTGCGTTCAGGACGACACGGCTGGCCGATCCCTTCCGCGTTGTCCTGGCTGGACCACCCAACGTGGGCAAGAGCAGCCTGTTGAACGCCTTGGTCGGCTTTGACCGGAGCATCACCTTGGACGTCGCGGGGACGACCAGAGATGTTCTGCATGCCAACACTGTGATTGCCGGGTTACCTGTCCGGCTAAGCGATACCGCTGGTATCCGGAAAAGCGAAGAAGTGATCGAGCGCGAGGGCATCCGAAAGGCTCAGCAAGCAGTCCGCGAGGCCGACCTGCTGCTGCTCGTCAGCGAACCTCTGCCGGGCGGTGACTTTAGCGACCCGCCTTCCGTTCCCAAAACGATCCCACAGCTCCGTATCCTTAACAAAGTGGACCAAAAAACCAACCAGCCATCCGCTCTGAGTAGCCAATTGGACTGCTTTGACGCCTCCACCAATGCACTGACCGGTGAGGGTCTCACGGAATTGATGGATACAATCGCAGATAAATTAGGCCGACCTCTGCCCAAATCCGGAAAACCAGCCCTGATCAATCAGCGCCAATGGAAAATCATGGAACAATGTTCTGAGGCAGATTCATTGGAAAAAAAATCACAACTGCTGAATCATTTAATGGGTCACAACAATGGGTAAGCCAGCATGAGTCGAACACTTTTTCTTTCCGTTTGTTTTTTGGGAGCCAGTTTCATGCCACTTCTGAATAGTTCGGGGAACGAAACGCCAAGTTGGGCGATCGTGATCCATGGAGGTGCTGGTGGCGACCCGCAGAAATGGAATGATGCCAAAACCAAGATTCGCCGAACTGGGCTGAATCGCGCATTAACAGCCGGTCGTGACGCTCTCGCCCAAGGTGGTAATGCACTCGATACCGTGGAATTGGTGATTCGCATTCTCGAAGATGATGCTGCGTTCAACGCAGGCCGAGGTGCTGTCCTGACCAAGGCCGGGAAAGTCGAATTGGATGCCTCGATCATGGATGGGCGAACTGGGTCCTGCGGAGCCGTTGCAGGCCTGACGGCCACCCAAAATCCCATCTCGCTGGCCCGTCGTGTCATGACCGAGACACCTCATGTACTACTGGCTGGCAAAGGCGCCGACGAGTTTGCCAAAGCACAGCAGGTCCCGTTGGTGGCCCCTGACTATTTCCTGAGCCGCAACAGGGTCGCTGACAACGAACCGCACTTCGGTACGGTTGGCTGCGTGGTCTTGGATTCCAAAGGCGATCTCGCGGCAGGAACGAGCACCGGAGGAACCTCCAAAAAACTTCCCGGCAGAGTGGGCGATTCTCCGATTGTCGGGGCTGGCACCTATGCCGCCAACGATACGTGTGCCGTTTCAGGCACTGGAGTCGGTGAGGAATACATCCGCAACTCGGTTGCCTATGACGTCGCTGCACAGATGCGTTATGCCGATCGGAACATCGATGATGCTGTTTCAAAGATCATGCGTCAAACACTCGATGCTGGTGTAGGAGGCATCATCGCCATTTCTAAAGATGGAACGATTGTGATGCAGCACAATACGCCTGGTATGAGTTGCGGCGCTGCTAACAGCACAGGGCGGTTTGAGACACATTTGGGGCTGGAACGTGGTGGCGAACCTTTGAAAAGCGACGGTAACTCAAACACTCCGGTATCGTCTGACGCCGAAAACGCGATCTCGGAATTGATTCTGCAACAGGTGGTAGACTGGAATCGAGGAGACATTGATGCCTTCATGAAGCCTTACTGGCACAGCGATGAGCTGACCTTTTCTTCCGGAGGTAAAGTCACTCGAGGATATGAGAAAACACTGGCCGGATACAAAGAGAGATATCCAGACAAACAAACGATGGGAGCACTCGCTTTTGAAAAACTTGAGTATCAGTCACTGGGATCCAAGGCAATGCAAGTACTCGGCATCTGGAAACTCGAGCGGGATAATCAACCGCTGGAGGGGCGATTCACGCTGATCCTGCGTCAGTTTCCCGAAGGCTGGAAAATAGTTCATGACCACACCTCAAAAACACCGGACGAAACGGGTAATCCATGATTCCTAGTCTCATGACTCAAGGCGGCAGCAAGCTGTCTTGGATTACCGCGATTTGCATCGTCACGCTGGGCCATGTCGCCCCGCGTGAGTCTTTTTCGCAGGACACCGCCGCGATTCCCCGCCACCAAGTCACCCGCGAAATGCATCGCGCGGTCAGCTTCTTCCGAAAACACGCCGCCGCTGGTGGTGGTTATGTCTATCAACTCAGTGCCGACCTTACCAAACGAGAAGGAGAAGGCAAAGTCGCAGCGACAACTGCCTGGATTGAACCACCAGGAACGCCGGCAGTCGGAATTGGCTTCCTGGATGCCTACCAGACATGCAAAGATCCACTGCTTCTGGAAGCAGCGAAAGAAACCGCGAAGGCTCTGCGAAAAGGCCAACTTGAATCGGGCGGCTGGGACAACCTGATCGAATTCGCTCCCGCAGATCGGGCGCGATATGCCTATCGAACGGATACTGAAACAGCCCGCAAAGGCAAACTCAGGAACACTAGCACCTTTGACGACAACAAATCCCAATCGGCAATTCGGTTCCTGATGGAATTGGACAAGGAACTGCAATTCGCTGATAGGCTTGTCCACGAATCGGTGACCTACGCGCTTCAAGCCGTACTCAAGTCCCAATACCCCAATGGCGGCTGGCCGCAACGCTTCAGCGAATTCCCAGACCCCGCCCAATACCCCGTGGTACCGGCCTCGCTGCCTACCAAGTGGCCCGCGACCTATCCCGGAAAGAAGTACAGTGACTATTACACCTTGAATGACAACACCGTCAGCGACCTGATCGAACTACTGCTCGACGCCGCCGATATTTATCAACAGCCGGAATACCTCGATGCTGCCTGTCGCGGTGGTGACTTCCTGATCCTGGCGCAATTGCCCGAACCACAACCGGGTTGGTCGCAGCAGTACGACCGCAACATGCAACCGGCCTGGGCAAGAAAATTTGAACCGCCCGCGATCAGTGGTGGAGAGTCTCAGCGTGTGATGCGAACCTTGCTGCATTTGTATCTTCGAACCGCTGGAAAAATCGAGAATAGCCAACGATTCTTGACACCACTGGAAACTGCAATTCCCTACTATCAACGCTCGCAATTAGCGAACAGAAAACTCGCACGATTCTATGAACTGCGCAGCAACCGCCCCCTGTTCTTCACCAAGCAATACGAACTGACGTATTCTTCCGATGACATGCCAACCCATTATGCGTTCATTGTTAGCTCAAAAATGGATGAGATTGAAAGGGAATTCCATGCAATTCAATCGGATGCTGTCAAGGCGACATCCAAATCACCCGCTACCCACATGACCAAACGAACAGATGCTCTTGACGCAAAAGTGGCAACCACAATAGCGGAACTCGATTCGCGTGGTGCATGGGTCGAAGAAGGTCAATTAAAATATCACGGTGAAAATGACGATACGACACATGTGATCCGCAGCCGTACGTTTGTCACCAACCTGATGGTCCTTGCAACCTGGTTGGGAGCCGAATGATCCGTTCGTTCTACCAACGCATAACCTCTGCTGTTGTTCGACCAACGGTTAGGAGCAGTGATGGTTGACTCCTCCGCAGAATCACATGTGCCACCGGAAATCCCGGTTGCCAGTCAACGCCTGCCGGTGGTCATTCACGCAGCGCCTCATCCTGCCACTCTCTCACCCGACAAACTACTGAAGTCCTGTGAACTGCGTACGCAACGCCGAAGTGGTCCGGGAGGCCAGCACCGCAACAAGACGAGCAGCGGAGCCTTCCTGCACTATCCACCAACGGATACGACCGCTGAAGCAACCGAACGGAGAAGTCAGGCGGACAATCGTAACATCGCACTCGAGCGACTCAGATTCCGGTTGGCTGTCGAGGTGCGCAGCCCTTCACCGCTGGACGGACACGCGATCCCGACTGAGGAAACGGAATTCCGAAATCGGTACGAAAAACATCCCCTGAAAATCAGCGATCGCAACCGTGACAAACCAGCAGTATTAGCTTTGCTACTCAATGATCTTCACGCTGCAGGCGGCCAACCAAGTGCGGTATCACCCGCATGGGGAACATCAACCAGTGCTATCGTACGGCTCGTGAAGTCACACCCAGTTGCGTTTGCATTTCTAAACAGGATCAGGCAGCATCATGGACGACCCCCTTTGCGATAGTCTGCCACATCTGTTTTCAGCTTGTTCATCGGTGGCTCGGTCCTTTAACTGTACCTCCGACTGTTTGTACCAAATCCCAAATTGACCGAGGGCGAAGAAGGTACAGCTGCGGCGTTCAAAAACTGAAGATCGCCTTGTTCTGTGTGGAACGGGCAGGATACTCAGACTCAGTACTCAGACTCAGTACAAATCGGCTGCGTTTTCCAGCACCGCATGCTCAACTTCGAACCGTTTTGGCTAAACTGTATTGAATGAACAACAGTCACGGGATAATCTTCTGTGGTGATCCGTCATTCACTGGCCGAATCTGGGTAAGCAAGATTTTTCAAACTAATTGATACCTGTTCTGCTCTAGAAACAGATGACTCAACAAACACGAGGTCTTCCTTGATTTTTTCGATTCGGTGGCTGTTGCCCCTTTGTGCTTGCATCACTCCCCTGACCGGTTTCAGCGCTGAAATATTTATTGAGGCAGAAAGCTTTCCGAAACGCGGGGGCTGGAAACTCGACACCCAGTTCATCCAACAGATGGGTTCGCCATACCTGCTAGCGCACGGACTGGGACAACCAGTGGATGATGCCATCACTTCCATCAATGTGCCTGAGTCCGGCACCTATCGCATCTGGGTGCGAACGAAGGATTGGGTGGCTCGTTGGGGAGCCAAACCAGCGCCGGGACAGTTTCAAGTCATTTTGAAGGGGCAACCGATCAAGACAACGTTTGGCACCCAGGGAGCGAAATGGAATTGGCAGGATGGCGGCACCGTTGCCCTGAAGAAGGGTTCCACGGAACTGCGACTCAAAGACTTGACAGGTTTTGATGGCCGATGTGATTGCATCTACTTCACCACCGACACGAACCAAACACCTCCTCCTGCTGACGCCGTCCTTTCTGATTGGCGACGTGCACAACTTGGCCTGGACCCAACACCCGAAACGCGGGGGCCCTATGACTTGGTCGTGATTGGGGGAGGATACGCGGGCATGGGAAGCGCCCTGTCGGCCGCCCGCATGGGTTGCCGCGTCGCACTGGTTCAGGATCGGCCAGTTCTGGGTGGGAATGGTTCCAGCGAAGTACGGGTTTGGGCCAAGGGTAACATTCGTCGCGGCAAGTTTCCTCGAATTGGCGAGATCATTGAAGAGATTGCCGACAAGGCAAAAAAATCGCCTGGCACATACGAGGAATTTGGCGACGCACTCAAAGAAAAGGTAATCCGCAGTGAACCGAACATTGACTTGCTGTTGAACCATCACGCGCACCGCGTGGAAATGGACGAAAATCGGATCACTGCAATTCATGCTTTGGACACGCTTACCGGTAGTGAAGTCAAGATCATGGGTGACTACTTCGCCGATTGCACTGGTCACGGTTGGATCGGTACATGGGCAAACGCAGATTTGCAGATGTCCCCCGATGGACGCATGGGGATGAGCAACATGTGGGCGTGGGACGAAGTAGAAACCGCCACTGACTTTCCAAAAGCGAGCTGGGCGCTGGATCTTGAAATGGCCGATTTCCCCTATCCAAGAGACCACCACGGGCAGTGGTTTTGGGAAAGCGGTTTCGATAAAGACGCAATTGGGGACGCAGAAGGAATCCGGGACTGGAACCTGAGAGCGGTGTACGGCGCCTTCAATGCAATGAAGAATCGTGATGGAGCCGACAAACATCGTAACGCGATACTGACATGGGTCGCCTACATTGGCGGGCCCCGTGAAAGCCGGCGACTGATGGGTGACATCGTTCTTGCTGAAAAAGATATCGTCGCGAAAAAAGAATTTCCCGATGGTTGCGTTCCCAGTACCTGGTCGATCGACCTGCATTACCCCAAGGAACAATACGCAAAGAAGTATGCCGACAACCCATTCATCTCAAAAGCAGTGCACGGAACGGGTGTCGACCGTTCCTACGGCTACCCAGTACCGTACCGCTGCTTTTACAGTCGCAACATTGACAACTTGTTCATGGCCGGCCGCTGCATCAGCGTGACACACGAAGCTCTGGGCACCGTTCGCGTCATGAAAACATGTGGCATGATGGGCGAAGTCGTCGGTAAGGCTGCGTCCCTATGCGCCTTGAATGACTGCGATCCACGTGATGTTTATGAGTCACACCTCGATGAACTACTGGCATTACTGAAACTGCCCGGCAAAGCACATCGCAGCACGCCTTCGGCGGAAATCATCATCCCCTCCGATGCGCTGCCATTGGCTGGACCACGCGGCCCAGCCAATGGAATGGACATCGCCAAAATCGCAGGTTTAGTCGTCGACGATGACAAGGCCACCACTACAGGCAATTGGACCAATGGCACAGGATTACCAAACTATGTCAGCTACGGATACAAGTACACTGGACCCAACACTGGAGCGACAGCAACCTTCAAGCTCAAAGCACCAAAAAAGGGGCGTTATTTGGTTCAGACATTCAGTCAGGCACATCCCAATCGTTCGACACGAACACCTGTAACCGTGCGTCATAACGATTCAATTGGCCAATACCAGATCAATCAGCGTGTGAAAAGCAAAGATGATGTGGTGAGCATCTGCGAAGTAGAACTGACGAATCAGGAAGAAGTGGTTGTCACAATAGGTACTCAGGGAGCAGACGGTACTGTCCACATCGACGCCATACGTCTTCTGGAAGTGGAGTGAGTCGTCGCAAATGGTGACGAAACGACCTCACAAGCGTCCCGTACGTGCCGTAGCCACTCATGCAGCCCGTATGTGTCTGGTGATTTCCTTGCTGCTGGCTATACCTTCTCCGGCAAAACGCAGTGCCGGTCAGGCCACAGCGTTACCCAACATCGATCAGATCGAATTCGACGGAGACCTTGCGGGAAAGCCATTGCGACTTGACCCACAAGCAGACAGCAACAGCATGTGGCGTTTGCTTGATGCGAAAAACAACGTCGTCGGACTGGTCGCTCGCACGCTGCCAGTCGCAGACGATGTCGTTGGTTATCGTGGACCAACCGAGTCCTTGATCCTGCTTGATCCCGATTTGAATCTGACGTCGGTAAACTTGTTGGGCAGTGCGGACACGCAAGAGCATGTGGACGCCGTTGCAAAAGATCGCGACTTCTTTCAGCAATTCGAAACATGGGGATGGGGAGGGCCAGAGGCAGACACTCAAATTGATGCGGTTTCGGGAGCAACGCTTACCTCTTTGGCACTTGCCGAAGGTGTCCTGAAACGAATTGGGGGAGATCGACCTTCGCTCATTTTCAGTGAACCGCTGCAACCGGATGAAATTCGCGACTGGTTTCCAGAAGCCAGCCAATGGGATGAACGAACGGGTCAGGTATTGAATTCATCGGGTGAATCGTTGGGGAGCGTTCTGCGCACAGGCCCTCTGTCCGACAATCTAAGCGGGTATCAGGGGCCAACCGAATTACTCTTGAAAACAACACCTTCCGGACTCGTCGAAGCAATTCGGATTCGGAGTTCCTACGACAATGAACCTTACGTCGACTACGTCCGCACAGAAGCAGGTTTCTGGGCCGTCTTTGAAAAGAAGACCATCGCAGAATTGTCGGAATTTGATCCAGAGGCTGCCGGTGTCGAGGGTGTCTCTGGGGCCACCATGACCAGCCTGACGGTTGCTGCGACCCTCGTTGCTGCAGCAAAGCAGGCCCAACAACAGTTGTCCTCCCCTCCAGTCAGGGAACCCTCCTGGCTGGAGTCGATCCGCTGGACAACGGCTGACCTGATCACCATTGCAACGCTCGCGCTGGCAGCCATCTTTACTCGCATGAGTTGGTACAAAATCCGCTGGCTTCGGAGAGCCTGGTTGGTATGGGTAACAGCTGTGATCGGACTTTGGGCCGGCAACCTGATCTCCATGGCACTGATTGCTGGCTGGTCAGCCGAGGGCATTGCCTGGCGTCTTGCACCCGGTTTATCCGCTATCGCGTGCCTCGCGCTAGTCGCACCACCTCTGACCAAAGGCAATCCCTACTGCAACCATCTGTGCCCGCACGGTGCAATTCAGCAACTGATCCGACCAAACAGAAAATCCATCCGCAATCGCAAACTGACACCTGCAGTCAGGCGCAGGCTACGGTGGTTACCCGGCATCACACTCAGTACTGCCTACATTTCGCTCATCCTGCTACCAACGATCGACCTTGCCTCATGGGAACCCTTTCACGCTTATCTGTTCCGCATCGCTGGCTGGGCATCATTGATGATGGCAGCTGCCAGTCTTGCGATTGCAGCCGTATTACCGATGGGGTACTGCGCGTTTGGCTGTCCCACCGGTCGATTGCTCGACTACTTGAGGCGAACCGCCATCAGTGATCGCATTCAAACTGCAGATTTCGTGGCCGCCAGTCTGCTCCTGTTTGCGCTCATCGCAGTCAGGCTTTAGCAATCGACTCGAACGCAGTCCAGAAGCGGTTGGCGAATGGGCGGAGGCCTTCGGTTGAAACAACGTTCGATTGGATCAGACGTCGCTTTGTCGCCGAAACCTTACATACGCCAAGGTATGCACGGGTGCCAACACCAACGACATGGCAACTGCGTAACCAACGACGACACCGGTGGTCGAGTAATAATAGCCACCCAGCCAAACAGCGGCAGCCGTGGCGATAGAACCAATCAGTGAAGCCTGCAACAGCGGATTGGCTCGGCGTGATAACACGTAATAGCCCTGCACGGTGGCAATGTGACTTGCCAGGCAACCAATCCCCAACACAGCGACCTGCCATGGTTCAATGAAGCGATCTTCTATGTTCCTGCCGAACCAGGGCAAACAGGCAATCGCTGCGGTCAGTACAGTAAAACCTGCTATCAGAAGGGTCGTCGAAACAAACGCTGTCCGACGCCAAATGGTCCCTGCTTTCTCGCGTTCACCTGCGCCATGGTGCATGGAAACAATCGGATACTGCGTTTGCACCCACGCCAAGGCCAACATCTGGATGGCCGTTGTCACGCTGAGTGTCATTCCTAACGGAGCAGCATCTACGTCACTGTGAAACATCAATACGATCACCGTAAAAAACTGTGTCGCAAAGTGAAATGACGCTCCAATCAACGCTACCCGCCACTGAACAGGCAAGACCTGATGGACCCAGTCAAAGTTGGACTTCTGATCCTTGATGCGGCGAAACCTCCGAAAGAAATCTGCCTGCCCGATGAAAGTGATGTACATGGACATCACCGCCTGAACAGCTGATGTCAATACAAGTGCCCACAACCTCAAACCATATTCCAGTGATACCCACATCACCACACTTCCAATGGTCATCTGCAGGAAACGAAAACGGAAAATCACCTCTCGGAATCCGGCTCCCTCAAGGATTGATAAGCCGGGTGAAAGGCAAACCGAGATAGCTGCAATTGGTACAAGAACAACAAGAGGTCCCTGCCAGGCAACGGCGGAATCAGCGAGTGAAAACCAACCGAAGATCAGAGCCGAAACGATATACAGCAAGCTGGCTCCGCTGAACCATCGAAATGAATTGCTGATCAGGTCACGCATGCGAGCCGCTGCTGCGAGCCATTCGGGGTCTGATTCGCTTGCGGTTCCTCCAGCAGACGCATCCACCACCTTTTTCATCGCGGCCGTTTCATGACCCGCGTGGCTGACCAGAACGTTCAACAGACCAAGCTCAAAGTAAGCTTGAATCCCCACTATCCCAACAATGCCGTAATAAACACCCTGTTCCGGCAAGTCGAGGGAACGAATCAGCAGAAGAATAGTGATCGGCCCCGAAACTGCCTGCCAAACCCGGGTCATGAGTGCGTAAGCAAGCGGGCGATCAAGCTGAAGTCGATCACGAATATCTTTCAGCATGGTGATCGCTTCGCTGATCTTGAGGATTTGTGAAAACAGAAAGAGTGCCGTGACACAGGTTGCGATGTTACGAACAGCAGGCACGCGCAGTAAATCCCAACGCGTGGCTCACGGTTCCCTGAACATCTGATCGACTCTGTCAATGTTTGCCTTGCACTGTTCTCGTTATCAAGCCGTATTTCCAGAATGCAGCCAATCGCATCCCGGAAACGTCACAGGCAATACCGTGGCTCGCAGCCAGCCGCGATTAGTCATTTCCCACCCTCTGGCCCTGACCGTCGACGAGCCCCTGTTCAGGGATAGCCTGCAGGACTGCACAGTAACTGCCATATCATGACCTCAATCTACGTCGCAGGCGGATGATCGCGCGGCCCGCCCTGTAAAATGACAACTTGGGCAGGGTACGAAGAGTTGCAGGTTTACCTGGCTCAAAGGCTGATGTTCGGTTTCCCAGGAAAATAATCATATCCGCTGTTGCAACCATTACCGCTAACCACATTACCAAAGAGCCAGGATGTCGCCGTACCGCTGGTCCCAGCATTTGAAGCGCCGACAGGGGATTACCTGACTTCAGAGCGATGTTGATCCAAAACAGGCGTCTGTTCCAGTCATCTTTTTTCAGCGGAGGGATCTCTGCCATCGGTTGTTCCACTGGCGGCAGACCGCGCCGACTCCGGGCCTCTTGATGGATCGCATGCCCCTGCGTCCGTTGATCGATATTCAAAGTCCAATTGGCCGAACTGGCATGAACCCGATAACAAAGATGACAAGCCGACAAGTTGGCGAGCTTGCCAATTTCACTCAAACGTAACCACAACGAGTAATCCTCTGCACAGGGATACCGTTCGTCGTAGCCACCGGCTTGCAGCACGGCCGACTTTCTGACCAACACGCATGACTGAAAAAACGCATTTGCCTCTCCCGACAAATGCCTTTGATCAATCTTGTCTCCATCGAGCGGATGAGAAATCGGCCCAATGGCTCTACCGGTCGCTGTCATCGAATAACCCTGACCGCCAACCGCCACGCACTCAGGTTGCTTTCGAAGGTAATCGACCTGATTGGCAAGCCAGCAGGGTGCGGCAAGGTCATCACCATCCAACCACGCCACCATGTCGGTATCAGCAAGCTCAAGCAGTCGGTTGCGGGTCTTGGCGCGACCCTGATTCACTTGAGTCTCTACCCTCAGGTTGCTCACTTTGCTGGCCATCCGCGTAGCGACTTCCAGCGAACGATCCGTGGACCCATCGTCCAAAACAATGATGGACACGGGTTCGGTGTACTGTTGCTGCAGCACACTTTGTATGGCGTCATGCAGATACGCATCCAGGTTATAAGCCGGAATGACAACCGTCACCCGATCGACACGACTTGCCTCAGGCACCGTCACGCGTCCGAAGCAGGGGCAGAATGGCCACTCGATACCGCCGTCTGTTCAAACATCACAACGGGTTCACGCCCGAGAACTTTTTTCACGGCATGAACAGCATCATCGTCATCACGCGACGCCCAAAGAATCGGTAGAGTCGTTTTCTGATCAGTCAACAAAATTGCCCTGTAGTCCAGTTTGGCAAGGATCTCGGCACAAGCCAACGCTTCATAAATCCCGTGCAGTTCCAGCAGTAACCGAGGCTTGCAGTGGCTGATGAGATTCACACCTGCAGCAAGGATTGCGGCCTCCGCGCCTTCGGCATCGATTTTCATGAACTGCACTGCTGGCAGTTCCGATTCCAGCGAATCGAGTGTTATGGCTTCGACTTTGGTACGGGAAAAGTTGCGATAATGTTCATGTGCTGCCGGTGTATCGACACCGCCATAGGCATCGAGAAAGGCCATCGAATCATCACTTCCCTCTGCCTCTGCAAACTGCAGGGTCATTTCACCGACCTGGCCTGCCACCGCAACCTGATGAACGGTGACGTGTTTCAATTCCGAGCGAATCGCCGCCTTGCGAATTCGGTCCGCATGGGCGGGTACTGGTTCAAACGTATGAACCTGACCTTGATTGGCAAGTTTGGCGAGTGACAGTGTGTAGCAACCATAGTGCCCACCAATATCAAGGCAGATGTCACTGGCACTCACCAAATTCTGCACCACCTGCAGAATTTTCTGTTCGTAATCGCCGGCTGTGATTGCCGTCGCGATGGACGTATTCCGCGGCAGCATCACTTCTGCACCCGCCGCCGGGCCTCCTTCAATTGTGTGCCAGTCAAACTCGATCGGTGGCGTCGGTGGCGTTAACAGAGACCGGACACCACGTGCGACTGGTCGCAGCGCATTCCGGCAGGTTTCCTGAAGTTGCTGCTTGAACTGACTCATCAGTGTCCATGAGAGCTGAGAAAATAATTAACTGAACTGCGAGCCTTTCCCGTTTCAGTTGCCCGTTATAGTTTATCCAACTCCTGTCCCGGTGGCTTCAGCAGATACCACGGGCGTCAATTTGTTTTTTGGAGCAAAAATCGAATGGGTATCATGGTTGCGATTGGCTCTGAGGAGCAAATCAACACGGGAGCTGCCTGGTGCGCCTCAATTGAGGGTGTCACACCCGAAAATCTCACCGTCGCCGTCCTTGGTATCGACCGTAAGGCACTGGCTGAATACGTCCGAAAAACGCTGGCAACTGAACTGGAATGCGACCCCTCAGACCTGAGCATTTCGACGATCGAGGCTGATGCAACCGCGATTCTGGAGCATGCAGACGAAAATCACTGTCGGAGTCTGATCTTAATTCATGAGGTGAATGCCTCTGAATTGCAACGGGAAGTGTTCCAGACATCGAGGTATCCCACACTCTGGCTACGCGTGTCTGGAAGTCCTCCCGAATCAAACACGGAATTCATCTCCGCGTTTGAGAAACCCACTGATGTTACGGCAGTGGTAGCTCAGAAACTGCTTGGCTTCGCGCCGACACGGACCCTGTGCGCCGGGCTTGATCTGCAACGCGATAATCTTTCAGAAGCCTTCAAATCAGCGATTGCGGACGAGGGAATCGTTGACAACCAGTTGATCCTGTTCGGTATCGACGACCCCGATTCCTCCGATCGTGTCTACAAGACCGGTTTGATGCTGATTGACTCAAAGACCAGTGTGTCGCTGGGTCTACTGCATGACGGCTATACCTTGCCTGAAAAGATCGCCAGCAAGATCTATAACTGGGCCTCCAACGTCGCTCCCCCCATGGATCGACAAGAAAGAATCGATCTTTCTATGGACCTGCAGTCTGGATCTGCCCCCAACCTTGAGTTTTTTGGACTGATCTCAGCAGCTGCCATGCTCGCTGCCTTTGGACTGATTCAGGATTCTGCGGCTGTCATTATAGGGGCCATGCTGATTGCTCCTCTGATGACTCCGATCATCGGCGCCGGCTTGGCACTAGCTCAGGGCAATCGACCTCTTTTTCGCTCAGCGGTGTCAACCATCATCCTCGGTTTCTTCTGTGCCTTGATCTCCAGTATGCTATTCGGTTGGCTGGTTTTGATTTTCCAGGAACCGGTCATGACCTCGGAAATGCAAGCGAGATGCAAACCGTCACCTATCGATTTTTGTGTCGGTCTGGTCGGCGGACTTGCTGCGACCTATGCCAGAACGCGGCGACACCTTTCAGCCGCGTTGGCAGGGGCGGCCATCGCAGCAGCGCTTGTTCCTCCGATTTCTACGGCCGGCCTTCAGATCGCGTTCCATGTCTGGACATGGGACGCGAAACCAAACGGCATCCCCGTTCTCGGACCAATTCTACTGGTTCTGGTCAATGTCCTCATGATCATGGGTGGGTCATCCTTTGTGCTCTGGGCACGAGGGATGCGAACAGATCGCACGCTGACCATTCGAGACCGCTGGACTGTGCGGATCGCTGCTTTTCTGCTCACGATCGCATTGTTGATTCTGACCTGGCTGCTCTTTCCACACACAGGTCCATGACGATTCCAGCGTCCAAGGTCACTCCGAATAACTAACGCGTCTGTTTCTCGCTGCGTGAGTACTTCAATTTGTATTTTTCGTACAGCGTCTTGTGCCGGCTACCCAGATCCACGGCGCGTCCCTGAATGAAGGCGGCGATCACATTCGTTTCTGTTTCCAGAATGTCACCGTCTGCCAAAATCAAGCTTGCATCCTTGCCCACGCTGATCGATCCCACACGATCAGCGACGCCCAGAATCTCTGCCGCTGACAAAGTGACTGCCCGCAAACCCTCTGCGTGTGGCAAACCATAAGCAACCGCCACCGCCGCATGATAGGGAAGGTTTCTCGCGTTCGCAGCACCACCCGGAGACCCTGCTCCCTCACCACCAATCGCGAACTTCACTCCTGCCGCTCGCAGCCTTTCCGGAAGTGTGTAGGCCGTATCGTAAGACTCGTCTCGGCGGAGTGGCAGTCGATACGTCGAAGCAATGATGACGGGTACGTCATACCGTTTCAGCAGCGCCGCGCAATGTTCAGCGTCGTAACCACCATAAATCACAATCGACAAGCCTTGCGCCTGTCCGTAAGCGACAGCTGATTCGATTTCTGTCTGTCGATCCGCTTCCACAAAGACCGGTAAATCACCCTCGACCATTGGCACCATGCTTTCCAGTCGCACATCTGTTGGTGTCACCTCAGGCCGTGCTTCCCGAGCCTGTTGATAACGCCGCACAGAGTCCAACAAGTCGTCAAGCTCAGCCAACTTCTGTTCGCGTCTCTTCCGTTGATCCTGACTGGCGCTGCCACCAGGATGCATCGCACCCCAATCGATGTACAACCCCGCGGGTGCTTTCAGCTTCATTTCACGAACGGTCCACCCATCCAGATTGATGACGGCTGTCTGACCACGAACAAACCGACCTCGCGGTGCCGTCATGACTGTCAAGACACCCCCAGCGCGAGCGACAGGGATCAGCTCGCTGTCAGGGTTCACAGCAACCCATGATCTTGCATTCGGGTTACGATCGCCATATTCGGTGCGATCAACTGTCTCCTCAACCGCACTGATTTCCCGCAAGCCGAGGTCGGTCATTGCCTCGATCAGACCAGGGTAGAGATGCTTCCCAGTGGCATCAATTTCAATGGCTTTCTTGGGGGCTTCCAATGCTTGACCAATCGCCTTGATTTTTCCACGCTCAAACAGGACATCGCCTTGTTCGACATTGGGTCCATCAATGACGTGAATCGTTGCATTACGAATCACAATCGGTCGACTCTGGGGAGCCCCCGGCACTTGATCGTGCGCGTAACCATCAGCAAGCATCAACACGAGCATGCAAGCGACTGCAAGCAGCCTTGATTTGGTAAAAAAGAACGTCTCGATGTGGGTACACCCTCTCATAGTTGACTCATCATTTCTGCAGGTTTTCGGTGTAATCGTACTCATGGCTGCCGTGGGCAGCACAATGCACATCGTGTCGTACCCAGCGATCTTCCTCGGAAATTTCTTCCGGTGTTTTTTTCTTGGCACCACGCTTGCTATTCAAGGCCTTCTGGACCAGTCGAGCTCGCACCTTGCGGTCACGGGACTGCAGTTCCTTATCACCCTCAAGATCAAAGTATCGGCGGCCATCAATCCATGTTTGCTCGCATCTGGTGAGCGTTGACAATGGTCGGCCGCTCCACACCACGATGTCCGCATGCTTACCAACACGCAGTGAGCCGACGTACTCGTCGATTCTGAGTTGTTTAGCAGGGTTAAGCGTCACGAATTTCAATGCCTCGATCTCCGGCACACCGCCGTACTTGGTTGCCTTGGCAGCTTCAGTGTTCAAATGCCGGGCTAATTCACGGTCGTCACTATTAAATGACACCACCACGCCGCGATCATGCATCAGCGCACCGTTGTAGGGTATCGCATCAAAGACCTCGAATTTGTAGGCCCACCAATCTGAAAACGAAGATCCCATCGCACCATGTTGTGCCATGCGATCAGCAACTTTGTAGCCCTCCAAAATGTGCTGCAAAGTACCGATTTGGATACCAAATTCGTCCAACACATCCAAAGTCGCCATGATTTCATCCTGACGATAACTGTGGCAATGAATCCATCGAGTCCCATTCTGAACTTCGCTGAGAGCCTGCAACTGCAGGTCAACTCGCGGTGGCAGGGTGTCGTGCTGGCCGTTCTTCCAACGCCTCCATTTGGCCTGATACTCGCGTGCTGCGAGCAACTGGTCGCGAATGATCTGCTCGACACCCATCCGTGTATTTGGGTAACGACTCTGGTTCCGTTTTACGTTTTCACCGAGCGCAAACTTAATACCCTGTGGAGCTTCCTTCATTTTCAGCCCGTCCATCGTCTCGCTCCATCGCAACTTGATGACCTGATTTTGTCCACCGATGGGATTCGCTGAACCATGCAGAATGTTCGAGGTCGTCAGTCCCCCAGCAAGCTGTCGATAGATTTGAATGTCGCTGTTGTCGATAAAATCACCGATGCGGACCTCTGAAGTGACTGCTTGTCCCGACTCGTTGACGCCGCCATCCGTTCCCATGTGTGAATGGCAGTCAATCAACCCCGGGGTGATATGCTTGCCGCTTGCATCAATCACCTGGCAATCTGCCGGAGGTTTAATGTCCGAACCAATTTTTGCGATCAATCCATCACGAATCAGGACGTCGGCATTTTCCAGCTTACCGGCCTCGTCACACGTCCAAACCGTTGCATTGCGAAACAATACCGTTGTTTGCCCTGCGATGCGTGAAGAAGCACCAAAGGCACCGAAAGGAAATCGAACCTCTGAGTAGGTCTCTGGCGGTTGGTCGGTATCGATAACTGCACCTTGCGGATCCGCCGTCGCAAGACTGCTTTCTTCTGACTGATCCTGTTTCCCTACCTTCGTCGTACTAACCACTGCCTGATCACTCTCTTGATCATCATCCGATCGCACCATCAGCAGATTCTGCGTCTCACCCCCAGGCAACTTCAAACTGGCAACCAAAGTGGCATCTTCGTCATCGCTCTGCATTGTGATGATTGTCAGTTGGGAAATTCCATCGGGCAATCTCTCGTCAATCTCTCGCAGATCGAAGTTGGCCGTGAAGCGATCACGCTGCTGGACGACATCTCGAAGCTTGCTCGCTGCTACTTTATCTATATCTTTTTGCTTGTTTTTCTCTTTTTTCCGCTGCTTTGCTTTGACCGGTTTTGGTGCACTCTCACCAGAGCGAACGGCACCGTTGAGTTTTCCATCAGATCCCTCAAGTTCCAACAATAACCGCATGTTCCTGACACTCGGATGACGAACAGCAAACTCCCAGTTGCCTGCCAACTCCGGAAACTCGGTTTGGGGATTGCCGTCGATGACAAATCTTTTCCCGGCGACCCAGCATTCGGCGACCTTGGTTGTTTCCGCGAATAGATTGCCATCGGTGATCGTCAGATTGGCAACCATTCCCGGTTCGATACGTCCAACCTCACTCTCAACTCCCAGTAATTCAGCAGGAACCACCGTGACCGCCGCCAAGGCCTCGTCTTCGTCGAGACCACGTTCAACCGCAACCCGGACCTGCTTTAAAAACTGACCAACATCATCTAGTCCATCAGTCGTCAAGCAAATTTTTACGCCCGCCCGAACAAGCCTGCCGGGGTTCTCGGGGGCAAGTTCCCAATGCATCAATTCCTGCAGAGTGACATCACGAGCAGCATCAGCTGTTTTGACATCGGGAGTATCGGGAAAGTCCACAGGCACCAACAACGGGCGATTCGTCGCAACAATTTCATCCAACTGCCGATACTCGCGTCCCGATCCACGAAGGATCGTCTGCAAAGAGAACTCACGGGCCAGGTCATCCGCCCGGATTGCCATTCTCTCATTGGGCGCATCAATCAAAAACGTGCCTGTCTTGATCGCCTCGGATAAGGCCTGCAACGCGACGTTCTTGTCGGGACGGTCCAGTTCAGGAGTTGCCGTGTAGGCATTCCAAGCATCCTCGTACCACGCAGCGTCATAGAAAGACTGCCGCAACAACGCGACGGCGCCCATCGGTGAATTCGGATACTTAGCCCGCGACCCGCCGCGTGGAACCGTCAGTTGTAAATGTTGCCAGGCATCCTCTAGCAGCAGACTTCGCCCCGCTGATTCCTCACCAGTAAGCATCAGGCAACTACTGCCTTTGACGATGCCACCCTTGGGTGCAACCAATCTCGCAGTGATTCCCTGGGATCTTAACTTTGCGGCATCCGGAACCCGTGCAATGGATGATACGGCTCTCATTTGCGGAGTGACGTTACCATTCCAATAACCAGGCGGTGATTCATTGACGGTTACATCGATCTCGCTCCACGCGTCAATCAAACCAGGGTAAATACGTTTCCCCTCGCAATCGATCTCCTGATAGCCCTCGGGGATCGCAAGTTGCTGACCGACAGCAGTGATCGACGTTCCCTCCACAAGCACAGTCGCGTCTGTGATCATTTGGCCGGGCGCAACCACCACCTCAGCATTCACAAACGCAAAACCTGCAACCGGGTTTTCGCGGAGACCGACAATCGGTTCAGCGGCAACCTCACTTTGGGCGGGGAGCACGGTTGGCAGGAGGGCTACCCACAGAAGTGCTAGAAACAGCGTGTGCCGCATGGACGTTCAACTTCCAGAAACGAGGCTCAGTATTCAATGTACCCCCAGCATAATTGAAGCCTGCCATTACCGCTGACTTCGTTTCATTATTTCATGCGGTAGACCGCACACGGTTTTGAGAGACAGTAACCCTGAAAAGCAAGCGTCTTTCGCTTTTGTCAGATAGGTCGCAGCTGATCACATCCCACGCGGCACCTAGGATCGAGATAATATTGCATTTCCGGCAGACAAAGCTGGCTCCGCTCGTCTTCTGAAGGGGTCCTCTCGGGCATCAAAGGGGCTCACTTCGCGAAGATTTCATCAAAAACAGTCTTGACCTGCGGCGGCCGGCGTATTAATTGTGGATTAGAGGCGCGGCGAGTGAACTAACAACGCCGGCATGGAGGCTAAACTTAGGAGGCTGAACATGAAGCCTGAGATGACCTCAGACGATTCGCCCAACCGGTCGACGATCGATCGGTTCTTTAGCGGTCTAAGCGAGTACATCTTCCATTCCAAACTGGGTGTGGCAGATGTCCAACTGATTGGCTACATCAGTGATATGATGCTTCGCTTTGTCAGACTCGACGCGGTGCACAAAGTTCGCAGGTCCAACGGACGACCTGCAACCGAAGTCTTTCAAATGCTTTGTGAAGCCGAAAAGCGGATTGGTCTGGCCAAACGTGATATTCATCGGCATATCGGCGACGTCACTCTCTTCTGGTCCGGAATGTATCCCGAAAGACTCAGACAACTGAGATCTGAACAATCAATCGATGGATATGTGGACTATTGTCGGCAGGGCAAGCGAGCATACGCTATTGCTGCTGAAATCGAAGCGGATGAAAACCGACCCTCCAGCGACCTGCTGCACCAACTAAGCGACCAGTTTGAGATGTGCGCTTACGGTCTTCGTGAAGTACGACGGGAATGGGAACGAGGAAAGTCTGATGGCGGACCGCTGCTAATTTCGTAGCAGCATTCATTTTCCAACGGGATCTTGCCTGACCCAAGCGATGCCTCATGCAATCGTTGACTGCTTGCCTGACAAATTGCGCACTGATTCGGACGCAGAAATCGGCTTTGCTATCTTTCTTTCTGCAACTGCCCGCTGCACTGGCAACGTCCGCCGTGCTGGCGCAAGAGCTTCCAGACGTTAACTTGCACGGATTCCATTGGTCAGTTGTGCAAGAGGAGCCACGATAAAATGTCAGTCAATCAACAACGATTTGATGCGGTATGTGCCCGGGCTCGTGAGGCCATGATTCTGCATTCCACTGCTGACACGCTTGAATGGGATGAACGGACAGGGCTTCCAATTGCCGCGGGCGAGTATCGTGCCCAACAGGTATCGACCTTGCGGGCTCTTGTGCATCAGCGTCGTACAGATCCCGTCTATGGTGAAGACCTGCTTAGTTTGGTGCAGGAATGCGGAGACGAAGATCCACATGGACCGATTGCTGCAACCATTCGTGAATTGCATCGGGACTGGCAACGCGACTGCAAGCTGCCAACCCAATTAGTGGAACGCATGTCCCGAGCAACGGTCCGCGGCCAACAAACGTGGGACGCGGCTCGCAAAGCCGATGACTTTTCCATGTTTGAGAAAACACTGGAGCATGTCATCGATCTCAAACGCGAAGCGGGAGAACGCCTCAGCGAAGGAACCGATCGCAGTGTCTACGAAGCGTTGTTGGATGAATACGAACCCGACGCAAGGGTCGAGGACATCCAGCAGGTTTTTGACAATCTTCGCGAGCCGCTAGTCCAGTTGATCGCGGCGGCGAAAGATGCGCCCAAGCAACCAGACATCAGCATTCTTGAACGAACCTACTGCATGGAGAACCAGCGGGATTTCAGCCATTTCGTCGCTGAACAGACAGGCTTTGATTTTGATCGTGGACGACTTGACGAAACGTCACACCCATTTTGCACCACGCTGGGTCCGAACGACTGCCGCATCCTGACACGTTACGATCCCCACTGGCTGCCAGCCGGGTTGTTCGGAACGATGCATGAAGCGGGTCATGGGATGTACGAACAGGGGCTACGTCCGGATTGGTTCGGACTGCCACCTGGATCCTACGTGTCGCTGGGAATCCATGAATCCCAGTCGAGGCTATGGGAAAACCAGGTTGGACGCAGCAGACCTTTCTGGGAATGGCTGTATCCGCAGGCTTTGGAGGCATTCGCAACTCAGCTTGAAGGTGTGTCGCTGGATTCATTTTACTTCGCTATCAATACCGTCCGACCCAGTCTGATTCGAGTCGAAGCTGACGAAGCGACCTACAACCTGCACATCATCATCCGTTTCGACCTCGAAAGGCAATTGATCGACGGTACTCTCAGCGTCAAAGATCTACCCGAAGCCTGGAACTCACGTTATCAGAGCGACCTCGGGATTTGTCCTTCATCGGATGCCGATGGGGTTTTACAGGATGTCCACTGGAGTGCTGGTCTGATCGGTTACTTCCCGACCTATACACTCGGGAATGTGGCTGCCGCACAACTTTTTGATGCTGCCAGTGATCAGATTGGCGACCTCAATGAACTGTTTGCCGAAGGCGAGTTTCGTCTTCTGCTTGATTGGCTGAGAGAGCGAATCCACTTTGATGGACGTTGCTACAGTGGGGCTGATTTAATCCAGCGGGCCACGGGAAAACCGCTCTGCTCAACGCATTTCGTCAACTACCTGAAGTCGAAACTGGAACCTCTTTACGGTATCACGGGAAGTTGACTGCCGGCGGGTTCGAAACTGCCTTCGGCCTGATTTTTGTCTGCCATTCCGTTACAATTTGCATTCTTCCACCGCTTCTCAAAGGCCGCAATGATTACCTCGAATTGTCCACGGTGCCAAGAAGGGTTTCGAGTTCCCATGGGAATGATGCCTGAGGACGCCTATGCAATGTGTCCGTGGTGTCACGAAACATTTCCGCTTAAGGAAGTGCTTGATCGCCTTCCGCCCCAATTAAAGATCTTGACGGCCGATGGTGAACCCGTCGTTGTGATGGAACCCGTCGGATTCGGCGCTGCCGTTGCCGACCTATCAGCAGTTGGCACTAACACGGCTGCTGGTTTTCATACCCTTGGGACAGAGACAGCTGGCTCACTCGATAATCTGTCGGACAGTGACAGATCGGACAGTGGTGGTCAATCTGACCGTGGTAGTCAATGGGATCACCCAGCACTCAATTTTGATGGAGATAACGTTCAGCCGGATGGATCCTGGACTGCACCCTCATCGTCCCAAGCCGCAGCAGCCATGAACGTCTCGCCGCGACCCAACCGACGAAAGAAGAAAGGATCCGCAATTCGATCCATGATCGGAGTCGTGTTCGGTGGTTTACTCGCTGTCCCGATTGCACTCTTGATCCTGCTGGCACTCGGACGGACACTAGACTTGGGGTTCTGGCCGTTTGACGGAAAGGCGAGATCGCCTCGGGAATTAATTCCGTTTTTCAGCGAAGCGGTATCCGACGATGTCGAAGATCCTACAGTCTATCAGGGCGAGATACTCGATACTTCGCAATTCGACAATGCACAGAAGGACCTCGATAATCCCAGCCACTCAGTACTTGATCAAATCATGGCTCCTGACTCCTCGGCGGCTCCCAACGGAACGAGCGACGATGGTGCCAATCGAAAGAGCCGACCGGAAAAAGAACGCCAAAGCAATCTCACAAGGATGCCGGCAAGCCCGTCCAGCAAGCTGGAATCCAACTCACCGAATCTGCCAGCAACTGCGCCATCCATCACTTCAGATGAGACACTGAAACTTCCAGCCACGACTGGTACTCAAAAGTCCGCAAAGCAAAACGGAACACCAGCGACCACGATTGCTGCCAGCCAGAGCAAACCAGGTAGTCCATTGGATCGTCCGATCCCTGTACCAGCCTCGGGACCGAAAGCGATCATTTCAAGCGAAGCAATCACAAACGTCAATGCCGCAATTCGATCCATCAACCAGTTGGTCGCGTCAGACAATGAAGACCAAATAGAACTGCTGGCCAACGCCTATGAACTCATTGCTCAAGCCTGTAACGCAGCACAAGAAGAGCCCAAAGCTCTGATCGTCTTGGCAGAAGCCGTCACAAAGTCAAACGCATTTCAGCAAATCGAAGAAGCCGGCCTGACATGGCTGGATTATCCACAACGTTCAACGGAAGGGATCTTGCTGATTGGCAGGCCGGGCACCACCGCCAAGAGTCAGATTTTGACCCTCGACTCAGGTCGGGTACTGAAGATGGCGGGAAAGATCAATTTGCCATCTGTAGAAAAAGTCATTGTACTTGGGCAAATCATGGATGAGGGAGAGACCATTCAAATTAGCCACACGCAAGCTGTACCCTGAGTCGCACAGTGTACGCAACTGACGCTGTAATCAGGCGTCTCTAAAAAGCGGATCACACTCGGCACAAGCGGGATTCCACCAAACATCCGGGCAAACTGCCTGGCAATAGCACACGACCAGTCTGCCCCTGCACCAAGTCACCTGCACCAAGTCACCTGCACCAAGTCACCTGCACCAGGCGGGGTCGCAAGTTCTCTTCCAGTACATGGCATCAGATTTCGCATTCCCAATACACGTTGCTGGTCTCCTAAACTTCCTCCACAAGGTCGTTCTTTATTCGACAAGGGAATTTGGCCGTCATCGTCGATGAAAATCTTCTACACCGATCATTTCGAACTACCACTTCCGGACGGCCATCGTTTTCCGATGGACAAATACCGCCTGCTTCGTCAGCGGATCGTCGGCAGCGAGCATCACCTGCGGGATACGTTGATCGTTCCCCCACCAGCTACCGACAAACAACTTTTATCGTGTCATACCAATCGCTACGTCAGCGCGGTCTGCCAAGGAAGCCTGAGCGAAAGTGAAATCCGACGAATTGGATTTCCATGGTCGCAACAAATGGTAGAACGCTCACGTCGGAGCACAGGGGCGACAATTTCCGCGAGTCGCGCAGCAATCACAGATGGCATCGCCGTGAATCTGGCAGGTGGCACGCACCACGCGATGCGTGATGCGGGCGAAGGGTATTGCGTGTTCAATGATGCGACTGTTGCGATCCGGACATTGCAACGGGAAGGCACGATTCATCGGGCCTGCGTGATCGATCTTGATGTGCATCAGGGAAATGGTACAGCTGAAATACTAGCTGACGATAGCACCGCTTTCACATTGTCGATTCATGGAGTCAAGAACTTCCCCATCCGCAAATCACCAAGTGACTTGGATGTGGCATTAGAGGACGGAGTTGATGATTCACATTATCTCGCCGCACTCAAGAACGCTTTACAACAGTTGGATGCGGCTGGACCGTTCGACCTTGCGATTTATCTGGCCGGAGCAGACCCCTTCCAAGGCGATCGACTCGGTCGCTTGAATGTGACAAAACAAGGCCTTGCGGAACGCGATCGCCTTGTCATGCAATGGTGCCTTGATCATCGCCTGCCTCTGGCGATCGCGATGGCGGGCGGATATGCACCCAACATCGATGACATTGTAGATATTCACGGCATGACAGTCCTGCTCGCCAGTCAGCATACGAGCAGAACAAAGCCATAGATTCAGTCACGGCATTGCCACTTTCCACCCATGGTCGCACAGACGCCGGTATTCTCTTTCATCGGGAATACCACGAAACAGGGAAGGGCAGAATAGCCACACCAAGAGCAACAATTTATGCTGGAGGCAAAGAAGGATATGATCGAATTGAATCGACGACAGATCTTTAACGCTGGTTCCATCAATCCAACATCCACCTTGCACTCATTTGCACTTCCCCAACACTGACTGAGAGACAAGCTTTGCGATTCACAATCCTGCTGTTCCTGGCCACAACCCTTTACTTTGGATTTTCGGCAACGGCAGCCCATTCGAAAGACGCGAAAATTGTACTGGTGGCGGGCAAACCTTCGCACCCACCACGCATGCATGAGTTCAATGCGGGCGTCCAGCTGATGACCAAATGCTTGAACGAAACACCCGGTATCGATGTTCAGTTTGTACTCAATGGCTGGCCAAAAAATGAATCAGTTTTTGACGGCGCGATCGCCGTGGTGTTCTTCATGGACGGTGGAGGACGACATGAAGTGGTGGGTGAAAACGGGCGGCGATTGAAAGTCGTTGATGACTGGGCAGCCAAAGGTATCGGTTTGGGCTTCATGCATTTTGGAGTGGAAGTCATTGCCGACCAAGCGGGAAACCAGTTCAAACGATGGATTGGGGGGCACTATGAACACATGCATTCCTGCAACCCAATCTGGGAACCCAACTTTACGGTCTTCCCTGACCATCCCATTAGCCGCGGCGTAAAACCTTTTCAGGTCAAAGACGAATGGTATTTCAACATGCGATTCGCAGGAGACATGTCGGGCGAGAAAGCGACGGAAATCGAGGGACTCAAGTTCGTACCGATCCTGACCGCCGCGCCGTCAGACGATGTTCGTAACGGCCCCTACGTCTATCCAAAAGGGCCCTATCCCCATATCCAGGCTTCCAAGGGACGGGCTGAAGCAATGATGTGGACCGTTGAACGTCCCAATGGAGGCCGCGGCTTCGGATTCACTGGTGGACACTTCCACGACAACTGGGCCAATGACAGCTTTCGACGCGTCGTGCTGAATGGAATCCTCTGGATCGCCAAAGTCGAGGTCCCGCCAAGTGGTGTGAAATCGACTGTTTCAGATGAACTGCTCAACGCCAATCTGGATCCCAAGAACCGTCGATAAGCCTGGTAAATCGAATCGGATGAGCACTGGCCAAAGGCAAGTAATCGGCGCAAGATTTCACCATGCCGGTGAACGCTGGGGACCTACACTCACCACACAGAGTCACTCTTCGTTCATTCCCCTTTTTCGGGGACGTTCTCAAGAATATCCAGCAAGATCTGATCCGACTCGATGCCTTCTGCTTGAGCTTCGAAATTCAAGAGAACGCGGTGTCGCATCGCTGGCAGGAAAACACGCCGCACATCTTCGAAACTGACGTTGAAACGCCCTTCCAGTAGTGCTCGGACCTTGGCAGCCAACGCAAGCGTCTGTGCACCTCGCGGACTCGCACCCCAGCGTACATAGTTGTTGGTCGCAGCAACCGAATGCGGCCCGTCAGGGTGTGTTCCGAGGTTCAAGCGTACGAGGTAGTCCCGCACATGAGGCGCCAGGATTACCTGTCGCACCATCTGTTGCCACTTCAAGATCTCGACACCATCCATCACCTTCTCGAGGTCGGCTGTATGACCCTGCGTGGTACGATCAACGATGATATTGAGATCTTCACGACTGCTGTATCTGACAACCAGTTTGAACATAAAACGGTCCAATTGAGCCTCAGGCAGAGGATAAGTACCCTCCTGCTCGATCGGGTTTTGTGTTGCCAAAACAAAAAAGGGTTTATCGAGCACAAACCGCGTTCCGCCTGCAGTCACGGTTCCTTCCTGCATGGTTTCCAACATCGCGGACTGTGTCTTTGGCGTTGCCCGGTTGACTTCGTCAGCCAGCAGAATCTGTGTAAAAACCGGACCACGCTGAAATTCGAAGCCGCGACGCCCGTTCTCATCCTCAACAATCATGTTGGTACCAAGGATGTCGGCAGGCATCAGGTCAGGTGTAAATTGGATGCGACTGAAATTGAGATCCATGACCTCCGACAGCGTCCTGACCAGCATGGTTTTCCCCAATCCCGGCACGCCTTCCAGCAAGCAGTGCCCGCCACACAAGATGGCCGTCAACACTCCGTGAACAATATCATCATGACCAACAATCACCCGCCCTATCATCTCACGAACAGCGTTGTACCGCTTCCCAAACTCTGCTGCTTCCGCCTGCATCGACTCTACTGTGTTACTCATCTGCATTCATGACTAGGAGTGTGAACGAACCGTTGTGACCGCAAAGCTGCCGTTTATGCAAAGCTGTAAATTCAAAGCATCCTGTCAGGCACGGATTGACCGACGGACGAAACCCAATGATAGCGGAAAGGAAGCACTCAAGGTGAGTCCCTGTATCAACGCAAAACCAACTATTTCGCTGCCGCATTGACCTTGCGGTTGGACAATTTTCTGGAAACTGCCTCGACTCTTTCGAAAACTCGCATCACATTGCCGCCGAGTACTTTCAGGATTTCGCTTTCGGTGTAACCACGGTCTAGTAATCCCTGAGTGATCACCGGGTAGCGACTGACGTCACCCAACTGAGCCGGCAATGCAGGTACACCATCAAAGTCGGACCCCAACCCCACGTGATCAATCCCGGCTACGTTAACAACGTGATCGATGTGGTCCAGCACATCATGAACCGTACACACTGCAGATCGTGGATGTTTCGCCTCCCACTGCCGCAATGCAGCTGTTGCTTTCTCTTCATTATCGGGATACAGGGCATTCAACTCCGATTTTCGGGCCGACCTCCTGAGCGAACGGGCCGCATCGATCGGGTTTAAATAGTCTGAGAAGAAATTAATCATTACCACACCACCATTCTTTTTCGTTTCGATCAGCACATCATCAGGCACGTTACGAGGATGATCGGCGATGCTACGTGCAGATGAATGCGAAAAGATGACAGGAGCGTTGGTAATTCGCAGTGCCTGCTTCATGCAATTGGGCGACACATGAGACAAATCGACGATCATCCCCAGCCGATTCATTTCTCGAACAACCTCTTCACCAAATGCCGACAGCCCTCCGGAAATCGGATCATCGCTGCACGAGTCTGCCCAGTCGAGCGACATCGAATGAGTCAGTGTCATGTACCGTGCACCTTCCCGGAACAATTGTCGAAGCACATTAATCGAGTTCTCAATGCAGTGACCTCCTTCGACGCCAATCAATGAAGCGATCTTGCCTTCGCCAGTAATCCGCTTGACGTCCTCGACAGTCAACGCCAACTCGAAAACGTCGCTGTATTGTTCAGTCATTTGTCGCACTATCGAAATCTGCTCCAGCGTCGATGTCAAAGCGTTGTCCTGCATCGCCGTAGAGACCGGGACATAAACAGACCAAAACTGTGCACCTACCCCACCAGCACGCAAACGTGGAATATCGGTATGGAGGTCGGGTTGCGATTTTCGCAAATCGACTTGACTGACGGAGTCGCCGCTCTTCCGAAGCGCCCATGGCAAATCATTGTGCCCATCAAACACAGGGGCTAACCGATGAATCCTGACCGCTTCATCAGTGACGACAATGGCTCCCCGATTGGCTGCAATACTGCCGTGGGCCGATTCGCTGCCGCCATCACCATCAGCCGCCAACAGTGGAAAAACAAAGCAGGAACCTGCCACGCAAAGTACGTTTCGTAGACAAATCACAAGGCCACTCGCAGTTGAACGGGAAAGTCAGTTAGTGAACAACCATCATGACAGACGTGGCAATACTGCTCTACCGGCAATTCCAGATTGATCAAGTTTGCCGTTGCAGAGACCGATCGACATTCACCAGTCCTCAGGGCCTTTTCCTACAAAGCAAAACGCGACTCACGTGACAGCTGGCTTTTTTGCCTGCTTCAACAAATCATGCTCCGGACGGACCTTGTAGAAACGGTCAAGCGGATAACATCCACTGACCAGTCCATTCCGTGGGGCAGTCGTGCAATCACTAAAAGTACGACAGACCTTTTTTCGTGCCATCACCTGCCCAGCAAGCACATCAGCTGGCAACTCGGGGTAGGACAACACCATCCGGCCCAACCCAACGGAATCGACCCAATTGGCACGAACCAGAGCTTGTGCCACATGAGGTAACCAATCCTGAAGGTAGCTATACCCTGAACCCACAAAAATCAGCTCCGGGTGTCTGCGTTTCAATTCAGCCGTCACCTGCAACTGCCGCGCGACTCCCACCAACGGATCCTCCGGTGGTTGGTATCCATCGCTGGGCGGAAAGTAAGCGGGCCTCTGGATGTGCGGGTTGTAGTAGGGGCTACCTGCTGTCGTACAAACCAATTTGATGCCCAACTGCTTCAATAACTCAAGGAACTCTGACGGCTCATTCAGATCGATACCACATCCTGAATCATCACTGCCGAAGGCCAGTCGGGCATCGCCGCGTGGGTCAACTAAACCGATCCGATCAGCACCCGCCTGAAACGGAACAAAATCGAAGATACTGACGCGAACGCCGATCATCAAACCTGGAGCAGCCGAATGAACACCCGCGACAATATCGCGAAGAAAACGCGTGCGATTTTCGAAACTGCCACCAAATCGACCCGATCGATCAACTCCGCTCAGCAACTCGTGACCGAGATAGCCATGGCAATGTTTGACATCGACAAACTGAAAACCAGCTTTCTGGGCCAGAGAGGCTGCAATGATGAAATCATCCACCAGCCGCTGCAGATCATCGTCGGTCAGCATCGCAGTCTCATCATCAATTCCCAAGCGTGCATCGAGTACTGGATTGCGTTGCACGGTTTGCGGTTCGCTGACACTCTTTTGATTTGGTCGCGCGTAGCGGCCAGAATGCGTCAACTGCAGTCCCACCAGCAGGTCATCAACGCTTCCAAATTCCGCTTCGTGCGCTTTCGTCAGCTCGACTCTCAGTGATTCAATCTCTGGCAGATTCTCCGCTTTGATCATCAACTGATTCGGATTGGCCCGACCATCATGTCGCACCGCAACCGCCTCACCACCCCACATCAGCTTTGCGCCGCTCCGTCCAAAATTTCGCCAACGTCTTTTCGTCAGTTCCGTTGGTTTTCCGTCCAATGTCCCGTCCCACCCCTCCATGGGAAGAATGCAGAACCGGTTACCAATGGTCACATCATCAACCAGCAGCGGAACTGCCAAGGGACTCTGATCCCCCGATACGACTTCTTCATCACAGGGCAACTGAATACCCAACGTTGTCAGGTAGCTCACAAAATCTTCGTGTGACTTGAAACTCGCTACACGTGGGTAAGCCATCAAGGTGCCTCTTTCAAAAGGGATTGCAGATCTCGTGCAATGATCTCCAACACCTTCAAGTCCGCTTCGGGACGATGAGGAGAATCGGGGTGTGTCTGACTGTGTTCCAGCATCCCCCGGATCTTCAAAAACATGGCTGCAGAATGCTTGTAAGCTGGTGCCGGGTTTCTGAAAGTGAACGCACCCAGATACTGCAGTAAATCATTCAATTCATAAAAGCCAGAATCTCCTGTTTCCCACATTGCATCGCGGCGAGCAAATGCATCGGGAGCAAACGTACTGAGTCCGAGCAGATAATCACTGCCATACATCACCATATCAATCGCCAGATCATTTCCAGTGAACACTTTGAAATCCGGACGAACTCGATTTCGCAACTCCAGTCGCTGCCACTCGGGTACACGATGAAGCGACGAGTGCTTCGCACCAATCGCATTTGGGACCATCATCAACTGGTGGTAAACCTCCAGCGAGTAGATTCTGCCAAATGGAGCAAACACTTTGCCCAACTCAAAGAAGAGAAAATCCTGACACTCGCGAGCGAGACGCTGATAAGCGTCAACCAACTGATCGTCGGGCAGTTCAATCAACCCATAGGACTGAAAGAAGATAGGCGTCCCACCGTACCGTTGAATTTGCTCAATCCCAACCTGATACGGTTCCATGGAAAATTGGTCGTTTGACCGATCACGTACAAAAACACCAGCCACAAAAAACCGCCCGTCTGTGATCTGTTGGGTCCGTAGCAGCACCTCTTCGCGAACCGAATCGTCAATCAGATTGCCGTATCCCGTATCCATGTTGACCGCGGGCACCAAACCAGCACCAAGCGTGCGGATCAAGTGAGCGTCAAATCCGTTCCAATCAACCTCGCCGCTCTGTTCGTACGGCAATAGAATGGCAGAGATCCCAGTGATCTTACGGCGGGGCGACAATAGTTTCTGGGAATCAATCAGATCGTTCATGCTATTTTATCCGTAACGAACAATATCGGCTCAAACTTTACTTGAGTTGCTGCAGCGTGTCTTGGAGAATTGGGCAAACCATGAAATTGCAAATCGGGCAACGAGACCTCAATTGACCGACCAACTGACCGACAAAGCGTTACGCGAAGACCTTCCCAGTTGGGGCGTTCTGGTTCTCGAGAGCCACCACAGTCCGAGCTTTGCCATGGAATGGAGAACTCACGAGTTTGTCAAAATTGTGTATGTGTGGAAGGGCAGGGGAGAATTCCATATTGGCAATGTAATCCACGCTTTCACGGCGAGTGATGTGATCGTGATCCCACCGAGGACGCCGAATCGCATTGTCGACGATGCGACCGCGGCATCCAGTCTTTATGTTTGCTGCATCGCAACGCGACTGCTCGAATTCGACCCGCGTCTGATTCAAACTCTCACAAGTCATCTGCATCACCATCATCACGGATTTTCAAATCGGGTCGCCTCGCTATTGCGTCGGATGGTCCATTTACAACAAAAACCTCCCACCACGTCCATCACCATGGTGGCCAACGCGATGCGACTAATGCAAGTCGTGCTGGAATTACACGCCAAGACGCGACCGATCGAACAACAGGAAGGTAATGAACGTGCAGTCATCCAACAGTACATCGCGACCCTTCCCAACCGTTTTTTTGAAGCATCAACGATTGATTCAGTCAGTCACCAACTAGGAATTCCACGACGTACTTTTACCCAATTGTTCCATGAACTCACCGGCGAGACTTGGCTATCCCACATCCGCCGCCTTGCAATCGAGCATGCACAGCAGCGTCTTTGCCAATCCGATCTCCCCATCACCTCAGTGGCTTTTGAATGCGGGTTCCACGACCTGTCGACGTTTTATCGACAGTTCAAAAAGCAGGCTGGCATGTCGCCCGGCGAGTACCGTTCCATGCAGAATCGGGGCAATCAATCCTGAATCCGGTACAAAGCTGATACCGTGCGAAACAACAGAGAATCACCGATTACCCCCAATGATGCGAGTGTCCGTTCCCCCAAATCATTCGACCCAACTTCTTCAAATTCCAATCCCGATCGGACGACAGTAGTCACACCATCTTCGCTGGTGAAGTACAGATTATTGCCAGCCAACAGAGGTGACGCAGAGAAGTTTCCACCGATTCGTTTTCGGTAAACCAAGTCACCTGTTTCCGCCTCCACGCACATGGCAATTCCATCATCACTGATTGAGTAGACCAACCCTTCGTGGGCAATCATGGAGGGTGTCTTAGGAATATTACGATCCAATTGCCAGACAACATGTGTATCGGTCACCACGCCTTCGCCGGTGGGTCGAATCGCCAACATTTTGCTGCTGTCAAAACTCGTTGAAATGAATACCAAACCACGGTCATAGCAGGGCTTGGGCACCACAGAATAGCCGACGTAGCGGACATCCCAGATAGTCGCTCCCGTGGTCGGATCCAATGCCAATACGCAGTCGCTACCAGGTGCAATCACCTGTACCCGTCCATCCACCTCAATCACCGTAGGTGTGCAAAATGAAAACGTTTTTTTTGCTGACACAGGGCGAGGAGTTGACCAGGCCAATTCGCCAGTCGCTGCATTCAAGGCGACAATTTTCGGCTCAGCATCACCATCACAAGTGAAAATCAGATGGCCCGCCGTCAACACAGGACTGCCACCATTACCGTGCGTAGGCTTAAAGTACAGATCGCGGTTCGCCCACAGAATGTCGCCGCCCAGCGAAAGGCATGCGGTTCCTTGATACCCAAAATGAACATAAATCTTTCCATCATGAATGATAGGCGTCGGACTGGCGTGGCTGTTTTTCTTGTGGATTCTTGCAGGTCGTTCATCCGTCTGTTCCATCACTGGAACCGTCTTTACTATCTCACCTGACTCAGCGTCGAGAATCAGTAACGAAAGTGTAAAACGCTGATTCTCCTCATCACCCGAGGGAATCGCAGCGGTCAAATAGATGCGTTCCCCAGTCGTCACAGGGGATGACCAACCCGCTCCGGGTATCTCCGTCCGCCAGGCGATATTCTTCTCTGGACCCCACTCCACAGGCAGTGGTCTTGCAGTGACCCCATCACCCTCAGGACCGCGGAACGCTGACCAACTCTCTGCTGCAGACGCAAACGAAATCGAAACAGTGATTACCGACATCCAGATGAGCAGCCGATTTGAAAGCATAGGATTCTCTCCAAAGAAAGATGAGGCAGGCGATGGGGGCGGGAACCAGTCGAAAATGGTCCTGAAAATGTATCACGACCTCCGCAGGGAAACTATCGCACACTCATGGGTAAATCGTCACGTCCCACAGCGAATGACGGTGAATCATTGTTTTGCCCTGATCGTGGAACCACCCGCTCGCAGGGAAGGATCGTTGGTGGATCTTATGTCTTGACCCACGTTGATAATGATATTCACCAGTAAATCACTGAAAGGACACGCATGAATGAACCATCGCCACTGCAAAATCAATCCTCACGCTGCATTGGCGTCTGTACCGTGAACAAAAGTAGCATCTGCGTCGGCTGCCACCGCAGCATGTCTGAAATTTCAGATTGGTCCCGAGCCTCAAAGCAAGAACGTGAAGGGATCAACCGAACCGCAGCCAGCCGAGAAAAAGACATGCCCGGCAACACTGCCTAGTCGTGAGATCGCAACAGGTCGACCCTATTCTTGCTGCTTGGTTTCAGATCTGATACCTGCAAGCGATCGGCAACACCACTGGCACGATAAACTCTTTTGGCCACAGGGCAATCACCGCCGAATACCACCATTGAGGCGGGTGCGGCCAGCGAAACCAGACCGTCCACACCAAAGTATTTTACTGCACCTGGGACAAACATCGGATCGTCATGCCGGTTGAGCTCGGCAAATCGGAAGCCGCCAAAATCGACGATACAGCGTTCGATTTGCTGGCTTGACTGGCTGCAAGCTGCGGCGACGAGAGGCCCTGCCGTTTTCCCTGCTCCAATCATACAGACCTCGCCCAACTGACTTGCATAAGCGACCACAGACATCAGGTCATGTGTACGTTGGGCAAACAGGCAGTGATTGAAACCAAAGGTGTACCCAGAAAACTGATGCCAACCTTTGTCACCGCTCTGCTGGAACCACATTCGCTGTGCCTGCTCAGGATTAGCTGCTGCAGCCAATTCACCCTGGCCAAACAGATCCGGAACCACCACTCGATACCCGGCCTTCACCAGCGTGACGATATCCTGCCTGATCTTACCTTGATCAAAAATGGTTGATTTACCATCATCCGTAACCCAAATGACAGTGCCACGATCCACTGCCTTATCGGCCGGATCCAACTGCAAAATCGGAAACTCCTCTTCATTATCAACGTTTCTGAGAGAACCAGCATGGATTGCCACGCCCGCCATCTCGGTTAGCGATGTTTCCTTGTAAACAACCTGCCCCACCTGATCAGCGCGGCGTCCCAGCATGGTTTCCCATGCGCCCCCGACGACGTCTCGGTACGCATTCAATGCATCACTTGAATCGGGTACCAACCGACTCATGTGACGATCTGAATCTCTTGCTGCAATAGCGAGTAACCTTATCTCGTGTAAATCACCCAACTGATCGCCCGACGGTTTGGGATACTCACTATTCCAAACGGTGGATTCACTCTGACTGAGTGGCTGAAAATCTTGTTCAGCGATCGAAGCGAACCCCAGTCCGAAATACTGATTGAAGAAAGCGTACATCGCCGCTCGATTCACTTGGTTGTAATTGTGTCGGAACTGGGTGTGAAAAACGGCGGTTATACGCTCGGGTACACCCATCAATTCATAGACACGGACCAGATCGGGATAACCCTTGGTTTCAAGTTCGATGGTCCAATCATCGGCCGCAGTCAATCCAAGGGGCCTGGGAGCAGTGGCCGCCGCGATGTCAATATTTCCCTGGCCAATCCTCAGCAGCGGTGCGTTCTCACATGTGCAACCACCCTGCATTGCAGTTGAAACCATGACACATGGCATCGAAGCTGCAATACGTTCATCAATGGCGCCGAGAATCATCGACTGTGTACCGCCACCGCTTGCTCCGGTCACTCCAATCCGTGAACGGTCCACATTTTCCAATTCCGACACAAAGTCGACGGCCCGAATCGAATTCCACGTCTGCAAACCCATCATGTTCTGCAGCCTCAAGTCTGCCTGAACACTCATAAAACCCCAATTTTCTGCACCATCAAGGTGTTTCCACTTGTCGGGTCTGTGACCGATTTGCACAGCATCAGCATAGCCGGTCATGTCGTAGTGAAAGACCATGCAACCCATTCTCGCCAGTTGCACCGCTCGAGCCTGCAGTGGAAAACGCCCACCTTGTGTGAACTGTTCGGCTCCCGCCTTGATCTGCTTACTGACGGTCTCCTCACCAGCATCATAAAAGCGGCCCTCTTTCCAATGCCCATGGGGCGAAAGAACGACAGGAAAAGGCCCGGTCTTACCCTTGGGTCGATACAAACTGCCCGTTACATAATTCCCCGGTATCGACTCAAAGAAAACCCGATCCACCACATAATCATCACGGTCAACTCGGCTATGTATGACTGCGTTGAGTGGTGTCTTTGTTGGAAGTGGCCATAACCCCTGTGAAACGAGGATTCGACGCTTGATGTCGGACTGACGCTGCTTCCACTGCTTGAGATTACTGACAGGCTGGAAGGGAAAGAAACCATTGAGTGTCCTGAGATCATCGAGCCGATGATCCCGAGGCAAGTCATCCGGAAAGACAACAGGGGATTCAGCGTGAACCACACCCATCACGATTACGATGCAGAAACCAACGATGTAACGCATACGAGCTACTCCCCATGATTCTAAATCACTGAATGATTGGGAATGTTCACATCATTCCAATCCATTTACCAACTCGTCCAAGCCCTTCAGGTTCTGCATCAACGCCAGCTTGGAATCAGTGTCGCTCCGATGATCGAGGATACCAACAGGTCCTTGATAACCCTGGCGTAGTATTTCCATCACCATGTCACGTTCATGAACACCTTGGCCAATCGGCAAAATCTTGTTCTGGTTGCCGCCCACCGTGGCAGGGTCTGCCATGCCATTCAGATTCAAGCAAAGCAGATACGGTTTGATTGCAGCAAACGCTGCTGGAAAGCGAGCGATATGTTCATGCCCATGATGCAAATTATAAACAATTCCGACATGATCCGCGTTGTGACGTTCGTGCAGATACTTGCAGACGGCCGCCAGATTTTCAGGTTCACCCCCCCAGCCACCGTGATTGTATAACCCAAGAGGCAGTCCCAAACGCGCTGTTTTCTCAACCATGGGGCGGATTGCCTCCGCCGCTGCCTTTACCTTTTCAGCCTCCGGTTTGTCCCCGACCCCGGGCAACATCACCCAGATCTGGGGCCGAATACCGTGCTTGGCAATCAACGGCTCGAGCGAGTCGTGCCAACTCCAGAACGCAAAGAATTCGATGCCATGCTTTTTGTATTGCTCGATTTCCGCCTCGAACGTCGGAACGTGTTCAGCTCTCCAATCGTACGCAACACGTTTCATGCCGATCTCGGTAACCATTTCAGCCCGCTGAGATGGACTTCGTTTACGGGCATCGAATGGAACGATGCACCACGCCACCAGTCGCTCGCGATCAAAGATCTTCGTTGCATCTGAATCCTTGGCCCACACTTGCTTGGTGACCACCGGACCCAACAGCAACATCCCCAGCAGTAACCAACTAATCGCCACAGGTATCCGCGACTTGTCCACAATAAATTCCTCTCGTTCGAATTATTTCACAGCCACGATGTAACAAATCCAACTCGCATCACTGGGGGCTTCTTCTTGACACTCCCAGGAACTGAATTCATCGTCGTCCACATCTTCGTTTTCGTTTTCCCAGTAGATGTGACTTTCTCGAAATCCAGCTTCGGCAAGCATTTCACGCACCTCAGGAATGGTCCAGAAACGCCAATGGTATTCAAAGGCCCGTTTCATTTTACTACCATCAGGAAACTTGAAGCTGATTGCGAAACTGGCGTCTGCGGTGATGGGGTTAAAGCTCACTTGTTCCCAGTGGTACTTGAATCCCTTCTTGCCTTTTACGATTGTGCGTTTGTCTACCAGTCCTTCCTCGTAGCATTCTCCGCCCCCCATCATATCCATCACCATGACGCCCTGAGCTTTAAGATTGCCGCGTGCGATTTTGAAGTACTCGACAACCTCCTGCCGCGTCTTGAAAATCCAAAAGGAAAAATTCTGAGCAGCCAAAACGTCAAAGGTCGGTCGATTTCGCTTTCGTACATCCTGCTCAATGAGTCGAACCCGCTGTTGTTGAACTGTTGTCAACTTCGCCAAATTGTGGTCGCGTCCCCATTGCAGTGTCTCGGAACACAAATCGACGCCGAGGGCCGTTCGCTTCGCTTTTGATTTGACCCACTCACAGCAAACCGCAAAGGTACCGCAGAAGTCCTCACGCAGAGACAGCGGAGTGGATTTGTAGGCATCTCGATAGGCCTGCTCGAAAAACACAACTTCGTGGTCAGGCGTTTGCACTGATTTTTGATAACAGTCAAACCGATCAGCGATCATCGCCGTGCGTGGCTTGTCTGTCTTGATCTTTTTTGTTTTCGATTTGGACATCGCGTGTTGCTAATCTTATAGGGTTGAATGTCTGGCCGGTGTATCACCACACAGGTTGCTGGCCAAGCATCCGGAACATGAACGCTGTGCCGGGAGGATCTGAACAGCTAATTCAGGCCATGGAATGTCCAACGGCACGCTGAGACTGCCAGCACCTTCAATCCATCCGGCCCAACAGCGTAACACCTCGGCATGAAGGATTCGAGAAGCAAGACACTAGATTCTGTTGCCTGAATCGCTTCCAGTGTTTTCGTGGGTAATTTGTCAACGAATCCAGCCTCTAGTCGATCCGCGGTTTTGCGAACCAACAGCCCAACAACCCACCAGCCAGCAAACCACACAAATGCCCATCCCACGAAACGTCTGATCGCAACTTTGGAATGATTCCGGTAAGCATGGTTCCGCCATACATCAACACCACCAGGATCGCGATCGCAATTGGGATCAGTCGCCGCTCCCTGATCCCCACCACAATCAGGAACGAACTGAGACCAAAAACCAGTCCGCTGGCTCCAATATGCAATGCCGAACGGCCAAAGATCCAAAGCATGATGCCGCCCAGCACCACAAGGGAACCCGTAATCAACCAACCGTCACTGCGGGAACTTATCAGAAGAAACAGGAGTACAATCAGCGGAATGGTATTTCCAACCAAATGCGCGAGGTTGGCGTGCAAAAAGGGCATCAGAGGGATGCCAACGATTCCGCTAAATGACCTTGGGTTCAGGCCCCACTGATTCACATCGATGGGCAAAACCTCGTTGACCAGAAACACCAGCCACATGGCTGCAATCACCAGCACGATCCCGTAATATTCTTTTCTCATGAAACTGACTCGGCAATAGAATTCCACCCAATCGTGATGAATGTTGGACGTCAGTGTAAACTAGTTTATCGACAGTCGAGTTTGCCTGTCGCTCGGTAAATCGCTGTCGCTCGGTAAATCGCTGTCGCTCGGTAAATCGCTGTCGCTTTCACCACAACGTTTGACAAGAGACAGGACGCGGGAATCCCTCCATTTGTGCAAGAGTAGATCATTGATGCATTCAAGTCTCGGCCAGAGCCTGAAACTGGCCACACGACGACAACTGTTTCAGACCTGTGGCATCGGACTCGGTAAAGCAGCCCTTGCATCGATGATCGCCCAGGAACTGGGATCCACACCACTGCAAGCCGCAGACAGGGAACCTCGCGGACACCACCATCAACCACGTATCAAACGAGTGATTTATCTGTTCATGGCGGGTGCCCCCAGCCAGTTGGATCTGTTTGATCACAAGCCCAAACTGACGGAACTTGAGGGCAAACCGATTCCCCCGTCTGTCATCGCAGGACAACGCTACGCTTTCATTCAGCCCAATGCTGCTGTCCTTGCTCCGCGTTTCAAGTTTGCCAGACATGGTGAATCAGGCGCTGAGTTCTCTGAAATCATGCCCCATCTCGCAACCGTCGCGGATGATCTGGCCATCATCAAGACCGTTCACACGGATCAGTTCAACCACTCACCGGCGCAACTTTTTGTGAATACCGGCAGTCCAATCCCTGGCCGACCGGCCATGGGTTCATGGTTGAGTTACGGAATTGGCAGTGATGCAGTCGACCTACCCGGATTTGTCGTTCTCAAGAGCGGAGGCAACCTGTCGGGAGGCGCTGCAATGTGGAGCTCAGGATTTCTTTCGGGTGAACACCAAGGTGTCCCTTTTCGCACCACTGGTGACCCGATTCTTAATGTGGCAAATCCACACGGCATCGACCAGCAAACACAGAGAGATACCATTGACCTGATCGGAAAACTGAATCGACAACAACTCGAAAAGACTGGTCCGGGTGACATCGCTACCCGCATTGAAAGCTACGAGATGGCGTATCGGATGCAGACACGAGCACCCGAGTTGATGGATTTTGGAGCAGAGGACTCAGCAACGCTAGATCTTTACGGAACCACCGGGAACGATTCGGGTTCATTTGCAAAAAACTGCCTGCTGGCGAGAAGGCTGGCTGAACGTGGCGTGCGCTTCATTCAGCTCTACCATTCAGGCTGGGACCATCACAGTAATGTAGAGAATGGGTTAAAAAAACAGTGCAAACAGACAGACCAAGCCTGTGCAGCTCTGATCCTCGATCTGAAACAAAGAGGCATGTTGGACGAGACGCTGGTCGTATGGGGCGGCGAGTTCGGACGAACGCCCATGGTTGAAGCAAGTGTAGCCCTGGGACGCCAACTGGGCCGCGACCACCACCCACAGGCATTCTCCATGTGGATGGCTGGAGGTGGGATTCGCAGCGGGCAGACGCTCGGAAAGACCGATGAACTCGGCTTCCGACCCATCGAAAATCCAGTTCATGTGCATGACATCCAAGCCACAATCCTGCATCAACTGGGCATCGATCATGAACGCCTGATATTCACTTACGCAGGTCGGCCTTTTCGATTGACCGACGTCCATGGGCGCGTTCTCAAGAGTCTGGTTGGTTGATCGCCACTCATCCAACCGCAGCCACCGTCCGTCTGCGCTAGAGCCACACTCGCAAAAAATTCCCGAGCTAACGCTGCTAAACCGACTCGGAGACCCGGCGGTTTGCGGCTATGATTTTGAGCATGAGCCAAGCACCACACATCCCGCTGGTTGATCGATATGGGCGCATCCACACCAGTTTGCGGTTGAGCGTTACTGACCGTTGCAACATTCGCTGCTACTACTGCATGCCCGAGACGGGTGCCCAGTTCGTACCCAAGGACAGAATCCTGTCCTTTGAAGAAATGCACAGGTTGGCCTGCTTGCTGGTTCAACAGGGTGGAATTCGTGACATTCGTATCACCGGTGGTGAACCACTGGTGCGCCAGGAGATTCCTCGTTTGATTGAGATGCTGGCAGGCATTGAGAAACTCGAGGATCTTTCCCTCACCACCAACGGTATCCTGCTTGCAGATCAGGCCCAAGCACTGCGACAAGCCGGTTTAAAGAGACTCAACATCAGTCTCGACACGTTGGACGAAACCATCTTTCGAAAAATTACCCGACGCGATGGTCTCGAAAAGACCCTTCAGGGTATCGATGCCGCTATTGAATGTGGATTTGACTCCATCAAGCTCAATACGCTTGCCATCAAAGGAGTTACTGAACCTGAGGTAGCGAACTTGGTCCGGTATGCGTTGGATCGAAATGTCATGCTTCGATTCATTGAATTCATGCCGCTAGACAGTGACCGAGCTTGGAATCATGAACGAGTGCTGTCTGGCGACCAACTGTTGTCAATTCTTCGGCAAACGTTTGGCACGCTTGAAGAGATTTCGCGACCAGACCCTTCACAACCGGCCGAGGAGTTCCAAATTGGCAAGGGCCGCATTGGAATCATCCGTTCCATCACAGCTCCCTTCTGCGGTGCCTGCAACCGAATCCGCATCACTGCTGATGGTGCGGTCCGAAACTGCCTTTTCGCACAGACAGAGACACCGATCCGCGTCTTAATGCGGGAAGGAGCCTCAGACGATGAACTGTTGGCCGCAATCAGAGGCTGCTTGGCTGAAAAGTCAGAAGCTCACGGAATCAACGAACAGGGCTTTCAACCACCTGATCGACCGATGTATGCCATCGGTGGGTAGCTTGCCCTGCAAGGAACCGATGGAATGGCTATCAGCCATCCCATGTTATGGTTTCATCAGCCACCAGACGCGGTGCAACAGAAGATTTGAATCGACCTCTGCTTCGTTCATAGCCTCGATCAATTCAACGACGTGCGGTGGTACCTCATTCTGACCCGCAAGGTAGCCAAGGTGTTCTATTTGGTTGTTGAGGTCATCGAGCAACTTCAGCCATTGCACAGGCAACGCTTCCGCTTTGGCTGGAAAATCAGCCGACAACGAGTTGTCATTCTTTCTGCCTTTGACCGGTTTGCTGTTTTCGCCGAACTGCCCCAGCGATTCTTTACCAGTCATGTCGATTTTTGCGCCAATGGAACGCATCACCTGATCAGCACGCTGTGCTGCTGGCAGGGCCACCCGCGCCGGCAACACGGCGGCAAATGCATCAACCGCATGCATGGCTGCTTTCGTTTCAGCCTGATTTGATGCCCAAACATTTTCTGGCAACAACGACTCAGGAACAGCACGGCGAGTCGCTGGCGAAGCAATCACCAACGCCAGTGTCCGTGACACGTTGAACCTTGAATCGATCAGATCCTGTGTCAGCTGTTCTTCCAGACGTTGCAATGCCTCGTTGTGCGGAGCGGTGATCGGATCAACCACTCGGCCATGTAGCGGTTGCCCATGTACCAATTGCCACAACGAATTAACAACTCCTCGGGCTAACTCGGAAGATCCAAGCAAACCCTCTGACCACTGTTTGATCTGTTTGTACCCGTCAGCACCAGGACTCTTCATCCAGCTCGATGGCAAAATTGGATCAGCGACGCGCTGACGTCCATCTGACAACTCGTAGAAGACTTGCTTCGCCGTGCTGCTGGCAGTATCAATTTTGAAATTCCCGTCGGCATCTCTTTCCACTCCGCGCTTTAGAAATGCTGAAAAACTCCAGTAGTCGTTCTGTAAGCCATTGCCTGCGATGTATGCATCGTGACAGCGAGTGCATCGCAGATCAACACTCATGGTCAACGACGCCAAACGTCTTGCCATCCCGTGCTCACCGCTGGCAGACCGCGGTCCTGACGACAAAGCGGCATAGAATGCGGATGAGTTCTTGCTCTTCCCACTGAGCCAACCGGCAAGTGTGGTATCAAAGCTACTTCCTGTCTGGAAACAGGTTGCTAGTTCTTGGACCAGATTCTCTCGCAACCCGGCATCAATTCGGTCACTTCCCCGATCAGTGATCAGCTCCAACCAACGTTTCGCAACGGCCTCAGCATTCACGCTCTGAGCAAGTTCAGCTTGCAGTTCCTCTGCACTGGCGACTGCCTGAGTGGGCACCTCGGTACCAAGAATCGCAGAGAGTCTCGCAGCAGTCTCCTCAGATGCTGCCTCAGTCGTGGGTTGAATTCCAACCGCATCCCAGTAGCCTTGCATTTCGGCATCGATCTGCGCTGAAACGAGCGCCAACTCAGCAAGATCAACCGATTCTTGAATCCTGCCACCGCCACTCACGTTAACGTCGACCTTGGTCTCTTCTGACGTTGGTGTTTGCACCATCATCTGAACGCCTCGCAAAGGCTTTCGTTTTGAGTTCGTCCCCTTGACCTGTCGCTCTTTCGACTTCTTTGTCGTCGCATCCCCAGGATTGGTAGTTTCTGTGTCGGCGATTGTGTCGGCGTTGCTATTGTCAGCGAGCGAGGACATCCCGTCGCTCAAATCGCGAGCTGGCTGCAGCGCGACGATCGCTGCAAACATGGCTGCCAACGAACCGACGGCAAAAATCGCTGCCGAGATTTGCATTGTCCGTTTACGTTTTCCCCGTGCTTGCCGCCTTTGCCTGGCTGGTCGCGTAACGTTCTCAGTCTCCACTGCCGGATTGTATAATCGCGCCAGTATCTCGCAGGACAGATCAGGCGGTCTAGTACCGCCCATTGCTTCCTGTAGCACAACGTCAAACGCCCGTTCTTCGTCAGTTGTGAAATCGTTTTTACTCATGGTCATTCTGCCAAAATTTTTTCTTCTACGCATTGACGTAGTTGCTGCTTGGCTCGCTGCATCAGATTCCGAGCTCCGTGATCCGTAATACTCAATGCTTCACCGATTTCGACTCGGCTTGCCTGTTCTGTGAACCGCATTCTCAGTGCTATCTGTGCCCGCTCAGTCAACGCAGCAAGGCAATTTTTCAGTGCTTCGACCGCCGTGTCACCGGACAAATCCTTGCCGGCCCATCGATCCCATATTTCGTCCAGTAACCCCGGTTCGCACAGTGTCTGCACCTTCCGCTGCTTGCGGTGCAAGGACACCAGCAAGTTATACGCAGTCCGTCGCAGATAGCTGGACGTTGCGGCGTCGCTGTGCTGCACAAAATTGTCCCGCCGCAGCACTCGCAGGAATGTTTCCTGCGTCAAATCGTCGGCTGTCGACGAATCGCACCCCAACATTCTCAAATAACGCCAAACGCCGCTTTGGTGTCGCGCAATCAACTCCTCTGGACCCAATTCGACCGCGGCATCAAACGCACTTACGTCTTGATGCCCCGGCGTAATCGAATCGAAGTCTGCAGTCGAAGGTTGACTTTGTGAACTCTGCGGCAAGGCCACCTGTACTACCCCACCAATTCGTTAATGATCTTTCCACCACCAGCTATCTTCATGGGGCGACCATTCTTACTTGTAAAGGTCTTCTCGGTTGAAATACCAAGTCCTTTACAAACAGTGGTCATCAGGTCTTCACTGCTGAATGGCTCACTCTCGACAGCGCTCCCATCGGTACTGGTTTCGCCAACAGCGACCCCACCTTTGATGTCACCGCCACCAACCACACAGGACCAGGCACGAGCGAAGTGGTCACGACCTGCGTTCTGGTTGATACGAGGTGTACGGCCGAACTCGCCCATCCAGATCACAACTGTATCTTTCAGCAATTCCCGCTGGTTGAGATCTTCCACCAGTGCGCTCATGGCACGGTCCAATTGTGGCAATTTCGTGTCCTTGAACAGAGTATGAATACCGTTGTGGTTATCCCATCCACCAAGATCAACCTCAACGAATGGCACACCAGCCTCGACCAGACGTCGAGCCAACAAACAGCCCTGACCGAAGCGGTCAGTACCGTAACGCTCTTTGACTTCCTCTGGCTCCTTCTCGACTCGGAACGCGTCCATCTGGTCGCTGGTCATCAGATCAAAGGTCTTCTTGAGTACCTTGGCATGCTCGCTGGCTGGAAGGTCACGAGTACGCTGCGAGAATCCAGTTTCAATCGTATCCAACGCTGCCATCCGCTGCAGCAGTCGGTTGTCCTCAAGGTTCATCTTCAGGTTGCGGATTTGGCCATTGCTGGTCACCGAGAAAGGTGACCAAGCCATTCCCAAGAAACCAGGACCGGCACTCGCACCACCGACTGAAACAAAAGGTGGAATCTCGAGTTCCGGACGCTGATTCATCACTTCGTGAGCAATGACCGATCCATAACTCGGATGTTCGATATTCGGGTTCGGCACATATCCGGTGTGCATGTAATAACGGCCGCGATTGTGATCCGCCTCACGGGTCGACATGCTCCGAACAACTGACAGATGCTCCATCTGCTGAGCAACCATCGGCATGTGCTCACAAATCTGCAGGTCGCCAGTAGTCGAAATCGGTTTGAATGGGCCACCGGTAGGAGCTCCCGGCTTGAGATCCCAAATGTCGATCGTGGCTGGTCCGCCACCCATCCACAAAAGGATTGCCGACTTGCGTTTTTTGCGCATCTCGTCGGCGTTGGCCTGAATCGCACCACCCATGGTCATTGACGCTGTAGCGACGGCCGATGAACCAGCCAGATGTTGCATGAAATGCCGCCGTGACATTCCGCTCGGTGTTTGCCAATTATTGATCATTTGAAGAAGCCTTCGAGGAAGAGAGTTGTCTTGTTGGTTGATAAAAGTACGTTGGAAATAAAACCGTTTCGCAACACCTAGTGCTGCATGATGAATTCGTTGCTATTCAGAATCGCCCACCACATATCCTGCAGCATCTCTTTTTCATTGCCCTTACGAGCAAACAACAGTTTGTTCGCGATGGTCATCTCATTCTTACTTGGCCGCCGGGCCAATCCAGTAATGAACAAGTCATTGACGCGATCACGTGGCGATTTACCAGTCTTAGTGAGTCGATCAATGAAGCCGCCGTTGGCCGTGCTGATCGCCTTCTTGGTCAAATCCCCATTGAACAGCATCAGGGCCTGCGGAATGGAACCGTTGAACGTCGTTGCTTCGTCACCCTCATCCGTTCCAAAAGCAACCACGAACTGCTGCAACCATCGATTGCGTTCCCGCTCCTGCTCTTCGTAACTGCCCTGGGAGGATGCGTCAGTCACAATCACGAGAGACTGGTACAGTTGCTCCGCACTCATCTGCCGAAGGTAGAAGCGTGAGAACTTTGGCATCTCGCCGATCGAAGGGTCATCGATTTCGTTATTGGATCCCAGTACTGGAGCGAGGTTGTAGGACCGACTCAGGGTAATCCAGGTAATCAACTGCTTGAGGTCGTAACTGCTTTTTCGAAACTCTGCGGCCAACTTGCTGAGCAATTCTGGATGCGATGCAGGGTTATGGGGACCGAGATCATCCACAGGTTTTGTAAATCCAAACCCGAGGAACATCGACCACATGCGATTGACAGCCATCTTGTCGAGGTTCTCACTCTCCAACATCATTCGACCGAGTTCCTCTCGGCGATTGACATCGCTGACGTAACCGCTGACCTCGATGGGCTTGCCGTCGGTGAATACCGGGTAAGCAACCCGAGTCAGACCGTTTCTCAATTCGTAGAAAACCAGTGCATCGCTGGGGTCGCTGGCTTCACCGGCAAAGTCCTGATCGATCAGTTCCGCATGGTCAATATCCCGCGTACCGTCAACAAAGCGTCGCAGTGACCGCGACTGACGGAAGAACGAATTGAACTCCCAGAACATCTGCTGCTTCCACTGATTGAATGGGTGGTTGTGGCACTGGGTGCACTGAACCTGCTGACCAAGAAAGAGTCGCGATGTGCTACTGGTTGCCAGCACACCCTTTTCCTCATTCACCTTGTCGATGAGGTAATTGACAGCTCCATTGAAGTTTTCCGTGCCGGGCTTGGTTGAACCGGATGCTGTCACAAGCTCATAGACCATGCTGTTGTAAGGCTTGTTGCGGGCAAAAGAATCACGCAGGTACTTCTGCATGCCCACACGACTGATCATGGATCTACGATCATTGCCACCCGACTGCCCGATCAGCATGTTGGTCCAAACCGTCGACCAATGACTTGCATACTCTTCGGTGTATTGATCGTCATGAAGCAGTTGGTCAACGAGGTTGGCCCGCTTGTCTTTATCTTTGACGTCAAGAAAGTCCTGCAGTTCCTTGTTGGTCGGCACTCGTCCGATGACATCAAGAAAGACTCGACGGCACCAAGTCGAATCATCCACCTCAGGTGCAGGCCGGATCTCGAAATCCCGCCAACCTTGCTCAATGATTTCATTGATCATGTTCACTTGGGTTGGAACCGCTGCGTCAGCAGCCCTGGATGCCTGAAGAGGCAGCAGAGATCCCAATATCAGCAAGACGGGGAGGAGCAGTGAATATCGCTTCATCGTCGCTAGAATCCTTGGCGGAGTTTTTAAACGTCTGTAGGCAGAACGGACAACATCTGGGCATGTACCCACACCGTAGCTGAGATCAGAGCCTATTCTATTCGAGAACGAATGCCCCCTCAAACAGAGAACCGGTACAGATCCCAAGATAAAACTGCCCAAAATGCGGGCTTTTCCGGTAAGTCGGTCCAAATCGGGGTCTACCAGCAGGTGAACCTGCCTCGAGACAGCAAAACAGCCCTTTTTTCAAGAAAAGAGTTCCGTCAGCTCCGAATCACCTCGGCTTCGAAGCCGAAGCCTGACCTCTTGCTCGGGGCTCCGGCTATGCCTCGCCGACCTTCGAGGCTACCGATTCGATCAAATCCCAACTGCCACAATCGGTCTCGGCCTTCCAGAGGCCGGAAAGCTCCTCACCACTCAACAAACTCTGCACGACCCAGGCCATCGGGTCCGGGATCACAATGGCAATCACTTCTGAGCCACTTTTCCGTACGACCTTTCGGATGGCTTTGATGACCCGTACTTTCGCATCCCGAATCGATTCTCCTCCAGGCGGGCAAACATCCGAGGGTGAATCCTGACCCTGGCGGTAAACCTTGGGGTGATTCCGACGCACCTCATCGATGAGCTTTCCATGCCACAAACCGTGATCCACATTGCGGAAGGCATCGATGACCTTGATGCGAACCTCACGTCCCTCAGCGAGTTGCTGGGCGGTCTCGCGAGCGGATTCACAGGGGGCAGTGTAAATCGTTCCCACGGCAATTTCAGAAAGCTCCTCAGCCAAAGAACTGACCTGTTGACGGCCTCGTTCGCTCATTGGCATATCGAGGATGCCTTTGATACGGCCCTGATCATCAAAGTCTGTCGCCCCCGGCCGGATCAGCAACACGCCGGATGCTTGTGGTGTACGGACAATCATGACGGATCCTCCTGCTTCAGACCTGATGCAAGATTCTCTGATTCAGAATGGATCCCGGAGTTCAGGTCAGCAATCGAACGAGCGTAATCGTCCTGGCGGAAAATCGCTGAGCCAACAACAAACAAATCGCAGCCTGCGGCGCGAGCCGCGCCAATCGTGTTGACGTCGATCCCGCCGTCAATCTCGAGCAAAAGGTCAGGGTACTCCTGCCGAAGTGTCCTCAATTTGTCCAGAGCTATCGGATTGAATGATTGGCCGCCAAAGCCTGCCTCAACACTCATGACGAGCACCATGTCCACCAGCGAAACCACCTCACCCAAGGATGCCAGTGGCGTATCTGGGTTCAAAGCGATACCCACGCCGACACCCAGATCCCTTAATTTTCCTGCCGTTTCAACCGGGTCACGAACCGCTTCAACATGAAACGTCAGCATGTCAGCACCAGCATCCACCATCGGTTGTGCGTAAGCGAGCGGGTCACTGATCATCAAGTGCACATCCAGCGGCAAATCGGTATGCCGACGTAGCCCCTCTACAATCGGCATCCCGTAAGTCAGATTAGGCACGAACCGCCCATCCATGACATCAAGGTGCAATACGCCAACTCCGGCAGCCGACAACTTTGCGACTTCGCCTTTCAAATCGCCGAAGTCGCACAGCAGAAGACTGGGTAGCACCGCCGGAGCAGCAGATCGTATCGTTTGTATCGCGGCTGTCGCCATGCAGGTCTATCTCATTGAGTCTCGATATCTCTGAGGAAGCCGACGCGAGCAATGCTCGAGACCACCCCAGAACCAAATCGGGGCGACAGACTGGCCGCATTGGGTGATGGTTGTCAATCCTTCAAAATACAACACACACCCCTCCGGAGAGCTATTCCTCAGGTCGGTTTCTCATCAGGAGCGCTATTTTGAAGCGATGATTCCACCGTGAAGGGTAGCGAATCTGCCATTAAATTTCGCATTTTTCCACAGATCTCGCTTTGCAAAGCCCCGGACAAAACCATTTGCATCCACGACCGCCCATCTCTGGCAGAGAGAAACTAGAGATGCTGCTCTTTCAACCAGCGAAAAGCATCATCAATGCTTTGGTCTGCCTGCCGTGACCGATAGCCAAGCTCTTCCTGTGCGCGGGTGCTGTCGTACCAGTGGAACTGCGCAGACATTTTTATCCCGGCACTGTTGAAACTTGGCTCGGCGGCAAACAAAGCGACCATGTCCCCAAACGCCCCTGTAACCCAGCTTTGCATCGGCCCGATTCGCATCAACGGAGCACGCTTGCTGAAACGCCGCGCCATCTCGGTCCACAGTTGCATGTAAGTCATATTTTCGCCGGCGAGGATAAACTCTCGACCGCTCGGCAGGTCCTTTTCAATGCTGGCGATCGTGGCCGCTGCCACATCCCGCGCATCGCAAACGCTACACCCACCTGCAGGAGCAAGCACCTTCCAACCTTTACTCATCGCGATCAGCATTCGTCCGCTGCTCGGTTTCCAATCCCAAGGGCCAAGCATGAAACTAGGACACAGAATGACCGCCTGCAATCCCTGCTCAACACCACGTTTGACTTCTTCTACACCAACCCGCTTGCTAACCACATAACTGCAAGCGATTTGACCGCCGGCATTAGCTAGCCCCGTCGTTTCATCGGCTGGCTTCTCTGCCGTCCCTACCGCCATTGTATTGACGGTTCCTACATGAATCAGTTTCTTGCGATTCCGCAGACAGGCATCAACTATGACTCGAGTACCATCACCGTTGACACGCATCGATTCTTCGAGTCGCTTCCAGCCAATATGAATCAAACCCGCTGCGTGAATCACCGCATCGCAATCTTGAACCACCGTTCCAATCAGTTTCTCATCCAGCAAATCACCCATTATGAACTCCGTGTCAATTCCCCGGAATACATCGGCATCTGGCTGTTGACGCAACAGTGTTACGGATTTACATCCTGCATCGGTCAACTGCCGCAGAATGGTATTGCCAAGCAACCCGGTTCCCCCGGTCACGAAGACTCTCATAGAGTTCCCTCGGGCTGAAAACGTGAAATGAACTGAAAGGCAAATTTTAATTCGACAATCGGGGCAGTGAAGCAAGAGGCCAACGGACGATGATGGAATGCTTGCAATCCTGCTGTTACCATCCTAATGATCCGTACAGAAATACCCATCCAGAACCAACTGTAACGTGGTGCAGCCTAGTGACATCCTCACCCGTCGTCACAGCATCCATCCTTTCGGGAGCGTAACTGGACTGGCTGAACAACATTGACACGATGCAGTCTCGCCCGAGAGCGTCGAGCGATTCCTGAGGAAAGTGACTCATGTCCGCACCCTTCATCGATGGCAGGGCGGTCCACTTATGCAAGCATTGGCGGATAAACGATTTCACCAGCGTCGACGTGAGTCGCAATCCATCGCAATGCCGACTGAATGGACCCGAATTGGGGGTGGAAAATTCATCTTGCGCCGAAAGCTCCAATATCGCTAGACTCGCGTTGAGCTATCTATTCACGAATCAAATGCGGCGAGGATATGACCGTGACGACTGACGACTTCATCTTGGAGCAGGAAGAACGTTCACAGCGCCAGCAAACCAATCATCGCCGCAGTGAACGTTCCAGACGGCGTCAACTTATCCTGCTTGTGAGTTTTGCCTGCGGATTGTGTCTGGTGATCCTCGCGCCGAGCATGGTCAGCCACTCATCTATTGGGCGATCCTATTTGGTCGATTCCTTGGCAAGCCATGGATTGCAGGCCGATGTGAAATCGGTGCGAATCGGCTGGGTCACGCCATTGCAGATCACCGATTTAAAGATCAACGGCAAAGCCGGCAGCCAACTAGCCATTGAGCAGCTTGATCTCAACTTGACTGTCAGCGATCTGCTGGCCGGACCAGACGATCTTGGTCAGATCAATCTTCGTGGTGTGGCAGTCGCCTGTTCGATGAGCGATGGAGAGTGCAGTCTGGAGAAAGACTTTGAAACATTTCTGACGTCGAATTCAGAAGGATCTGCCACGTTGGCGAAGGTGCAACTTCAGGACGTTTCGATTTCAATCACCGAAAGTTCAACTGGTCATCTTTGGGCGCTGACACAGTCCAACGCTGACTTGATGTTTTCCCAAAACGAAATTCAAGCTTCGGTGGCCGGAGTATTAAGCGAGCCCAACGGTAATGATGGGTCTCTGCAGGGCACAATCAAGTTGGTTGATGCCACCGGTACGACTTCGGGCAGCAGTTGGCTGTTGGATCTGTCCTGCGAATCGCTCCCGATATCCATTGCCACGCTATTGCGGAAACGATTCCCGGAAGCCGCGGTCGCTATCCCGAGCAGAATTCACGGTGACGCGACTGGATCGATGAGCGTGGCGGGCAACTCAAACGGGACCGTCGAAGCGAATCTGAAAAGTTTCGAGATTCGAAATCTGATGGTATCGGACCCTGGGACTCGAGTTTGGAAAAACGAACGGGCCGCATTGAATGGAAAACTGATTTTGGAAGGTGAGCGACTGGTTGGTCGAGAATTACAGGCTCACACAGACTTTGGCACGGCAATCATTGACGGCGTATTTTCACGGAAGTTTTCGTTGATGGGCAGTCATGACAATCCACTTCGATGGCTCGATGCGATCGACGGCAATGCCTCTGCCAACATTGACCTGCCAGCTCTGGAACGAGCACTGCCGGGACTACTTCCTCTTCGCGAGGGAGCAAAACTGAATTCTGGCCGTGTCTTGGCTAACCTTGTTTCCATTCCTGATGGCGACCAACAGCGAAAAAAATTGCAACTCAGCTGTGAAGCTCTTCAGGCAGAGTCTCGCGGCAAAGAATTCGTGATCGATCCCATCACGTTAACGGCGACCGTGTCGAATACTGATGGACGTTTGCAAGCCGAGCACTTTGAATGGAACAGCACATTTGGCTCAGCGATAGGCAGCGGGAACCTCGAAGCAGGCAGCGCTGATTTCAATATCGACTTCGGCCATCTGACGACGATGCTATTGCCAATCTTTGAAATGACGGACACACGTTTTTCGGGGAATGCCCAAGGTAAAGTTGCCTGGAAGAGTGGCGACCATGATGTGTGGCAATTGACGGGCGACGGGCAAACGACAAATCTCTTGATCCAATTGCCAGGCGGACGGAATATCAAACGCAATGCCATGCGTGCCTCAATCGAGGCGGAAGGACGCTGGATGGATCAGTCCCTCAAAGAACTCAGCAAAGCAAGCGTGGTGATCAACAGTCTGGGTTTGGACATCGAGGCTAAGTTAACCGAACCGGTGACTGAGCTTTCACGCAGTGCACAATTGCCCTTTCTGATTGTGGCTGAGGGTCGCCTGGATACGCTGGAAGGCATCTTGGATCCGTGGATTCCCGAAAACATCAACAACTTGTCGGGGGCGTTTTCGATGGACGCCCATGCAGCGGTCGGCCTTTCAGAAACACTTGTCACCAGTACTGCGATCGAGCTCAACGCACCTAAATTGAATTACGGGTCACGAAACTTTCAGCAGCCCTTGGTTAAGATCCAATTCGATGGCAACTACCATTGGCCTGCCAATGCCATGCAGGCCCGGTCCATCACCGTAGTGGGTGATGCATTTTCTCTGGCGGTCCACGGTAATGCGACCGGACAGAGCATTGCGATGGACATCAAGTACCGCGCAAAACTGGACCGGATCCAAGGAAGCGTGCATGAACAGATAGCAGCGAATGAGGTGATTCGACCTGTCGCCTATCGCCCCAACCAACCTGTGCAATCAGATGCTTGGATGGTGCTTGGTGACTGTGAAGGGGAAGTGTCGCTTCGGTCGCTCAACCAGGAATTGATCGTCGAATTTTCTTCCACCGGGAAAGACATTGCCGTCCTGCAACCAGCCAAAGAACACGCCACGGTGCAAACGGTGGGTCCATGGCCTCAGCTGGAAACACAACAACGGGCAAAAGCGACAGTCGTATGGTCTGAGCCCAATTTGAAGGTAGGCGGAAGACTTCGCTACAAACCTTCCTCTGAAGACATTGTCGCCGAACAGGTACAAGTCGCCGGCGACTGGTTTGCGACCACCATGTCAGGCAGTGCGACCTGGGCCGCAGACTCACGAGAAATACGCCTGAGCGGACCATCTCGACTGAAGATGGACGAAGTGACCCAACGTCTCTCGCAGCTCGCAGGCATGGACATTCGAGCCACTGGCATTCATGAGGCAAATCTCAGCATCCACTCCTTTGGCAAGCCCGATGGCGAGATCGGATTTGTGATCGCAACCGAGATGGGCTGGGAATCAGGTGAAATCGCCGGGATGAATCTTGGTCGATCTGCGATCCCAATCGTGTTAACGGAAACAAGTGTCGAAGTTGCGCAGACGACGATTCCCATCAGCGAAGGCGATCTTTCGTTCGCAGGCCAGGTACATTACCGACCTGGCCCACTGTGGATGCACCTCGAACCCGGAACCACAGCGGACTCGATCCGCCTGACACCGGAGATGACTGATCGGTGGCTCAAATATCTGGCTCCGCTGGTGGCGAATACTACACGGATCGAAGGTACTTTGGGGGCACAGATCGACGAAGCGATCATTGTGTTTGATCAACCCGAACAAACTCAGGTTTCGGGTCGGGTCAATATCGGCAACGTCCAAATGAATGCCGGCCCGCTCGCCTCAGAAATCATTCAGAGCGTCAGCGAATTGAGATCCCTTGCGAACGGATTCGGTAGTCAACCTGCTCCCGCTGCGCCGACCACGAATCTGGTCACCATGCCGCCACAAACGGTAGACTTCGCCGTGAGACAGGGAGTTGTCAGCCATGAACGACTGTACCTCGAACTGGATCGCGTCCAAGTCGTCACCAGCGGTCGCGTCGGTTTTGATGGAAGCCTGAACATGATTGCTCAGGTGCCGCTCGATGCTCGCTGGTTGGGCAATGACATACAGGCTCTGGCTGGTCAGGTCGTGACCCTGCCGATTGATGGTTCCATCTCGCGTCCCAGCCTCGATTCAAGCGGAATTCGGCAGATTGCAACTCAACTTGGAGTACAAGCCGTGCAGAGCAACGCCGAAAACTACCTGCAACAGCAATTGAACAAGAGCCTCAACAAAATCTTTGGTCGGTAACGAATCACCGCCAATTGCCCTGAGACATTGCTGCTCTGGATAGCGGGCTGAGATCACGCTGTGACCGATCACATCTGCATTTCACAGATCTTCAGCGCATCAACAGCGGTTTGCACATCAAGAATCGCTGACGCCTCTCCTTGATCGACGCACCGGGCAGCCGCATCAATCTCGGCAACAAAAGAGTTGACCGGATCACCATCCCCTAGTTCAGGTTGTTCGAGACTGCCGTCCCGGTTCATCACTGTAACAGGCAACAAGGTGGTCGATCCATCAGCGTAAGCCGCGAACTCAAAACGAACTGTCGCGTTCTCAAAACTGACTTCGTAACCGTGAGTAAAACTCCTCGCCGGAGAATCAATCACACCCCCGCCGCAAGCAACCGCCAGATCTTCCTGCTCAAACTCGAATACCGTTTCGTAGAACATGGGGACACCCTCTTTCTTGCGACTGACAGTGTGGGCTGCGGTGGGCATTCCGAACAAGAGGCGAATCAAGTGCGCATCATGAACATGCAAATCGACCAAAGGACCGCCGACACTGGATCGATCATAGAAGTCAGGGATCCAATCTGGAGGACCGATCGTCCGCATGAATCGTCCGGCGACAGGTCGTCCCCACCGCCCATCCTGCTTCGCATCCACCAATAATTTAAATTCCGGCATCAGCGGCAAAATGTGAGCCACCATCAGCTGACCGGGCTTCGCCAGGGTCGCCAGTGACTCGGCTGTCGCCGCATCGAGTGCCAGAGGTTTCTCGCAAAGCACATGCTTGCCGGCCGCCAAACATTTCTCAATGGCCTGCGGATGCAGACTTGGGGGAAGACAGATATCGATCAGATCGATCGAATTATCATCGAGCATCCCCTCCAAGGATTCGAAGACACGCATACCCGACGTATCGATCTGCTCACCCGGAGGCCCAAAATTGCCCTGAATACCTCGCCAGTCTCCAGACCGCTTTTTCGGATCGCGACTCGAAAACGCTGCCATTTCAGCGATTTCGCTGCGCTGATAGGCCAAGTAATGTATCCAACTCATGAAACCAACGCCGACGATTCCAGCCCGCATGCCGATTCTCCGATTTATAGCAACTTATGTACTTCCACAGGTTCTATTCTTTGACTGGGGTATGATCGTCGATCCTGTCCCGCTAAGAAAGACGGCGTCGGAACTTATCCTAGCCAAGTAGCCATACGATGCATTCAGAAAACCGAACTTCATTATTGTCATTTCTCTGCGTTTCAACCTTGCTGTCTCTGACCAGCATTCTGCGGGCCGAAGACTGGCCTGGCTGGCGGGGTGCCAACAGTGATAACCACGCTCCCGAAGACACCAATGTACCGATCCGTTGGGACCTTGAATCTGGTTCCAATATTGCCTGGAAGACCGCCATTCCCGGACGAGGTCACTCATCACCCATCGTCATTGGGGAGATGATTTTTCTGACGACGGCGGAAGCCGAAAAACAAACCCAGTCGCTCTTGAAATTCGACCGGGAAAGTGGACAGTTGATGGATCAATGGGTACTGCACCGGGGAACACTGCCACGCCGCATCCATCCGAATAACTCGTATGCTTCACCCACACCTGTCTACGACGGCGAAAATATCTTCGTTGCCTTTCACACAAACGACGCGATCTGGTTGACTTCCATAACGCCCGCAGGGCAAGAATTATGGAGCGTCCGTGTCTGTGAGTACAAGCCAAACGCGTTCCAGTTCGGATATGGTGCCAGTCCCGTCATTGAAGATGACTTAGTCATCGTTGCAGCAGAATACGATGGTCCGGAAAGCGGAATCTATGCACTCAATCGCCACACCGGCAAACAGGTCTGGAAACGCAAGCGACCCCAGAACCTTAACTTTGCCTCTCCCGTTGTGGCAACTATCACAGGCCAGCGACAGTTGTTAATTGCAGGGGCAAACACCATTATGTCCTATGATCCTCAGACAGGTCGGACAGTTTGGTCGATTGATGCCGGCACCGAAGCGATCTGCGGAACCATCGTGTGGGATGGACGACGAGTGCTCATCAGCGGGGGCAACCCCGTCGCAGGCACTTGGTGTGTCAGTGCTGACGGATCACAGAAATTGCTGTGGGACAACCCGGTTATGTGCTACGAACAGTCCCTGCTAACCATCAAGAACTACGTCTTTGCTATTGCCGACAATGGAGTTGTCTACTGTTGGCGCACCCGCGATGGAACCGAAATGTGGAAGAAACGGCTGTTCTCAGGACGGGTCAGCGCATCACCTCTGTTGGTTGATGATCGAATCTACATCGCCGCTCAAGACGGTACAGTCTATGTCATTTCGGCCATACCCGACCGTTTTGATCTGCTGGCCGAAAATCGCAATGGCGACTCGATGTTCGCCAGTCCTGTGGCTGTCGATGACATGCTGTACCTGAGATGTGCCACTGGAGTTGGCGAAAAACGCCAGGAGTATCTGGTGGCAACCGGTGAAGTCGCCCTCGGAAATTCAAGGCCCGGAAACTGAATATCGGATCAACTATCCGGAAAATCTGACAATCGAGGACGCCCACGAGGCAGGTCGCGAAGCACGCACCCACGTCTATCCCACGTCTGGCTGCCGGGGCATCTCGGATGAAACCGCAGCCGATGCCTCCTGTTTTCGCTGGCTCTCAACTATCCTATCAACCATTGGTTTATGAGTCCGCATGCCCGCACCAAAGCCATCCGCTTTAAGATGCAGGTATTCAGGCATTGTCTGTCTCCACACACAAAAATCGCTGCTGATGTCCCGATGTTTCATGACTCTGATTATCTTTATGCAGCTGATCGATTCCGGTTACTGCAACGAAGACGAATCCAAAGCACAAGCTGCGACAGAATCAAAACCAACAGGCACGCAGACTAGCAAGGATGTTGCGGGGGAATCCGACAACGACGACCCGCTACGGGCAATGCAACGACTGGCGATCGAAGAACAGACAGCTTCGTGGGGCCATTGGGGTGATCAGCCTGAGAAATACGGTACCTGGGACCAGCACAGCAATCGACTCGTCCCTATCTACACCTTTGGGATTACTTTGGATGACCTGCGAGCTGAGGGCAGCGCGTATACGAATCCGGAACGACTGAAACAGATCTACGGTCACGTGCCAAAGGGAACACTCAACCCAACGGCACTGTACTTCGACCAAACTGATATCTATCGACTTCAAAAAGCAGCTTTGGATGCGGGGTACACCAATATCATCTTGATGGTATTCGATGGCATGGACTGGCAAACCACTCAGGCCACCAGTCTTTACAAGCAACACCGTTACAACAGCGGTCGTGGTACGGGGCTTTCCTTTCAGGATGATCGTCGAGTCGGCACGGACTTTGGGTTGATCTGCACCAGTCCGAAATCGGAGATCTTGAAATTTGATGTCGATGCTCAAACGGTATTGGATTGGAACGGGGAAACCACCGGTGGATACGATGCCAGCCGAGGAGGTGAGGCACCGTGGTTCGAGCAGAGCAACCGCAATTATCTGTTGGGGAAGGATCGTGAACAGCCGCACACCGTAACTGATTCCGCTGCCTCAGCGACAAGCATGATGTCCGGTCACAAAACCTACAACGCGGCCATTAATGTGCTGGTGGATGGAACACAGGTCACCCCAATCGGGCGTTCGCTGCAAGCTGACGAGAATTTCAAGGTAGGAGTGGTAACCAGCGTACCTATCACCCATGCGACAGTGGCCTGCACTTATGCCAACAATGTCACTCGAAAAGACTATCAGGATATCGGTCGCGACCTGCTGGGATTGCCGTCCGCTGCACATCGCAACGAGCCACTACAGGGCGTTGATGTCCTGCTAGGTGGAGGCTGGGGCGAACACAAGGATGCCGACACAATACAAGGCACTAATTTTTTGCCTGGCAATCCTTATCTACACGAAGAGGACATCCACCGCGCTGATATTCAGCATGGCGGCAAATATGTTGTTGCCCAACGAGCAGCGGGCAAATCAGGAAAACAGCACTTGATGAAAGCAGCTAAGAAAGCGGTCGAGGAAGATCAACGGCTGCTCGGATTCTTCGGGACCACCAGGGGCCATCTGCCATTTCAAACGGCAGACGGCCAATTCAATCCTACGGTCGATATCAAAGAGCAGGAAACCTACACACAAGCAGATATCGAGGAGAACCCAACGCTTGCGGAAATGACACGAGCAGCTCTTTTGGTTCTCGAGCAAGCCGTTGATGGTTTCTGGTTACTGGTCGAGGCGGGAGACATCGACTGGGCGAATCACGCGAACAACGTCGACAATGCCATTGGAGCCGTTCTCAGCGGTGACGAGGCTTTTCGGGTCGTTCTGGACTGGGTCGACGAAAACGATGCGTGGCAACACACAGCTGTGATCGTGACCGCCGATCACGGCCATTATTTAGTCATCGATGATGCCGATCGCTTCGTCGAAGCGGGAAAACAAGCGACAGAAGCAACCGCCAAGCGCAAACAGGACTGATCGCAAACCGACGCCCGGCGGTAATCACGCGACCAGTGAGAGCACCTGACACAAAGCTTGGCAGGGTCGTTGACAAAGAGGCTGGCGTTAGACAACCTCCTTGTCCTGAGATCTTACGCTACCCCCCTGATTGATAGCATCACAACAGCAAATCGAATCCTATTCAATCTCGACAAACGCCGGTAGAATAGATCTCGAGTCGCTCACCGGCGTTCGAGTTGTCACCGAGGAAGGGATGGTCACGACCATTACCTGAAAAGGATCAACCCGACCGCCGACGTGTGACATCAGTCCCCTGCTAATGCCAGGCCCCGTAATGGACGAACGCGAATCAATCGGAGTTTGATTTGCGGCTTCTAGATTCGGGCCCGGTCGCCTGTTGCCCCTGGTCACACCGTGAATCCATCGGATCCCCGATCAACCGATGCCGCCATCGCTATCCACTTGGTGGATGGAACGGGCGATATTGATGGCACCGACCAAGGTTCCAAGCTTGACCGCTGCCAGGACATCGTTCGCTACCGGTTTCAAGACGAATCACTATTGCTTTCCGCCCTGACTCATGCGTCTGGCGCGTCACACCGCCTGGCAAGTAACGAAAGACTGGAATTTCTTGGGGACGCCGTGCTTGGATTAACCGTCTGTCAGTGGTTGTACGAAGATTATCCGGAGTACAACGAGGGTGACCTGACCAAGATCAAGTCGGCCGTCGTCAGCCGAAGGTCCTGTGGGAAGGCTGCATGCGCATTGGGACTCGATCGATGCCTAATTGTCGGCCGTGGCGTTACACGCAACCGCAGTTTCCCAAAGTCGCTGGTCAGTGACGTCTTCGAGTCAGTCGTAGCGGCTCTCTACCTGGACGGTGGTAGCGACGTGGTAACAGCGCGGATCAAAGAATGGCTATCAGAGGAAGTTCGCACCGCGGTCGAGAATCAGGGCGCCAATAACTATAAGTCATCGTTGCAGCAGTACGCCCAACGCGAACTGTCCAACACCCCGATTTATCGTCTGGTTCGTGAATCGGGTCCTGACCATCGCAAATCTTTTCTGATTTCGGCTGTGATCGCCGATCGTCAATTTTCTGCGGCCTGGGGCAGCAACAAGAAAGATGCCGAGCAGCGGGCTGCATCCAATGCGCTGGCCGAACTGCACAGTCAACCCTTGCCATTCCCAAGCGAATCACCAACGAAAGAATTGCCTGGTGAGGAATCACTCGACAGCGAATAAAAAAACGCATCCGCCGAGGCGAATGCGTCTTGTATTCTCAATGCGTTGAAGCAGATTACTTGCCGGCAGGCAGTTGCGGCAGCGACAGCGAGTTTGGCGAGCCACCAACCGGGGTGGATGGTGTCGTCAACGGCAGATTGTTACCAGGATTAAAACCTTGACCAAGAGCCGTTCCAGTCCCCAAAGTTACACTGGATGTGGCTATCGGACTGGCTGACTGGGCAGGAGCAATCGGTGCAACACCGGTGCCTGGGCGTCCAATCTGGCTGGTCTGCTGCACTGGCGGCTGTGTTTTCAGAAACCCGCCTCCGGCGATGGTCGCCTGAGGAGCAGCCTGTGCAACCGGCCCGAGACTGGCATCAATCTGGACCAGTAAACTGCGTGAGCGATCCACTGCCAATTTCACAGCAGCATCGGCTGCGCCCTGATTTTGATACTCAAGAGCTTGACCAAGGTAACCTCGAGCCTTCGTCAGTTCGCCGTTGCTGTAGTGCAAATAGGCCATGTTATAGTTGGCGATCGCGGGCTTGTTGTTGGCAAGGAGCACCTGATAGGCCGATATTGAATCGCCGCCACCAAATTTGACACTCGCCAGACTGTTGGCGTATTTCGATGTCCCGGGCGCCAGTTCCAGCGATCTCTCGAGCGAACTCACTGCCATCGGATAGTCACCTGCGGCATTCAGCGTCAAACCGAGCTCGTTGTACAATCCTGCATCCTCAGGTGCTTCAGCAATGGCTTGCTGGAAATACTGCACTGCCAGTTTTTGATTTCCCTGCCGGTGATGCAGCCGAGCAATGCTGGCCAAAGCCTCTGGGTTACCTGCTTCACTTTGAAGTGCTTTGCTGTAGCTTTCCATGGCCTTTGAATTGTCGCCAGTCGACTCCCAAAGTCGACCGTTGGCAACATAAACCTCAGGACCAACGCGAGCTGGCCTGTTGGCCAGACTGAGTGGATCGGTGATGCTTTCTTCGTGGACAGCATCATCGCCGCCAAAACCGAAAACACCCGTCACAGCATTGGTGGTCTTTGAGAATGCTTTTTTGGCGCTGCCACCAAAAGAAGCCAACTGGCTCTTGGTCCCTGAGGTAGTAGAGGCAATGGCCTCACTAATCCCCGGGGCCTTTTCGATCGGTGCTTCCTGTTTTGAAAACGGATTCATCGACGAAAGGGATAACCCCCCGCTGGTGCAGCCGGTCGACGCTATCGTCGTTCCAACAACAAGACTCGTAAAGAGAACGCGTCGAACTTTGGTCACAGATTTCACGGCTCGTATTTTTCTCCCCCGCCTCACACCGGTGCATTTCGCCGGCGGAAATGGATTGATGGATTGATCCCAACCTTCTTACAATCAGATCGACCGCTTTGACCGTTAAACTTTAACTCAATCCGTAAAACTGAATCAGCAACGAAAAAAGGGCAGTTCCACTATCGGAACTGCCCTACTTACGTGTTTCACGACTTTTGCCACCGGCTGTTCAGAGTCAGCCGCCACGGGTCAACCCGGACTCACTGATTTGTTACCCCAGCGGTTCCGCCCGCGCTGCTTGACGGCAAGCGAGGCGAGGCAAGATTCTGCAACCACTCACGGTTGATCTTGGTCGCCCACGCACCCGAAGAGTGATGAGGCTCGACGTTGGTGACTTGAACCTGAGGGACCGGGCCCTTCAAAGCGAGTCGGTTGATTGTGTCCTGAACCGCTTTTACGCGTGCAGCGGTCTCGCTTTCACTAACACCACGCAGTACAAACACCGTGCGACGCGAGACCGGAGCCTGGGTCGCGATCCAGTAGACGCGTTTGTTGCCCGAAGCCATCAGGGCTCCGTCGTCGGAGCGGAACAATTCGTGCCCAATCGTGTTGTGCATCCGCCAACCATTGGCCTTCATGATCTCGAAGGGTGCCACGACGTTCATCGCGTCTGCCTCGTTGAACGGGGCAGGCCAAGCATTGTTGCGATGGTATCCGACATGCACATTATGCCAGAAATGATTCCAGTCGGCTGAAACCGTTGTCCCGGTCGTTACCACCACGACAATTGCAATGACCGCTTGGGTCAACTTTTTATTGAGTTTCATGACAGGCAGTTCCTTCCGCCTAGCTCGCGGGCAGACATGGTAGTCTGCTGTGAATGGAATGATCGAGTCAACGGTAAATGCACAGATCACCGTCTTTCCTGTATCATCGGACACATCACAATACTGGCTGTTCAAACGCTCCGAACTTCCATTCATTCGGCAAAATCGGAAAAGTTTAATCCTCAAACGGTGTGACTGTCAGGACTTCGCCCAACAGCTCAATCTTGTCACCGAGAGTCAGTTGCTTTCGACGGCGTGTTTCGACCATGCCATTGACGGTCACATCCCCAGCCTGAATGTACATTTTTGCCTCCCCGCCCGTCCCCACCAAACCGCTTCGTTTGATAAAGTCGTCGAGTCGAATCACGGAATCGTCGGCTTGCTTCGTCATGAACGCTTGTATCTCGATTGGACTGAATTGTTGGCACTGAGCTGGTCCACCTGAATGAGTCCAGCTGAATCGGGTTCAGGAACGGAGCTGAGGATGAGCGGATTCAGGATCGGCAACTCGCATTCAGGGTCACTGCAGATGGAAGTCGTAAAACGGGCTTGCTACACAGATACACCCGCGGAACACCGTTGCCCCACAGCACAATCCAAACTTGGTCTGACAACGATTCGCCTGTCATGATCAAGCGTTACCCCTCAGCAACCGATTGTCCGGCGATCAGCGGTTAAAAAAAGTTAAAATCGGTGTGGCGATCAGGTCATCCGGATGACTTACACCGACCACATCACGAACAACTCAGTTGGCCCGCACAAACTGACCCTTGGCATCCTTGATGTACATCTTGATATACATGTAGACGCCGGGAATGTTGTCAAACAAACCCAGCAACCTCCCGGGACGTGAAAGTTGCTTGAAGAATTGATCCTGTCACAGCCGTGGATTGCGAGAATTTTCATCCCTGCAGGAAATGTACAATTTTCCGCGTGGTACCTGCAAGACGGCAGGCAAAGACGCAACGATAATTATCCCTCAAGATGAGATGGTTCGAGTTCGAGCCAAACTGCCGTCAAACCAATATCTGCTTTCCATACCACCCCTGAATACGACCACCCCTGAATACGACCACCCAAGAATACGACCACCCAAGAATACGACCACCCAAGAATACGCCTCGATGAAACTACGAATCCATCGGTTTGAGTTCCACCGGCTCGACATGAGTACGCGATTTCCGTTCCGTTACGGTATCGCAAGCATGTCCGATGTGCCACATCTGTTTGTGCGGGCGCACGTGGAAATTGACCAACAAATGTGTCAGGGAACGGCATCCGAGGGTTTGCCTCCGAAGTGGTTCACCAAGAATCCTCATACCGACTTCGAACAAGACGACCTGCCCGAAATGCTGGGCGTGATCAGACAGGCAGCGAACTTAGCGGTTGATTCAAAAACCCACCTCAGCTTTTTTTCATGGTGGATGGGTCTCTACGAACAACAGGCTGCCTGGGCTCGAGAAACAAAACATCCACCACTGTTAGCCAATCTCGGCGTCAGCCTGATGGAGCGGGCTGTTCTGGATGCCACCTGCCGGCAACAGCAATCAACTCTATCAACAATCCTTCGCCAGAATCGCTTGGGCATTGAACTTGCCGCGATTCGTCCAGAATTGGAGGGATTGGAAGTCGCTAACCTGCTACCCCCTCGACCACTCAGACAGGTTCAACTACGGCACACCATCGGTCTTTCTGACGCGGTGACCGATGCGGATATCCAACCTGCTGACCGGACTGATGATGGTTTGCCTCATTCCCTGATTAGCAACATCGAGGCCTATGGCCTCCATTGTTTCAAAATCAAGCTGTCAGGGAATATCGATGCTGATGTTGCCCGCATGAAGGACTTGTCATCCCTGCTCAGAACGCAGGTGGGTGACAAGCTGCGATTCACGCTGGATGGCAACGAGCAGTACGAAACAATGGCATGCTTTCGGGATCACTGGGAACAACTGTGTTCGGAAACATCCATCCGTCGAATGGTCAAGCAATCGTTGCTGTTTGTAGAACAACCCATCCACCGCGACGCTGCCCTACAAGAGGAGGTAAAACAGACCATCCAGAACTGGCACGATGCCCCACCGCTCATCATCGACGAGTCGGATGCCGAACTCGATTCACTACCGACTGCCCTGGCATTGGGGTACTCCGGCACAAGTCACAAAAACTGCAAGGGGATCATCAAGAGCGTTGCTGCGTTGGGCACGATTCAACAGTCACAGACAACCAGAAATCGATTGATCCTGTCGGCTGAGGACCTCGGAAATATTGGCCCGATCGCGCTGCTACAGGATCTAGCTGTTGTTGCCGCCTTGGGGATCGATCACGTTGAACGAAATGGGCATCACTATTTCGCCGGTTTAAATATGTTTCCAAAGTCGATTCAGGAAAAAACGGCGGCAGACCACCCCGATCTCTATCAATGGAACCAAGGTGGATTCGTAGCTTTGCAACCTGTCCATGGAGAACTACGACTTGATTCTGTCAACGCTGCGCCCATGGGGGTGTCGCAAGCGATCGATCTGACATCCTTTAAACTGTGGGATCTGTGACGCGACGATACGGAGTACCGCGTTGCACGCGTATGCCTCGTCGTCCACACTATGGTGGCCCACTGAACCTCCCTACCCAGCCAATCCCATGACAGATTCACCAAGTTCAAGTCTCCCGTGGTACCAACGCATTGGACCCGGACTGATCACCGCCTGCGTTGTGATTGGCCCCGGCAGCATCATGACGAGTTCGATCGTGGGAGCGAACGAGGGCTATTCAAAACTATGGATCGTGCTTGTGTCCGTGGCTTTCATGCTGGTGTACATGACACTGGGAGCGAAACTTGGGGCAGTTGCCAACACTTCGCCTGGCAACTTGATTCGCCAAAAAGCGGGTAGTTGGCTTGCAATCCTCGTTGGATGCTCGGTCTTTTTCATTTCTGCTGCTTTCCAGTCGGGAAATAACCTCGGGGTTGCGGCCGCATTTGAAGCATTCGTTGAATCCAAAACCCTCGTCGCCTGCCTCGTTGTCGCGTTCAATCTGTTAGCCATCTGTTTTCTTTTTGCCTTCCGGAATCTGTATCGCGTGCTGGAGCGACTCATGATGGCCTTTGTCGGGCTGATGTTGATCAGTTTCGCCATCAACCTGGTTGCACTCCGCCCCAATCTCATTGAACTTGCACAAGGTTTCATTCCTTCATTGGGAACGACCCATAGTGACGCGACCCCAAAAGACACGCTCGACAGTCTGATTGCGTTGCTCGGCTTGATTGGCACTACCTTTGTGATCACCGCGGCTTTTTATCAGGCCTATCTCGTTCGTCAAAAGGGCTGGGATCAGAAAGAGGTTCGTAACGGCATACTGGATGCCCGCATCGGAGCAGTGATCATGACTTTGATCACGGTGATGTTGATGTCGACGGCAGCGGCTGGACTCTACAACGGATCGGTAGTCAAACTGGCCAACCCCGTACAGGTAGCCGAGGCGTTGGAACCTACTTTTGGCACCTTTGGCAAAGTCATTTTTTGCCTTGGTCTTTTCTCGGCAGCATTCTCATCATTCCTGATCAACTCCATGATTGGTGGCTTTATCGTTTCTGACTGCCTTGGCATGGGTAGCGATCCGCATGATCGTGCACCACGCGTGATGACCACAATCGCATTACTGACCGGCATGACGATTGCTCTGGCCGCCTTGATTCTGGATTTTGATCGGACACCAACAATCATTGCTGCCCAAGCGGTGACTGTGGTCGGAGCACCGCTGGTAGCTGGCGTCCTATTTTGGCTGGCCAGCAGCAAAGATGTGATGGGTTCATTTGCTGCTAAAGGGTTCACGAAAGTTTTTGCTGGACTTGGCTTGATCCTGCTTCTTGCAATGGCAGGCAATACGGCAATCAACACGTTACCGGCCAAGATCGAACAATACCTTGATCGTCAGCCTGCGACCGTGAACGAAGGTGCAACAACCCTTCCGAACGGCATCCCAGCCACAGATTAAACTTGGTCAGTGGATTGAAAAACTGAGGCTGGGCAGATCATCGCCACCATCGTCCTGCCGAACTCGAGTCCTCAAGCTGTAATTTCAAGACCTCGTTATTCGGGAGTGTTTCCAATGTGCAAGCATGCCCTCGATCGGCAACAGCTAGATGAATTCCGCCAGACCGGGCACCTGACCGTTCACAGTCTCTTTGACGCCCATACCATCGAATCTGTTCTGGATGACCTAATGATCTGGAGTGCAGAATTCATGGAATCGCTGACTGAAGAAAAACAACGCTGGTTTGTCGAGCGAAATGGTGACGCGACAAATGTACTTAGAAAACTTGATAACCCTGCTTTCCACCGTGAACCATTTGCCAAACTGGCAACTCACCCATCATTGGTTCCCATGATCCAGCAATTGATCGGTGAGGAAATTCATTTGTTCTTCGGTCAGGTGTTCATGAAACCACCGGAAGTTGGTGGCCCCAAACCCATCCATCAGGACAATTACTATTTTGGACCCGATGATCTGAACGCCACGTTGACTGTCTGGATTGCTCTCGACGATGCGACCACCTCCAACGGTTGCCTTCACTATTGCAACCAGCACCAGGACCACATCCTGCCTCATGTTGCGCCAGTTGACGAGCCTTTTAATCTGCAAATCAGCGGGGACGTCAGTGACGCATGCGAGATGCATCCCGCTCCGATCAAAAGCGGCGGCGTGTCTTTTCACCACGGAAACACGCCCCACTTTTCCGCCGAAAACCGGAGCCGGAAACCACGCCGCGCTGTTGCATTTCATTACCTCCGCAATGACGCACGCTTAGTCAACTCCGGGCTCAGTTATGACCCCGCAATGAGAATCGCGATCTCATGATCGCTGACCATACACCGCAGCAAATGCTTAGCACCTGGATGATCTCATCCAGAAGAGTCTTGATCCGGAGATCGCGGTGAAACATAAAGTCAGACCACTAACATCAGAAGATATCCCCGGGGCACTCGCTCTGTGCCAAATGTCTGGCTGGAATCAATTAACAACTGACTGGGACCGGCTGCTGAAACATGAACCGCAAGGTTGCTTTGCGGTAGAGGCCAACCGAGAAATCATTGCCACAGTCACAACGACCTGCTACGGGCGTGACTTGGCATGGATCGGCATGATGTTGGTTCATGAAAACTATCGACGGCAGGGTATCGCGGGCGCGTTGATTGCCAAGTGCCTGGAACATTTGCGTTCACGGAACATTCGCTGCATCAAACTGGATGCAACGCCGGCGGGAAAACTCGTCTACAGCCAAATGGGATTCCGGGATGAATGGTCGTTTCATCGCTGGAAGCGCGACGGCGATTCGGAAGCCACAAGACGAAACTTGAATCTTGGTACGGTGCACGGCGAATGGAACCATGAACTCGATCAGATTGCTTTTGGTGTTGATCGTCGCGAGTGGCTCAATCGACTGGCCGCACATTCCTGCTCTGTCAATTACAAAGAGGGTTGCGGCATGATACGCGAGGGTCATCTCGCCAGTTACATCGGACCCATGATTGCAGGTACCGCCAAAACCGCCGCTCAGGTCATCGATGCATTGCTACTCATCACCAGCAGAACCACTTTCTGGGATGTGCCCCAACCAAATCAAGACGCAGTCGCTCTGGCGGAGGAAAATGGTTTTCAACCGGTGAGGGATCTGACTCGAATGTGGACCGGCGTTGAGCTGATTCCCTGTGACCTGAGCCTCCAATACGCTCTTTCTGATCCCGGCACTGGCTAAGATATAACAATCGCTGCCAACTGCACGGCCGTTTATTGATGGATATCATCCTGATGAACCGACTATTCGCCCTGATCGCTTTCGCCATACTGTCATCCCATGACGGACTCAGTGCGGAACCTCCACTGGATCGAAAACGACCCAACATTGTCTTCATTCTGCTCGATAACGTGGGCAAAGACTGGCTGAGATGTTATGGGAGTCAGGAAAACCAGACCCCCAACATCGATCGTCTCTGCGCAACCGGAATGAAGTTTCGCAACTTCTATGTCACACCCGTGTGCAGTACTACACGAACCATGCTGCTGACAGGACGGTACCCGTTTCGTACCGGATGGCACACACACCATGATTCAGCAATCTACGGTGGTGGATTTCTCGACTGGAATCGTGAGGTCTGTTTCCCTCGCTTGCTGCGTGATTCAGGATACAAGACCTGCATCTCGGGAAAGTGGCAGATCAATGATCTATTCGATCCCGAGCAGAAGAACGCTTTGGCAGAACACGGATTTCAAGAACACTGCATCTGGCCAGAGGCAAAACCTGGTTTACTTGCTCACAAGAAGCGTTACTGGGACCCCTACGTCATTCGCGACGGTGAACGTATCGAAACCGTGGGTAAATTTGGTCCGGATGTGTTCACGGATTACTCCATCGACTTCATGAAGCGACATCGGAATGAACCATTCATTCTTTATCAGTCCGCGATCCTGACCCACATTCCAGTCACCACAACACCGCTCAGCACCGATCCAGGCGCCTCACCCAGAGACAAATTTGCCGGCATGTTGCATTACGCGGATCACCTGATCGGGCGAATGACCAAAGCAATCGAGGAACTGGGACTCCGGGACAACACGCTGATTTTTATTGCCACTGACAACGGTACCGACAACGGGTCGGATCAGGGAATGCCGGAAAGTCTGGGAGGCATGCGAAATGGCCGGATTTCGGATGAAGGGATTTATTCGCTGACAGAGCGGGGCATCAACATGCCTTTCATTGTGAATTGCCCCGGATGGATCTCGAAAGGTGCCGAAAGTGACGCATTACTGAATGCGTCCGACGTGCTTCCGACGCTGCTCGATCTCGCAAACGTCTCAGTACCATCGACGCTGCAAGTCGATGGCAATAGCTTTGCCGACATCCTGCGACAGCAATCTGATGCCTCATGGACACGAAGATGGACGTTCTCACAATACGCGCAGGACCGGGTTGTTCGGGATCTCCGGTACAAGCTTTATTCCTCGGGTAAGTTCTTCGACCTGGCTGCGGATCCACTCGAACGGAACCCCATTCCAGCGGTACGACAAACTGAATTTGAAGGGAAACGAAAGCAGGACTTGCAGCGGTTACTCGATGACTTGCCAGCAAACGCAAAATGGCCGTGGAATTTCCGAAGCATCTCAGCACGTAAAGCCCGCATTGCGACCGATGCAACCAGAAGGGCAGAGTGGATCACAACAGATCTCGCGCCACCATCCACTCTGGCCTCGTTCTTCCAATGCCCACGTGAGTACCAAGGTCAGATGGGTGACTATCGCTCACCTCTGGAAAAGCAGAATGGAACGATGATCACGACCCCTCGCGAGTGGCAGAACCGGCGTGCTGAAATCCTCAAGACCTGGCAGGACATTCTGGGACCATGGCCAGAACTGTTTGCCAAACCCGCCGTCCAAGCGGGCAAAATCACCCGACGAGAGGACATTACCCAGCGGCAACTCAAACTGGGAATCGGGATAGGTGGTGAAATGGTCGACGCCTTCATGTTGATCCCCGATGGCGACGGCCCTTTTCCTGCGGTTGTCGTTCCCTATTACGACGCCCAGACGGGTGTTGGCTTAGGTGTTGAGCTCCGCGATTTTGGCTGGCAACTGGCCAAACGCGGATTCGTTACCCTTTCCATTGGCAAACCCAACTCGGGCGTGAACTTTGAAAATCCACGCGAGGCGGGTCATCGGGGCCAGTACTTTGGCACCGAAGGCGAACCCGTCAAAACTCAACCCTTAGCAGCACTTGCCTTTGCTGCTGCCAATGCACATACATTTCTTGCTTCCCGCCCCGAAGTCTACCCGGATCGAATTGGCATTGTGGGTCACTCGTTTGGAGGCAAATGGTCTCTCTTTGCTTCCTGCCTGTATGAAAAATTTGCCTGCGCCGTTTGGTCCGACGCAGGAATCGTTTTTGATGAACGAGACCGCCGAAAAGAGAACCCCGGCGGGACGGTAAATTATTGGGATCGCTGGTATCTTGGTTTTGAACTCGGTGAAGTGAATGGACTGGTTGAGTCACAGAGGTTTCGCAAGCTCCCCAGCGAGGGAGAACCACGTACTGGCTCTTACAAAAAGTTGATCGAAGGTGATCATGACCTTGTCGAACTTCATGCCTTGATGGCACCGCGACCATTACTGGTTTCCGGTGGAACCGCCGATCGGCCTGAACGCTGGTCAGCCTTGAATCATCTGGTTTCTGTCAATCAGATACTGGGCTATAACGACCGTGTGGCCATGACCAACCGTGATACACATGGGCCGAATGCTGAGTCCAATCAGCAAATCTACGATTTCTTTACATGGTGGCTGCTGGAATCCAAAAGCGACGTGAAACATTGACGTGTCAAACCATCACGACATCCGACTGACACCACCAAAGACGACTTGCCTGACCTTTACTGTACCTCAGTCATGATGCTGTATATGATCCTGCCAGTCTGGCTCGACGGTTGCCAGCATCAGGCTTTGATGTCACAGGAAAACTCTGAGTGATGCCCCAGAATTCGATGGATGGACAAGAATCTGTTTCCTACAGATCGTTGGTTCAGGACTCCATTGTTCTGACTGGGCCAACGGCTTCGGGCAAGAGTTCCATTGCCCTTTGTCTGGCTCAAATCATTGGTGGCGAAGTACTTTCACTTGATTCGATTGCAGTCTACCGGGGCATGGACATCGGCTCGGCCAAGCCATCTCGACAAGATCTGCGGGCGGTTCCACATCACCTGATCGACATGGTAGACCCCACCGAGGAATTCAGTGTCGCGTGCTATCTGGCGGCGGCGCACGATGCCGTTGAACAAATACAAAAACGCGGCCGTCGAGCTATTTTTGTCGGTGGAACGCCAATGTTTCTCAAGGCAGTCGTGCGAGGATTTGACCCGGGGCCACCTGCCGACTGGGCGTTCCGCAAGGCTGTCGAGTCGGATCTGGAACAGCATGGCATCGAAGCCTTGAGACAACGCGTACAACAGGTTGATCCATTAGCTGCCCACCGAATTGGATCCAACGATGCCCGACGAATGATTCGAGCTCTGGAAGTCGCCTACCATACGGGCACGCCGATCAGCCACCGCCAAGTTCAATTTGATCATCATCAAGATCCGGATAAATGCAACGTATTTGCATTGCAATGGCAACGACCGCAACTCCATGACCGCATCAACCGTCGGGTGAAACAGATGTTTGAAGATGGTTTCATTGCCGAAGTGCAAAGTTTGTTGGACCAACATGGGGAACTTTCACGGACGGCAAACCAAGCACTGGGCTATCGTGAAATAAGCGAATGGATCGAGCGAGGCGAGTCCGAAACAGACGTCTTGATTGAAGAGGTGTCAGCGCACACCCGTCAATTGGCTCGGCGTCAGGAGACCTGGTTGCGCTCATTCAATGAACGGCGTACCATCGACGTTTCCGATCCCCATGAACCTGCTCAGGTTGCCCAGCAGATTGCCGCCAGTATTGTCCCCTGAACAGGCAAAGACCAACACCGACGGATCAAGGATCGACCACTCATTTTTAAGCCGCAGAAGCTGTCGAGACTTAAGTGACCAAACCCTTGGTCACCGTCATAAAAACGTCTTCCAGGGTTGGATCGCGGTCGTTGAATGACTTCATTCTGACACCTGCGTTAAGCAATTCCTCCATCAGACTTGCCAGCCCTTGATCGTCTGTCTCCAGTTCAGCCACCACGACAGTCGGTGCCATCTCGAGGGACCTCAAATGGGGACTGCTACGAAGGATGGACAACCCCGTCTCTTCACCAGCAATGAACTGAATTTCGACAATTCGATTGCGGCGTATCTGGCGATACACGCTATCGATAGGTCCGTGCATCAATAATTGTCCCCGCTCGATAATCCCAATCGAGGTACAGCAATCAGCGAGTTCGGTCAGAATATGACTGCTAATCAAAATGGTCTTGCCCATCTTTCGCAACTCTTTGAGTAGCGCTTTGACCTCCACTCTGGCACGAGGGTCCAGACCGCTGGCGGGTTCATCAAGGATAAGAACCGGTGGGTCATGCACCAGTGTTTTCGCCAAACAAAGCCGCTGTTTCATTCCACGGGACAAGCCATTGACGAAGTCATCCCGCTTATGGGTGAGATCGAGTAATTCCAGCACATTATCGATAATTTTTTTCCGCTCCACGCGACCAATACGATAGGCGACGGCAAAGAAATCGAGAAATTCCCATACTCGCATACCATCGTAGACGCCAAAGTTATCTGGCATGTAGCCCACGGACTGCCGTACGCCCACAGGATCACCCATGACGTCACAGCCAGCCACCTCTCCGCGACCACGGCTTGCCCTCAGCAGCGTCGCGAGAAATCGAATCGTCGTACTTTTACCAGCGCCATTGGGTCCGATGAATCCAAACGTTTCACCAGCAGCAATGTGCAAGTCGATTGAATCGACCGCCGTAAAGTCGCCGTAGTCTTTCCCGAAACCTTTGAGTGTGATCATGAGCCTTATTTACTGTTCCAAAATTGCATTGGGATAAAGATCGGCATCATTCAACACCGGTTTATTCTCTTTTCTGAGATTCACATCAGGTTTAGGTACTGGCCATGGGGCGTACTCAAGGTGAGCAAGGACCACCGTTTTAGAGGTTGCTTGAGTCGTTGAGGGGGTAATGCTCATTCCGGGCAAAGGCTCGCTAATGTGTGCGACTAGCCTGGTTGATCCAAGCGGCACCACTTGTGTTGCCACGAGCATCATTTTCAATTCAGATGCTTCTTCAGACATGGTCTCCTTGATGGTTTCATCCGTCGCAGGACGGAAGCGAAGAATCTTATTGGATTGCCTTGGACAGGGTCCAACATTAGCTACTTCGAGTGCCCCCGAGAGATCTCTTCGGACGACGAATGCATCGAACAACTCATGATCAGTCTCGTTCACAAGTTTGCCGTTGGCATCCATCGTTAGGGAACCTCCGAGCGAAAACATCTGCTCGGCGTGCACCATGCTCACCTGATTACTGCCGATAACCATGCCCGAGAGAATTGGGCCGGCGGCAACGCCCGTCCGAAACACTGCTGAGACGGCCTCCCTTCCACCTTGTTGAATTGGCATGGCTGCCGCATCGATCGTGTCAAATTCAATGTCGTAGGTACTGGAAAGCGAATTGTAAATCGCCACGACCCGAGTCAAATGAGCCCGATCACAACCCGATTGAACTTCCAATAAACCAAGCTCTGTCTGTGATCGAGCAAAACCAATGTCGAGGCGGGCCTCGTGGGCAACCCAAACTGCACCACCTATCGCAATCACCGGTACAGCAAGCCATGCATATTCGAGCCGGCCGATGATCCTAAACACCAGGTAGTTCAATGGAACCAAAATCAACAGGTAACAACCGAGTGACCGAAATACCAAAGAGGAATCAGGGATCTCTATCCCCGACTTTGCTCGCAAACTTGCCCGGCACAAATGGATCACATCGCTGGTGTCGGACCAACCGCCAATTCCTGAGACAGCATCCACACTGGTTTGCGGCTCATAACCGCTGGCGATGGCCCCGGACTGGCCCTCCCACGATCTTGAGTCCAAGGGCAGATACGCGTCGCGTGCAGCAATCCGAAAACGTGTATTGATGGCCGAATCAGCCGACTGCAACTCAGTATCTGGCAGAACATAGGTCTGCTGGTAAAACTTAGTCAATTCATCGCCACTCGTCTTAACTTTCAGTCTTCTTGGCGGTCGCAGCAACAAGACGGAATTCACAAAGCTGTCATATGACTTCCATGTCATCAGCCAATCGCTGGTGAGATCGAAACGCGACTGCAAGACTCTTCCGCTTCCAGCACGACGGGTCAACAACAGGTTTCCGCTGTCTGCCAAACTCTCTGCATCAGCCGCAGCGATGCCATCAACTGCAACACGACTGGTCTGACTCTTCAACAAAGCAACCTGCTTCTCAGTCGACGGATCCTGCGGAACCTGCCACCCCTTGAGCAACTCGACCGCTGCATCGGTGTCCAACTGAATATTGCTGGTGGGTTTGAGTGGCAATAAATCAACCAAACCTGTATTGGCAATGGAATTAGCAGCAGCCGCTCCATTGACAATCAACTGCCCGCCATAATGCACCCAATCAGCAAGAGCTGTTTGTTGTTGCGGGGTCAAAGCTTCAGGTGGCAAGTCGTCCCAGAAAACGACTGCCGTGCTGGTCCAGTCCAACATCGTTTCAGCCAGAGGCAAAACACCGGCGGCAGGTGGCGCTACGATGCGATAATTAATCAACGGGACCGTGGCTGCAAATTCACCCTCATTCCTCGGTGGTTTGGCCCAGTCAGACACCTGAAATCTGGTAAATCGTTGTGGTCTTTCTGTCAGCACCACCATGAAGTACTCCGCTGAACCCATCGTTTGGAATGGGGACGCACCTGTTGCAAAGAACTCTGAGCGCTCTGATGAAACAAATCGACTACTCAGAAAACACTTTGGATTTTTGCCAGCAAAACGATTCGGAACACGCGTTCTGTAATCGAATTTTCGAGACTGCCCCTTTGGCATCACAACAGGACGGACCGTCAGCATGCTGCCGGTTTCCAATGTTTGTGAATCACTCCATTTGCTTTTTCTCTGGACCACGTCCGACAGACTATTCAAATCACCACGGGAATCAGCATTATTGCTTTTGAGAGACTGGGACGCGGTAAGCCAATGGCCGGGTTTGATTCCAGATGCAAGCGGGCTCTCGCCGGATGGATAGGGCATCGGTATCCCGGCAGTGAAATCCTGCGCACTCAACACAGAGCCATCGGATGGTTTTTGTGCCGGATCGCTGCGACATCCTTCACAACCCACAATCAATGGAGTGCAAAGAACCGCGAGAAGAAAAGAGAAACGCGGCATCAGTTATCGCGACTGAAAAGTTGAGGAATTGAACCTTGTCTCTGAAGTATTCTACCCGAAAAGGGGGGAGTGACGGTCACCAGCCCATGACCATGTTCGATTCAATCGCTTTTCTAGCGACTTCGAGATCGCTGCCGGTTTCCATGCGATACAGCCGAATCGCGTTCACTTTATCGCCAGCGGAACGGCTCAGACAATCACGGGCGACAGTACAAGGATCGAGTTTGGTTGTAGTCAACCCGAGTGCTCCCTTGCTGATCACCCACGTATCACGTGGTCGTTTCGTCAAACGAACGACTTCGTCGCTTGGATACGCATCGACAACCACATTCTTGGCAGCTGCCTCATCATCCGCCCAAGTGATGATGATGTGTGAGTCTGTCTCAATTTCAAATAACGGCATCGTCTGGCTCCTGCAGCATTTTTGACGGGGAGAACCATCCGGAAAAGATGACCACGGGGCCATGATACCGGTGGTTTCTCAAGGTGCAAAACCTTTTCCAAGTTCACCTGCTCATTTCGGTCACATCTCGCCTTAATGTAATCGGCAGGAAAACTGCACGCTCGGAGCATCATTCATCGCTAGAGAGAAGATATTTCAATCAAAACTTCCGGCAATGAACCGTGATCGGGCCACCCAGTTTGGACCGAGAGTTGCGGACGCGAATCAGCGGATACGATTTAGAAATGCATTCAGAACCAATGCACTGTAGAGGCTAAAGGGGATTCAATTCAGATTGGCAACATCGCCAATCGCGGGTTCGATTCAAACGATTCAACCGCAGGCTAGTAAAACACCGGCAATTCAGAAGAGGGTCAGCATGGGAACGAAAGATGATCTGCCGTCGCCAGCGACCTTGCAGCATGATTGCTGGAGAACTGTTACCACGATGCCTGAGAAGGAGATACCTGAGAAGGAGCATCGTTCAATGATGGCGGATTCCGTTGCCTTTCAGACAGAGAAATCCAAAAGCAACCGCACTCGCTGAGACTACCCCCCACTGGGTGATACTCATGCTATGGAAATAACGAACCAGTTCGGCCCACGCTTCAAAGAACCAAGTCGTCAGCGATTGATTGGCAATAATCATTTCGAGCATGGTGAACTCACTTTTAGCTGTTCTACGCTGTGTTTTCTTCAGGCCTTTTCAGGAAAACCGCTAGCCTACACCTGAACAGATGAAGAGTTGTTTTCAAACCCTAGGACAGTAATTGACCCCGTTGGCAAGGAAAATGGTGTTCCATTTGCCAATTCTTGCCGATGACACCCGTGCAACCGACAAAGTAGATCAACCTGTAAAATTGGTCGCCTTAACCCCCTCTGGAAGGCCTTGTTTGTCTTGGGGGGGTCGATATAATCCTCCAAATTGCCAAGGCGCGGTAGCTCAATTGGTTAGAGTCCCGGACTGTCGATCCGGAGGTTGCGGGTTCGAGTCCCGTCCGCGTCGCTTCTTGCGAGCTCACGCTCTCTACATCTTCATCGCGTGAGAACTGCCCCAGTGGAACAATGATTCACCCCAGATTGGGGGATTCTGTCGACGTAGGTTCATCCCAGCGGTTTTGGGTCTGACAACGATCCGGGGCATTCTGCCCCACCGGGGCAAATGGCAACAACTGCATCCATTAAAAAGCCGACGAAACACGGGCTTTTTGCAACTTTTTCGATTCTGGCACACGCTGTGCATTGCCAACTAAGCACGCGAGTTTCGCAGCGTGCTTAACTCCCTTACCAATGTCTTCAGTCGGGAGAGGCTCATGTCCAACAAATCGAAACCTTTTGAGCGTGAAACATTTGATCCGACGCCGGACGAGATTCGCAAGCGATCTGCAGAGGTACGCAGAGGTTGGAGCAAACGCGTCGCAGCAAGACGCCAAGCCTGGGCGGAGCCAACTTGGACTCCACCCTTGGTGATGACGGTCGAGCTGATTCGCGAAATCAATGCCCGGCAGGACTGAGTGCCGGCACACTCAACAATGTCCCGTGGGGTATGCGGCCAACCAACGCAAATCTCCCCGATAGCAAGAAATGAACTTGGAGGATAACCATCATGAAAATTAGAAATCCCGGAGCATGGGCTTCGACGAGCTTGGCAACAATCGCTGCCGCAGGTCTCCTTTCCGGAGCAGCGTGGGTCAATGCTGATCAGTCTCGAGAATCACCCTTGGGGAACCTGAGCCCTCAGCAGCAAGAGGCCATCGACTCGGCGTATCATCTATCCAGTGCGTTTCGCACTGTTGCTGAGGAATTGCTGCCTTCGGTGGTTTCGATTGAAAATCGACCGGCCGTTGCAGCAGCATGGAATTCAACTGGAAAGGCACAACCCTCACAGGATGGCATGCGGAACGAGAATCCTTTCAAAGGCACTCCCTTTGAAGATATGTTTCGGGGACGCGGTCCGAACATGAGCCCAGGACGTTCGGCCCCTGCACCCCAGGGTGGAATTGGTTCTGGCGTCATCATTGATTCCTCAGGTGTCATCCTAACCAACAATCATGTGGTCGCTGGGGGCGGTGAAGTCACCGTACGCACGCATGATGGTCGCGAATTCGTAGCAACGAACGTTTGGACCGATCCCAAAACCGACCTTGCCGTGGTCAAGGTAGATGCAACCGAACTGGTCGCAGCGACGCTAGGCGACAGTGACCGCATTTCCATTGGCGATTGGGTGATGGCACTCGGACAGCCGTTCGGGCTGGAGAGTACAGTGACCGCTGGCATCATCAGTGCGAAACATCGTGGCATTGGCATCACCGCCCGCGAGAACTTCCTGCAGACAGACGCGGCAATCAATCCGGGCAACAGCGGCGGCCCGTTGGTAAACCTTCGAGGTGAAGTGGTTGGTATCAATACCGCTATTCACTCACGCAGTGGTGGGAATGAAGGAATCGGCTTTGCCGTACCTTCCAACCTAGCTCGCTGGGTCGGCGATCAGCTGGTGAGCGGTGGATCGGTCAAGCGAGCCTACTTGGGGGTTGGCATCCAACCAGTAACTCCTGAGCTGGCAAAGGAACTGAGCGTCAAGCCTCGCGGCGGCGTGATTGTGACTGATGTCTATCCCGATACTCCTGCTGCAAAATCGGGTCTCGAATCGGGTGACGTCATTGTTCGCTTTGGCGAGAAAACGGTAACCACCCCTCAAGCGTTGCAACTCGCCGTGGAACGTTCACCGTTTGGCAAAGAGTTGATGATCGAGATCGTCCGCGGTGGCAAGGTGATGAAACTCGGCTACGAGGCTGAAATGCAGCCGACCGATTTCGGAACTAAAACCAGCGAGGAAAAAGGCCGGACCGGGAAGCGGATGGAAGGCCTGGGGCTGGAAATCGCTCCTCTGGATAGTGCCGTCGCCAAACAGCTCGGAATGGAAGGCATCGAGGGTGTTGTGATTACCTCGGTACGAGAGCAAAGTCCAGCTGCGAAAGCGGGATTGGCCCCCGGAATCGTCATTCGGGAAGTTAATCGACAAAAAGTATCGTCGGTCGCAGATTTTGAACGGCTGATGGCCGAGCATCGCAAGGATGACTCGGCGGAAGGCATCCTCCTGTTGGTCCGTAGCGAGAAAGGATCACGATTCATCGTTTTGGATTCGTGATAACGCTCCAGCCTCTGCCGCAAGGAGGCGACGGACCTACAATGCGGTCAGCGTCGGTGTTCGCCACTCGACGCTGACCGCTCTTTTTATAGGGCAGCTACAATATTGCCTGCAGGCAGTCTGAATTCGCAGTGGTAATTGCCTGCCATCCCGCTCTCAACAATCCTGAAAGACCAGTCGATGCGACTTGCTGCCAAACTCGTCCTACTGTTTCTGACAGGTCTGTTGCTGGTTGTCGGGCTGTTCTCGTACCTGACCATTCAGCAAGAACGGATGGCGCGGGCTGAGCATCAGCGTTTTGCCTCGGAATTGGTTGAGTCGCTGCAACCGACGATCGAGCGAGCGATTCGTGAAAATCGAGTCCCCGAAATACCCAAGCCTATGCAGGTATCATCGCGTTTGCGGCAGGTGACCATGCGATGGGTGGAAGTCACATCATCAAGCGACATCAATCGCCAACCCTCACCGTTAAAGCTGATTATCGCTGAACGCGAAATCACCATGCTCAGTATGCCGGATCGGTCAGGCGAACAAGTCGTCTACACCTATGTTCCTTTCACCAGTCGTGGACCAGAGGGAACCAAGGCAGGCAAGATTGAGGTGGCAGTCCCCGATGCTGGTATGAATACACGCTTTCAACACTCGCTGCTGACATCTTTGATCGCAATGGCGGGTGTCGCAACCCTGTCAGGGTTCGTCATTCTCGTTGGCGGGATCAAAATGGTGGGCAAACCACTCAACCAACTCATCGACAAGGTCCACCGGGTCGGCGAAGGGGATTTCAGTGGCCCCGTGACAATCAAATCTGAAGATGAATTGGGACGCTTGGGTAAAGCCCTGAACGATATGTGTGATCAACTGGTTCAACAGCGTCATGAACTGGAGACAGCGACTGCCTCGAGAATCGAGACTGTCGAGCAACTGCGCCACGCAGAGCGATTGACCACGGTGGGAAGAATGGCCGCCGGTCTGGCGCATGAAATCGGCACGCCTCTGAATGTCGTGACCGGCCGAGCGGAATTGCTGGCCAGTGGCAAACTAGATGTCGAGACGGCCCACAGCAGCGCAGTGGCCATTCAATCGGAAGCCCAACGAATCACCAAAATAGTCCGTGAACTACTCGATTTTGCTCGACAGAACACACCGCAAAGATCCAACCAGAATCTCAATGAGCTCATCACCGTGACCGTCGATTTAATGGAAACCGTGGCAGCAAAGCACCACACCCACCTGCACGCGACACTTCCGCAAGAACCGTTGGTAGCCAACATCGATGCAAGCCAGATCCAGCAGGTCCTGACGAATTTGATCGTCAATGCGATCCAAACCGCCGGCAATGCTGGAAATGTCACAATCACCCTCTGCGACAGTCACTGCAAACCACCTGGAAATGATGGTGCAGCAGCAGAAAAGTATCGACGAATCAGCATTACTGATGACGGAGAGGGAATTTCCCCGAATGATCGGGCTCACATTTTCGAGCCCTTTTTCACGACCAAGGATGTCGGTGAAGGTACTGGTTTAGGATTATCGATCTCACACGGCATCATTCAGGAACATGGCGGCTGGATTGAAGTGGACACTACCGAAGGGAAGGGCAGCAAATTCTCGATTTACCTGCCTGCCAAGGACGACAGCAACCAACCGGACGGCAATGATCTCAGGGAGTTACGCTCATGAAGGGCCAAGTACTGATTGTCGATGATGACAAGGCAATGTGCGAACTGATCGACACGTCCCTGACAATGAAAGGGTATGCAACCGTCTGGTGTCAGAGCGCCGCCGAGGCGAGTGAACTGATCCACAACACTGAATTTGATGTGGTGCTGACGGATGTAAAAATGCCGGGAACGACTGGTCTTCAGCTCTGTCAACAAATCAGTTCCAGCCGTCCTGACATCCCCGTGGTCGTCATGACAGCTTTTGGGACGTTGGATACGGCCGTGGCCACCATTCGCAGCGGAGCTTATGACTTTCTTACCAAACCGGTTGAACTGGAGGTCCTGTCACTGACCATTGCGCGTGCTGTTGAACGACGTCAATTGACGCGCCAAATCCACTTACTGGAACAGCAAACTCGCAACGAAAACCATTTTGGAGAACTGCTGGGCGAAAGCCTGCCCATGCAGCGGCTTTACGATCAGATGAAGCGAATTGGGCCGTCAGATGCCGCTCTGCTGATCACAGGTGAGAGTGGCACCGGTAAAGAACTGGTGGCACGGTCAATTCATCAACTCAGCAATCGTTCGCACCACCCCTTCGTCGCAGTCAATTGTGCAGCTCTTTCAGAGACACTCTTGGAGAGTGAGCTTTTCGGGCATGTACGCGGAGCATTCACGGACGCCCGCAGTGAACGCAAAGGGCTGTTCCTTGAGGCTGAGGAAGGAACCTTGCTGCTGGACGAAATGGGCGACATGCCGAAGTCCATGCAGGTCAAGTTGCTTCGGGCGTTGGAAGAAAAACGAATTCGACCAGTCGGAAGTGATCAGGAAATCGAATTCAATGTGCGTGTCCTTGCCGCCACTCATCGAGATCTGGAAACCGCTGTCGAAGACGGTTTGTTCCGGCAGGATTTGTTCTACCGCATCAACGTCATCCAACTTCATCTTCCCCCTCTGCGATCGCGTGGTGTAGACATTCTTGCGATTGCGTCCCATTACATCGATCAGTTCGCCGAACGTTCGGGAAAAAAAGTCGCAGGAATTTCAGAGACAGCGGCAGAAAAATTACTTGCCTACTCATGGCCGGGTAACGTTCGTGAATTACGGAACGTCATGGAACGGGCTCTGGCGCTGACCCGATATGACTCCATCACCATCGAGGATCTTCCGGACAAGATTCGTGATCATCAAGGTGGCACCGTATTCATCGGCGGCGAGGATCCCACGGAATTGGTTTCCCTCGAAGAAATCGAGCGGCGTTACATCGAACATGTACTCAAGGCAGTCGATCAAAATCGAACTCAGGCTGCCCGAATCCTGGGGTTCGACCGCAAGACCCTCTACCGAAAACTCAAGTCCGATTCTGATCCTGACAGCACGACATGATCGATCCGCCAGCAAGTACTTCGATGATCCGCCGCGGATCATGACGCAGCAAAGCTCGCGCTGGATTATCCGCGTCATTCCAATCGTCGATCGTTGGTGACTTTACGCGGCCTGAGCCCTCTTCGGAAGACGTAAACACATGCGTTTATTCCGATTCGACCCTTGACAATGACACCCAGCAGCAAGCGAGTGAGTGACTTCACGGGCAGGATTACTGATGACATTGCAGGACGCTTCAAACAAGATCCGGTGATGCTGGGCTGGTCATAACGGCATCCATAGCGGGCCATGTGATCCAACGGATGACCATCGTGCGGGAATCAGTCGCGGAACAGTCTTGATCCACAGCGAGCCAACTAGTCCGTCAGCCAATCCTTGACAGCTTCAGCATCGGGCAAGTCGCATTGCCTGAACTTGGCAATGCGTCCATCAGAATCGTCATACACCAGCATGGTCGCCGCCGAGAGGTCGGAAGCAAGCGGGGAATCGATCAACAGGGCTGAATCGGACTGATTCATTTGGCCAAGGATTCGTATTTCGAGGTCATGCTGGGATGCCCTTGGCAGCCAGCGGGACACGGTTTCGACCGATCCAGCAACCAAGACCACAAAGACATTTGCCGGCGGTCCATCTCGCAAAACAGACTGCAATGCTGCGCCGCCACCCTGCGGACCTGACGACGAATCGAGAGAGAAATTAAAGGAATCATCCTGTCGCAAGTCACGGAATCTCTCCAAGGGATCGACAACCACGACGATTGGTGGGGCATCTGGGGCGTCGTCGCCTCGCTCACGGATCATCTCACTCAAACGGTTCATTTCCGCTTCACCATCACGAATTTTGATTTTCCTTGTCCTGATACCAGCCTGCTCAAGCCATGGCATCAGGGACTCGTAATCATCCGTCCGCGCACCATCGAAATAGACGATTTCCAAACGCGGATCTGATTTCGCCATTCCGGAAAGACTCGAAGCAAGCAGCGCTTGACGCGAATCCTGACCCGTAATCAGCAGGATATTTCGACCCGGATCCCGCCCCAGTTTCAGTTGCTGGGGAGGTCCGATTTCAACCGATTCTCCCAATAGTCCCTGCAGCACGCCTCGTTTTTCACCGTCGATCACTGAATTCGCCATCGCAGGGGTCCAACGACAGGGTCGGTTCCCCTCAAACACTACCGGCGGTGTTAACTCTTGATGATATGACTCATCCCGATCGGCAATGGAAACCAGCATGTCACGGTGGTTTGCGGAAGACAGCCATGCCACTTGAAACGGCTGATTACCTTCCACGAGTCCACCCGCATCGTTGTAAATGGCTTCACCTGGACGACTGATTAGTCGGGCAGCTGTATTCTCGTCAGAAAGGATCAGCGCAGCATCTGAGTCACTGCATTGCATGGCGATGCGAACTGCCATCTGACCCAGCGTCGCACGGGGTAACGAATACGCGCCCGCAAGTGACTGACTGCTGAGAACAACGTGCATACCGAACGAACGACCCTGCCGCACCAGCCGATCCAGCAACATCGTACAATCGCCAGCCAAGCGGTCATCACGAACAAACAGTTCCTGAAATTCATCCACGACCAACATGATACGGGGCATCGAATCGCCCGTACCTGTCAGGTACTCACCAAGTTCCTGCACTCCTGCAGCCCTGAACTTTTCGCCTCGCTGCTGCAGTTCTTCATCCAAACACTGCAAAACACTACGACCAAATTCACGCTCACTTTCAATGCCGATCACACGGGCATGCGGCAAGCCATGCTCCGCATACGGTTTGAACTCAACACCCTTCTTGAAATCTAGCAGGTAAAACTGCAACTGATCGGGTCGATAACGATAAGCACCCGAGGTGATGATCGAATGCAGTAGCGTACTTTTGCCGGAACCGGTTTTCCCGGCGATAAGCACATGCTGTTGCACTCCCTGCCCCAGATGGAGACAAAGTGAACGATTTGCGCCCTGACTGCCGATCGGGATCTCAATGTCTTTTCCCGTTTCGCCAGTGGCCTGTTCATAGTCGGTCAAAACATTGGGGAGTGGGATTTCGACGCTTGAGGCAGCGACGGCGGCAATCCCGATTTTCTGCACAAGATCGTCGCGCAGTGCTGCTGGCGGGGAAGCGGCCGGTGTGAATGGCAAGTTTTCCAATCCAGCAGATTTCAAATGCCACTCGCCATCCTCGTCAATGCTCAAACGAATTATCTTTTCACTCTCCGGCAGCGGTGTTTCTGGTGGCCAAGGCTTGTCTCTGTCACACACCAGGATCGTGAAAATGCCGCATCGCAATCCACTTTCCAGTAGTGCTTGCAAATGCCGGTAACTCTCACGGGTCAGAGCGTCGGGAAATCCAACCGCAGCGACCGCCCTGTAGGGCTCCGCCATCGAACCGGCTACTTCGTTGTAATCTTCAATCCGCTCAAAACGATCGCGAAGGCTCGATTGCAAGACATCCTCAACGTGATCCGCAAGTTCGCTCACACGACTTTCGATCTTTGCATCAGTCGTCCAGACCCGATGTCCAACCAAACTAGGATCGTGATCCGCCAAGGCCATGAAACTGGTAAAGTTTTGCCCTCGCCCCGTTGGGTCAATCAGAGTCAGCTTGGCTTGAGCGGGTGGTGCCCCCGTAAGCAAACGCCACAGCACCTGATGCGCCAGATCGATCGCCTGTCCCATGTGTGTTTCGGAACACTCGATCACAAGCCCGCTATGCAAGCGACGGTGCAAGACCACAGGCAACATTTGCGGTATTTGCACCTCTTCAAGCAACGCAGACATGCGTTCAGCGGACAATCCTTCTTGCGGACCGGTTCCATTGCTCTGCGTCGTTGCTGATTCCTGATCCGGAACAGAATTCAACATCTGGCGCAGACTGTCTTCAACTCGCAGCCATCCCAGAGGCAGGCAATCCATTCTGGAGGTATCGGCCCCCGTTGCCTGCAACACCTCGCTCCAATCGGGAAACCGCACCAACATTTGTTCTTGTGCAGATTTGATTCTTGCCAAACCTTGCGTCACGCCTTCTTTCAATCGGTTGGCAAGGTATCGCACTTCGCTTTGCCACTGCGCAGCCTGCTCGTCCCGCTGCTGCTGGATGCTCTGGTCTGCTTCCATTAACTCCTGTGAAATATTGTGGGCGACGACATCTGCTTTGGCACGCATTTCGTTACCTACACGATTTACTTTCTCCCCGTATTCAACATCAGTTTTCTGAAGTGTTTCCGACAGACTCAGCCGTTTCTTTTCCTGTTCAACCTCGAGGCGTTGCTTCATCTCATCGGTCTGTTCTTTCTTCCATCGCTCAGCAGCTGCCAGATGTGCCTCGCGCCGCTCAACAAGTTCTTCAGAAGCAGCAGCGGCAATTTTGCTCGAGAAGTTCCTGCCGCTAGCCGCATACTCATCCGCAGTGAGCCCGATCAACACTACCTGGGGATAGATTCGCCGCGTCATTCGCTTCAAAGGCCAGAGCAGCACCAGATAGGCTGTGATCCCGAGCAAGCCAGCCGGAATCGTCCCGCCTCCAATCCATATCCACTTCTCGGTAGGCGGGTAATCTTGCGTAATGAAGTAAGCAACGCTTGCCCAAACCACGACAAAAAGTGCCACAGCCGCCGGAAGGTAAAACGAGTCTACAATCTTGGACGCGGCACCCGAATGTAGTTCAACTCTCAGCTTCTCGCACTTCCTTGACAGACGTCCAATCGCTTCGACTGTATCCTTGACCGATTCAGGCTTTGATTCGCGGTGATCATTGATCCGTTCGTCAGAGGATGAAACATCCGGCAGTCCATCGAGTCGACGTATCGTCAAATCCTTTACCAGTGCGATTTGCTCAGCGAGCGGCAGCAGAGCTTCATCGATCTGCTTGACTTCTTTGCGGTTCTGTTGACCGGGTTGGTTTTTGCGATTTTCGTATTGCTCCATGACCGCCTGACACCGCAACTGAACTTTCTGCTTGATCACTGCGAGGTCTTCGATCGCTTTTTGACGAAACGCCTGAGCCAGCCGATTGAGGTCCATGCGATTGCGAATCGCGGTTTCCTCGTAATGCCTTGTCAGTTTTTCCTCAGCTTCGTCCCACATCGCAAGCATTTCCCTGCGTTGCGTTCGACAAGCTTCCGTCGTGGCAGCACGACTGATCCCATACTCATGTTCTTTTTCACCCCGTTGCCTGGCGTGAACAACCTGCAACTCTGCTTGCTGCTTCGAACAATTTTGAAATCGCTTGGACAAACCGTCGAGAAGTTGCTGCTGGCGATGTGTATCAAGAAGCCCTGCGGGACTGACTGATGTGTCTTTCATGGTCGCGTAGAGGGGCGAGAGGAGAGAAGCGAACGTCTCTAGTTTAACCCGTCCGACACCGCGCGATCATCCTTCAATTCAATATCTGCCTTTCGAACAGCATCACAGAATTCATGGAGTGTCCGAGAAAAACGACTCAGGCTGGGCCCAAGCGTGAAAAGATGTTCCTGCTCAAACTTCCGACACCGATCATCGAGCCAATCCTCACGAACATTGGCCCAAAGCCTCGCAAACTCCGTGAAATCACGCTGAATACGGGCTTCACCGTCCGCTACACGACCGAGATGAAATGACATGCTGAACCTCCCTAATGGGGGATATCAGGAATGGGAATTGAACGTTCGCAACATTTTTCTGCCTTTATATAGATTAAATAAATCATTAACCGAAAGGGGCCTCAAACGGCCAGAAATCGGATGATCAATGGTCTCCAGACTATCTGTGACCACGACGCATTCGGTGGTTTCCCGCAATGCGGTGAAAATTCCTGCCTGCTCGTCCAGGAAAATTCCCAACATCGCTGGCTTGATCGAGCGATAGCCAAGGTGTTCCAGATGCTTTGAAAACGACTCCATCACGCGAGACTGCGCGTCGTTAAACTGGTCTGCAGCAACCGTAAAAATCTCATCATGTTCGACATGCCAGCCAGCGTAGATGGCGTAGATATCATCGACTGGAAGATTGGCAACATCGGTTGACATTGCAAAGCTGACCGGGCCTGTCATGCCAACATTACTGTAAGTCCGCTCACCCATGCTGTATTCAAAACGAACAAGGAAAACATCAACAAGATCATTAAAACTCGGCCATAACAAACGCCGGCAGTCAATGACTTCTACCGACGTGGGAGTCACCCCCATCTGCTGCGGTTGAGTCAGCCACAATGCCATTTCGGCTTCTGCTGTCGCGTGGTCGCCCCGATCATCCTCATTGACTAGATCACCGATACCAATCTCATCGGCATAGTAAATAGCGCGTAAGCGGGCTGCTGGTTCCGCTGTCAGATCCACCAACCTCTTCTTGCCACCTTCGTCTCCCAACTTGGCAAGCGCGCCCGCTGCTTCGCATTGAACTCGTCGGTGCCGAAGCTCGATAGTCTGATTCAGCTTGCCAATCGAGGTCGCATCACCAATCAAACCAACCGTATCGCAAAGTGACACCGCCAACGCCACAGCCTCACCCAAAGTTGCCTGAACCGTCTCGACATCATCGCCAAAAGACCTCGGGTTTTCCTCGAACAGACTTAACCTTCCGCTGACTTCACCCAACAAGTGATTCAACATTGGCAATCGATCTATCGCAGGGTGGGTCTCTACACGGCCTTCCCGAAAAAGGTAATTTGCCAAGTCCAGGAGCGGGGAAGCCAGAGCAACATGCTGTAAAGCATCCAACAACGCCGGATAAACAGAGCCGACCGACCAGTCGGCATGCTGCATCAGCGGACTCAAGACCTGCGCGGCCTCCATCCATTGCTTGGGTGGTGACTCGTCCAGTAGCATGACCAATCTGCACAAAGCATCGTCGCTGCGGATCATCGCCAATAGCTGCAACAGCAAATAGCGATTGGTCGTCTTGCTAGGCAAAGCTTCAGTGATCGCTTGAATTCGCTCTGGGTCTAGCTTGGCAAGGGCAGCAGGGCCTGACTTTAAAACGACTGTGTGAAGCACGCGAAGCATGCCGCCCAGAATGGCGGGATCGGAAGCCGACAATTCATCACAGTGACTTGCGATCTCGGCTACCAGAATGGCTCCCTGACCATCAGCTGCCTCTGCTAGCTGCCGCAATTGCCATCCGGCTGCAACAGGATCAGCCGACGGTCCGAGTAGTGGCTGGATTTTTTCTTCAAACACGGGATCTCTGTTCTGTTCGAGACTTTATGACACCAAAAGTGATGCTGTTATCAAACCGATTGACCGACTGGAAAACCATTCAGGACTCCATCGCCTGTTTCGCAGAACGCGACACTGTCACGCCGCAACGTCTCTCAACAATGGCAAGATGATGATGCAAATGCCCAGCGGCAAGCCATGCGATTGCGCGTACGGTAAAGCTAGAACCATTAGCCTCTGCCACATAATCCCATGATGCAGGAACGATCCGCCGTAACAACAGCAGATTTGCCTGTCGCAGGAAACCAAATTCCGCAATCAAACCACTGAAATTACCGAGCCCAAAACGACTGTCGGCGTAAGCATTCTCATCCCAACCTGGTAAAGGCGTTTTGTCACCAGCAGCAATCCGTAGCATGCGATAACCAAATACCCGTTCCGCGTCGACACAATGTTCGAATACCTGACGGACAGTCCATTCATACGGGGCGTGCACCTTGTCGATCTGCTCGGAACACAAATGGCTTGCCAACTCACAGGCCCAGTAGAGCTGATCCTCCAAAGCCATCAAGGAACAATTGCCATCCAACTGATCTATCAGACCCTGCTGATATTCATTACCAACTTCAGTGGTTTTCGGGCGTCGGCTGGCAATTCTAGTCATCAGTGATTGCTTTTAGTAGGAAACTGACTCAGAACGAGTGGGACTGTTAAGCAGTCGGGTCTACAAACCACCCGAAGGAAAAATATTGAAAATCATGTGATCGTTCATTCGCAACCGGGGACCCAAGCCGATCAATTTCAGCCCTTGGAGGAGTTTTCCGGGACAGAAATCGAGCCATTTCATCAGAAAGACCGCATCGCGGGCGTGGAGCAAGAAATACACTGGAATGCCTTCCCAACCTAGCAGCGAACTTGCCGACCCCTGATAATTCCTGCGTTTTAGGGTAGCAGCCAATAATCATGTCGGGAATACACTCAATCGAAGGCGGTCCATGGGGAGTCATGGTGAGTCCAAATGGCGTATCTATTCATATTGATATCTCTGGTGGCAATTTGGCAGTTGTGGCTTCGATACCGACGATCCGAGCGGCTCGAATCACTTTCCAACCGCAGCACGATTGAACTGCGCGAACTGAAGCGACTGTTCACCAATCGCCATTTGATCATTTCCCACCTGGCGGATTCACTTCCCAAATCGTTCGATCCAAACTTTGGACGGCAAAAGCTGCGAGAAATGGGGCAAGATGCCGCTACAAGCCTGTCGAACATCGATCCGCAAAACCCGTCTGCGAACAAAATCCTCGAATTTACATTGCGGGAACGTGAGTTCATCCAGGTCACCCGTAAATTGGTCGACTGCATCGCAACCGACAGTTCTGTCAATCGAATCCATCTGGTTGCGAGTTGCATAGAGGGTCTGCAGAAAACCAACGTACAGATTGGCAACTGCACATCGATTTACAATACGTCTGCGATTGCCTATCGGAGTTTGCACGAAGCCTCATTGCTGAAGGCTCACCGACCGACCGACCAATTTGCGATTATTAATATTGAGGACTGGACGAATGACCGTTCTTTGGCCTCATGAGACTGCGAGTTTCCGCAGCAACTCGGCTGTTCTTGTCACCGATTCAACATCGATAGTGTGTGGACCTTCGAACGAATGGAAGCTGGCGTTCACGCCGGCAGTCCGCATCATTTCACTGAGAGTACTCGCACTGGCGTAGGGCAAAACCGGATCGATCGTTCCGTGGGACTGGAACACGGTGGTGTCAGACAATCGACTCATAGCCGCTTGCCATTGCGGACGACAGATCACTGTCCCCGAGAACTGGATCAACAGGTTGGGAGCGGAAACGTCGCCTCTGAGTGCCGTGTCCATCGCCAGCATGGCACCTTGGGAAAAACCACCCAGTACCAAAGGTGTCGTATCTGCACCCAAATCTTTCTTGACCGACTTGATTGCAGCTGAGAGGGCCGACCGGGCTTCAGTGATTCCCGGAGGTTCATGGTCATGTAATTCTTCAAAATCCGCGGCCTCAACTGCCTCTGCTAACCGAGACATGTTGATCGGCCACCAAGCACGTCCGGACGGCATGCCAAGCTCAGCGAGCGAGTTAGGTGCATCGGGGAATACAAAACGAAACTTTTCGGCCTGCTCTCCCAACAAACCAATCCACTCGTTTGAGAGCCCCGCCAAATCTTCGTAGGACGCACCGTAGCCGTGGCATATCACCACCCCAATGCTGGGTGAGGCCCCGCCATCCACAACGATGCAATCAAGAGAGTCAAACCGGGTCCGGCGTGCATCGGGCATGTGCAGTCTCAGGGCAGGAAGGGGAATACAGCAAAAATCGCAAATTCTGCCTCAACCACCAAGCCGAAATGCAGAAGCGTCCATCATTCGCCAGTGAACGCTGCTCCGCAACCCGCCAGTGAACGCTGCTCCGCAACCCGCCGGTGCATGCAGCTTTCAATCCACCAGACGCGAAAGAGGTACCGAGACTCGAAAAGGCAGTCCGACCTGACAGGTACGCATCAAGCAAAATAAGCTCTCACCAACCAGCGGGCTGTACTCAGGGAGGAACTAATGCGTTGAGCCTGTTAGGAATGCGTCATGGTTGACCCGCTTTCTGACCCCAAACCACTTTCAGTCGGGCATCGCGACCACAGTTCCAACGATAAAATTTGTACTTGGTCGGATTCTTTCTGTAGTAGTCCTGGTGATAGTCCTCAGCTGGATAGAACCGGCCTGCTGCGACTATTTGCGTTGCAATGCGTTTCCCCAGTTCGTCGCCCACACGCTTTTGGGTCGACTGGGCGATTTGCTGCTGATCCTGATTGTGAACGAAAATCACCGTACGATACTGATTGCCTTTATCACAGAATTGCCCGTTGACCTGAGTTGGATCAACGTTGTGCCAAAACAACCAAACCAGTTCTTCGTAGGACACACGACTTGGGTCAAAGCGTACCTGCATCGATTCGATATGCCCGGTCTTGCCAGTCGTGACCTGCTCATAGGTCGGATTCTTTGTCCGCCCACCCGTGTAGCCCGATGTTGTTGAAATCACACCATCGAGTTTGTCGAAAGCAGGTTCCATGCACCAGAAACAGCCACCAGCAAAAGTAGCTAGCTGGTCGGTGGTATCGGCCGCCCGTGTGGACTGCCCCAGAGTTTCTGTTTTGGAATCCTCGGCGGTGTTTGGCAGCGCCCAGAACACAAGCAACGCGATCGCCATGAAACCCATCGAACGTTGCATAAATCGCGTCATCAAATCACCTCCAACCAGCCGTGAGGAACCCAAGAGCAACCCCTGTATTTTACTCTCCGCGGCCAATGATGGTCAAATTCGCATCATGTGCGATCGCTAGGCGAGAACAATCAGACGGGGGCAAGGGTGGTTGCTGGTCGCCAATCGACCAAATGAATCTCGACTTTTCTATATCCCCGAAAGTCATTGACCACTGGACGATAAGCGATTTCAATCGGTCCTTCAGTTGCATTGAGTTCATCACACCAATCACCAGCACTGAAGGCAACACCGCGGATCACTTTCTTTCCCTGACGAAGATTCACAGTCAGATGCCGTTCGCCACCACCCATCCGACGTGCGGGTTCCTCTAGCTCAACATCTCGGCAATACAACACGGGCCTCGGATTTCCGGCACCAAACGGTGCAAGCATGTCCATCTGCTTTAAAACTTCAAGATTCAGCTGACCCAGTGTTGCTTCTGCGTCAATTACGATCTCGGGAACGATTTTCTTATCAGCCCATTGCTTGGAAACTGCCTCGTAAAAGTCTCCGCGAAAGGCCTCGATTTCCTGCTCTCGGATTGTCAAGCCAGCAGCAGCCTTGTGTCCCCCGAAACGCACCAATCGGTGGTCACACTCACAAAGCGCTTCGTACAGGTCGATATTGGTACCACCAACTCGGCCCGATCCGACGGCTTCGACTTTACCCGCAGCATCCAGCGAAATAACAAAAACCGGCTTCGCATATTTGTCGGCCAAGCGGCCAGCGACGACTCCAATGACACCTTGATGCCAGCCAACGCCAGCAAGCACGAGCGCCGGATCACCCTCGGCGTCAAACTCAGATTTAGCTTGTTTGTCGGCGGCCAGATAGACACTTCGTTGCAGACTGTCGCGCGTTATATTTAACTGATGGATGTATTCAGCCAATTGAGTTGCTCTGTCCCCGGCAGAGATGGTCAACAACTCAACGGCCAATTGCGCCTGCCCCAGACGTCCAGCTGCATTCAGTCTGGGAGCGATGTTGAAACCGATGCTCTCTGTGTTCAGGCTCGCCGCCTGATCGAGCTTGGTCACCTTCATCAGCTCAGTCAGACCAGGCAGCGGTTCCGCTCGCAGCATACGAATTCCGTGTTCGACAAGAATTCGATTTTCGTCAAGCAGGGGAACCACATCGGCCACGGTTCCGATCGCAGCCAAAGACAACGACTGCATCAAATAGCGGCGCATCGGCTCAGTGACTTTCTTTGCACCACTGATCGATTGGCAAAGCGACCATGCCAACTTGAACGCGACGCCGGCGCCACAAAGTTCACCAAACGGATACGCCGTTCCCGGCAAACGCGGATGCACGATAGCATCGGCATCGGGCAATTCGCGTCCGATGGTATGGTGATCCGTGATCACCAACTTGACCCCTAATTTCTTGCACAATTCGGCGTGCGCAACACTGGTAATGCCGCAGTCAACCGAAACGATGAGCTTCTTTCCGCGTTGGGCCAGCTTTCGGATTGCCTCTTCGTTCAAACCATAACCGTCTTCCAGACGATTGGGGACGTGATAGCTCACGTCGGCTCCAAACATCCGCAATCCGTTAACAAGGATGGCTGTTCCCGTCATGCCATCACAATCGTAGTCCCCATAAATCACGATGGGGGTCTTATCGCCGATCGCCTCAACAAGAATCTCGGTGGCCTTCGGGATCCCGGGCAGTTCCTGCGGATCCCTCAAACCCATCAACTTGGTATCAAGAAACCGGGAAGCATCCTCGGCAGTGTAGATCCCGCGGCTCACAAGAAGCTGGGCCACAACGGCAGGCAAGCCTGCCGCCTGCATGAGACTCTCGACGCGACCTGCGTCATGGGGAACGATTCTCCACTCTCGCTTCATCCTTGACCCCTGTGGGACCGCAAAACTGTGTATCGCAAACCTGTGTGCCGCAAACCTGTGTACCTAAACCGTCTGGACGATGCTTCCCTAAAACAATCGGCACGCGTTCTGATCGATGCTGGTATTGACACGGCGAAGTGACACGAACCAATGGGAAAGCAAAAAGGCATCTCACTCAGGCCGCCGGTGTGCGAGCGGGGACCCAAGCAGGCAGGCGTTTAGCCGACTACTTTTTCTTTTCGGCGTGGAAGGTGTGCTTACGCAAACGGGCGCAGTACTTCTTCACGCGGAGTTTTTCGCCACCGGGCTTTCTTTTGAGCGAGTAGTTGTAGTCACCGCATTCTTCGCACACGAGGAAAATCGTTTCAGCTTTCTTCTTACTTCTGGCCATCGGAGGAGCTCGTTTTATCGGCTATTTCGGTCAATATCGGTATATTCGAGAGTCGATTATTGCAGCAGAGGCCCCATTTCGGCAAGTAGAAATGGGGCCGTTGACCGCGAATCTTGCTTCAACGGTCCCTGAAAGGAACCAGCGACACCGGTCTGGCACACTCAGCGGCTACTGCTGAAGGGAATACAGCACAAGATTTGCCACGATATTGGCGGCATCTTCGGTGCTATAACCGGGACATTGGACTGAATTCGGGCTTTCCAGAGCACAACTCAAGTCCAACGGAGAAAAAAAGACTCCTACCAGGTCGTCCACCATGGCCGTTTCCAAAACTGGCGGCCCCTTCCTTCGGGAAAGCTGCTGTCCGCCGCTGGCCGGCGTCCGAATCGTAACTCCGCGAAGGTCGAATCCCCCTGAAGCCCGTAGTGCCGGGTGATCCGGGGCCATGATGTTGAGCGGCGCATCGGGCAGCGTCTTAGCCATTTCGCGCCGGAACGCATCGGCGAAGGCCTGACTGCCGCAAACCGCTGACCCAAGGATGACCCCGCCATTCTTCACGTATTCGCGGAGCACTTCTCGCTGGGAGTCACTCCAAGTGAAGTCCGTCCGACCATGAATCCACAGAAAAGGCACATCACGGAGTTGCTGTGAATCAAAGCCAACCGGCTGAGGTATCGCCGTGAGCGAAATCGGCACGCGAGCGGCAATCAGCGCAGTTGCATTGGGAAGTGCCCGACGGGCCTCCTGTCCGCCCGCATCAAGCGACAACATCGCCACCTGAATCGTATCGCGCGGAGCATCGACTAATTGGCTGGCTGGCAGAATGGTTGGTTGCTCCAGCTTGTCCTTTAATTCACGTCCCGTGGCGTAAGCAATCAGGTTCTCACCGACTCGAATCGCTGCTTGCACCTGCTGACGCAGCGGCTTTCCACCACGATCCCGATGAAACAACAGATCGCCATATTCCCATCGGCAGGACAAGCTTTGGGGCACATAAAAGACAGCAGTGCGGCAACAGGCTTGAACACCATACACCCAGAAATCGGGCCCGATCAAAGCAGGATCGGTTTTGTGCTGTGCTGACCAAATGGGGTGTCCCGGGGGTAATCGCTCAAGCCCCGCTCCCTCAAACCAACTTTGACACAACTGTTTCACGCTACGTTCAAAGCCACTGGCATCCCCACATCCATCGCCCCCCTCGCCCTCAAACAGGATGCAACCACCCTGATCCACATACTGCTTCAGTCGTTCAGAAAATTCGGGTTGCAGTTGAATTGCTTCAGTCCCGCTTATCACAAGAACGGGTGTCTGAAGCAGGTCGTTCAGACTGGCAGTGTTGGCATCGATGGTTTGCCAAGTCAGGTCCCGCCCCCAGTCTTGCTCAACATGTCGTACCAGTTGTCGCAGCCCATCGGGATGCTGCTGCCACTGGGATTCCAGATCAGAGTTTCCGTACTTGAGTCGGCCAGCCACTACCTGGCGTTTCCCCTTGCTGAGAAACAACAACGCGAAAGAAGTCGCGATGTTACCGCTTTCCATCGCACCAACGTTGGACCAGAAGCCCTGAAATTTGTCCTGAATATTGATCAAGTATTCTGCACCCTCACGGTACCAATCATGTTCACCAATAAAACGTCGACCTGATAACCGACCAACACGCTCCACGGCATACAGGTAGTAGAAGTAGGTCATGGAATCCCCGCCAGGATTGGTCTCCAGTGTGAATTTACTGCCCAGCCATTGAATTCCCTTCTCAATGGCTTGTTCATCAGCTGTGTTCGCACCACAACATTGAATCTGATTACTTCCAACATCCGAGTCCAGGCGACTGCCTGCAATGATGACCGAAGCAATCCCAGCACAGGTCATACTGCCAGATGTCCGCCGACCACTACCATACGCCCAGCCACCATTGGATTGCTGGCGATTGACCCAGTAATCGTGAGCTCGCTTGAAAACGATGGCATCAATCGCAATCCCTCGGTCCTGAGCCGCCCCGAGTGCCAACAGCGCAAACTGTGCATTGGACGGGTCACCACTGCCACGCCGGCTGCCATAGTCCCAGCTGCCAATTCGATCAGCAGCACCAGCAAGTTTTTGACCTTTAACAAGCCACTGAACATTACGACGAATGCGGGGCAGATCACCAGCAGCCCCCAACTGGCAATAAACCAGCGTCTGTAAAGCGACCGAATAGGTCTCATTGGGCTCAAAAGTTCTCAAATATCGGATCGCACGTACGATATCGGCGTCTTCTCGGGAAACCGATGCATTGAGCATCGCAAGAGTACACAGGGCAGAGAGGCCGCATGACTGACCACCGAATTCTTCCCAGCCACCGCGAGTATTTTGAGTTTTGCGAAGATAGGCAATTCCGCGGTCGATTGATCGTTGAACCGCCCTTGCATCCACCTCTGCCCGGGCCTGACCCTGAGGCATCAGCACCAGACAGAGGCCAAACAGGACGATCCATGAGTGGCCCCCCTTTCCCGCTATCTGCCTCAGCGGTCTAAGATAGCGGTAGCAACTAGCGAATCGGCTGACTGCCCGCGCAACACCCAGCGACCTCGATGCAACCACCAATGGCATCCGTCGTGTTTCCGCAAAGGATTGTTTCTTTTCCATCATGAGCGGTTCTCCTCCACCACCATCCCCGAAGCAACCACCGGCGGGCCAAACAGCCTCGCGGAATCTCGGTGATGTCTTACGCGAATTCTCCGATCACCAGCAAACCATGCGATCAGAGTTAGCGAAAGTCATCATTGGCCAAAGTGATACCATTGAGCAACTTTTGGCTGCCATCTTCACTCGCGGCCACTGCCTTCTTGAAGGTGTACCCGGACTGGCAAAGACCCTGATGGTCAGTACCTTGGCAGATATCCTCGACGTCTCCTTCAAGCGTGTTCAGTTTACTCCCGATTTGATGCCTTCAGATATCACAGGGACACAAATTTTAGAGGAAGACGAACAGGGTCGCCGGAGTTTTCGGTTTGTGGAAGGCCCTATTTTCGCTAATATTTTGCTGGCCGACGAAATTAATCGGACACCACCCAAAACACAAGCCGCCCTGCTTGAGGCAATGCAAGAACGGCAGGTCACGGTGGGTCGCGAAACCTATCAATTACCCGCACCGTTCTTCACCATTGCCACCCAGAACCCGATTGAACAGGAAGGCACCTATCCACTGCCCGAAGCACAACTCGACCGCTTCATGTTCAACATCAAAGTGGGCTATCCATCAGCCGACGAAGAAGAGCAAATACTGACGGCAACCACACGTGGCGAGTCGATAAACGTCAACAAGGTGCTTTCCTCTCGTGCGATTCTTAACATACAGAAACTGGTCTCCAGCATCGCCGTCAATCCGTATGTCATTCGCTATGCAGCTCAACTGGTGCGAGCAACGCGTCCCAAAGATCCCTCGGCACCTGAATATGTTCAGGAACTGGTGGACTGGGGTGCTGGGCCCCGGGCGGGTCAAAATCTGATCGCAGGTGCGAAAGCCATCGCTGCCATGGACGGCCGGTTCAGCATTGACCCCGATGACATCAGGCGGATTGCACTGCCTGTCCTGAGGCACCGTGTCGCGACCAACTTTCAGGCACAGGCCGAGGGCATGGATACCGATGCAATCGTGATGAGATTACTGGATGAGATTCAACCGCCCGAACCCGAAAAACTGGCTCGTGCGACCTGAGAACGGATCGCCCAAACACCAATCCCTGCATGACAGCACTGCTTTCACCCGAATCGCTGCAACAGATCAAACGCCTCGATTTGCGCGCGCGAATGGTCGTGCGGGGTTTTTTGCAAGGTTTGCATTCCAGCCCCTTCCACGGGTTTTCTGTTCAGTTCAGTGAACATCGCCGCTACAACCGTGGTGACGATCCGAAACTGATTGACTGGTTGGTTTACGCAAAAACAGACAAATACTTTGTCAAACGGTTTGAATCCGAAACCAATCTGACAGCCTATCTGGTGATTGACCTGTCCAAATCGATGGGATTCACCGAACAGCAGACAATGACAAAATTCGAGTACTGCACATGCCTTGCAGCGTCATTGACCTACCTGATGACCATGCAGCAGGATCCAGTAGGCCTGATCACCTTTGACGAAAAAATGCAGGCCCGACTGCCGGCTCGCAGTCGTCGCGGTCATTTGGGTGAAGTCCTTGGCCAGCTTTCCAAGCTGCAACCAACCGGAAAAACCGACTTGGCTGCTTGCATTACACAGGTGGCAGCGATGCTTAAACAGCATTCGCTCGTGATTCTGTTTTCCGATCTGCTGCCGACGTCCGATGACGCAGGGGGACCAGAAGAAATCCTCGCCGCCTTGGCTCGCCTGAGACACAGTGGCAACGACGTGATCGTGTTCCATGTCATGGACGAAGCCGAAATTCATTTTCCCTATGAAGGACCGGTGCAATTCGAAGACTCGGAAAGTGGAGAAACTGTCTCAGTCGATGCAACAGGATTCCGCGATGACTACCTGCAGCAAGTAGAGACATTTCGAGAAGCCTACCGCGAAGGCTGCAACAACCTGCGAGTTGATTATGTCCCATTGGATACAAGTATGCCGTTCGACAAAGCTTTGACCGAATACCTGATTCAACGCCAAAGCCGTTTTTAAAGATTCAACCTGACTTTGCCCGATGAATCGCGGCAGCACCATCATTTCGCCAAGACAAGGGCCTGGTGTGCGACCTTTGTGGTGTGAAATGCACGACGAGCGTTTCCCGGCGAACAAGATTCGGGCACATCGATTTCCTATCGGGTTCGGTCGAGCATCCATTTGACTCCTCTGTGAAAATGGCATGCTTTCCAGTCATTCCCGCCGTTTATCTGGAATCGAGAATGGGAACTGATCTCTGTTTGCATTACGAACAATTGCTGGCTGCAAATGGCTCCCTGAATCCATTGATCGAATACCTGACCCCAATGGCCGAAAATGCCATTCAATGGCAAACAGCAGATTCGGACATATTCACTCGCGGGATGGGTTTAATCCGATGCAGCGAGGCAACCTGACAACGGATGAACAAGGAGTTATAAATAGACGGGCTGGCTTACTACGCCCGTTCATGTCAACACGCGGTTGGTATCCTAGGAGGTTCTGTCCATTAAACGGTCAACACCCGTCAATCAGGATCACGAATTCATGGTAATACGAAACCTCTTGGCTATCGATGTTTCGACTGCAGATGCTGTCACCATGGCGAAGCACGCATTTGAATCACGTGACTGCCTGATCCAGAATACGGCTGACGATGATGTCTTGGTGTTTGATGGACTCAAAGCAACTTCTGTAATCGTCAGCGGAAGCGGACAAATTGCACTCGTCGGCACTAGCACAGGAACGGAAATTCGGATTGGCCTTGATGTATCGTTGACAATCATTGGCATCGTGGTCGCCATCCTATCGTTGATCGCCTCTATAGTTCTTCTCGGGTTGCCATTGCTTGGCTTTTGGCTCCTGTATGATCAGGCGTGTATCGCTTTGACTTATGAATTCGATAAGACTTTCGAAGAAATTTCGAGAAGAACGAACTGAGCAAGGTCACCAGCACGGGGCGGACAGAACAACGCGATCAGCACGAAGTCGCCGAGGCCTGACCAGAGACTTGGGCTGATTGCTGGTGAACTTGGGCGTCATACCGCAACGAAACACTGTGTTTGAGAAAATATCCAATGCCAATCAAATTCCTGTTTCTGGTAACCACAGTGTTCGCAATGTCTTTCGCGCCCCGTGCGGTGCGATCTGATGACGAACGCCTGGAGGGCATCGAACGGCTGGCAGCAGCCGATCCGAAGCCGTTTGTGCTTGTCGAAGCGCGCGGTGAGGGAAGCGTAACCAGAGGACAAGGCGTCGTGATCACAGCGCAGGGGCACGAGCTTTCCGCCGGACATGCCCACCGGCATCCAGGTCCCCCCCGCACCAGCAACTTCCACCCTTCGAACCGCCCGTAACTGCCACGCCCCGTGACGTTCCTGAATGCAACCCTACTGTTCGGTCTGGCGGCGATAGCCGTTCCGGTCTTGCTACATCTAATCGCCCGGCGTGAGCCTCGAAAAGTTGTTTTTCCCTCGATCCGTTTTCTGACCAAACGTGTTGAATCAAATCGCAGCCGCCTGCGGGTACGCCGCTGGTGGTTGCTGGCCCTGCGAATCTTGGCGGTAGGCATGCTCGCGATTGCACTCGCCCGACCGGCAATCCACCAGTCCTTATCGATCACCTGGCTGACTATCGGGTTATGTTCGCTACTGGGAATCGTTTTGCTACTGATGGCAACCGTTGCACTTTCCCGAGGGCAAGCCAAAACCACTACCTATGGACTTGGCGCTGCCGCCGCAGCGGTTCTGTTAATCTCGCTGATTTGGGGAAGCTACACCTATGCTTCAGGACCCGCGCCATCAATCGACACGACTGAACCTGTCGCGATCGCGATCATTCTGGATAATTCACCCACTTCGGCCTGGAATAGCGCGGATGACAATCGAATCAGCCGCATGAAGGATGTGGCAACGTGGATGGTGACTCGGTTACCTCGCACCAGCCGCGTTGCGATTATCGATCGGTCTTCTCAAGTGGCGTCGTTCTCCATGGACACGACGAATGCGGTTTCCAAGATTGAACAACTTCAGGCGCTCGATACAACCCAGTCGATCACATCACGACTGGATGCTGCCGCACGTCTGGTGCGAACCAGCGAATTGCCCAATCGGCAAATTCTGTTGCTGAGCGACTTGACTGAGTCAACGTGGGCTGACGTAGTGAATGACAGCAGCATGGTCACATTGCTGGACGAAAAACCCTCGATCGCACTGACGATCTTTGACCTCGGGGATTTTGAAGGATTCAATCGGTCACTTTCGATCCCAAAGTTTGCTGATAACACACCGCCCCGAGGCTCACCCATCTCGGTATCGACTACACTTGATTTCGATTCGTTCGACGCCACTGAAAATGATTCTGTCACCGCAGAACTTCAGATGTATGACCGCGACCCGGCCCTGCCGGTGATCCGCGACGGGGCTGTCATCCTGCCTAAATTCCAGAGTTTCGACCGAACAAGTGTTCGAGTGGCAAATGGCGGATCGAGTGAACTGCTACTGACGATTCCCGCGCTCGATACAGGTACTCACCACGGACGAATAAAACTGGTGGGTGACGACGGAATCGCGGTTGATGATTGCCGCTATTTCACCCTGCAAGTTTTGCCGCCCTCCAAGGTACTACTGGTCTGTGATGATACTGACGAGTCACGTGTCATCAGCCAAACCATGACTGCATCCACCGGATTAGGCGATGAAGAAAATGCAGAGTTCCGGGTCGAAAGAATCGGATTTACTGACCTGTCGGCAGTACGACTCACAGACTTCAAATCCATCCTCCTGCTCAACCCCACAAACGAAGTTCTTCAAGACTCAACCATTGCTGAATACACCGCGACCGGGGGCGGAGTCTTTGTCTCTTTAGGACCAGCGGCAACCGGTTCCAACATTGAGTCGGGATACACACCAACGCTGATGCGGCGGTGGCGAGTACCAGCACCGGGTACCTTTTTCCAAATCACGCCCACTAGCAACCCGGTCACTTCCGTACTCGCTAACAACACCCCATGGAGCGATTTTCGCGTGCAGCAGTACTGGCAGTTGAAGCCAGCCGAGAATGACGCGGTCCTGATTCAATACGCCGGTACTGATCATCCGGCCATGACATCGAGAATCGTACCCAACGAATCGGGCGGAACCTCTGGTCGTGTGCTGGTCGTGAGTACACCGATCCCCGGTTTGTCGGCCGATTCCCGAAACTGGAACACGCTGTTCGGTACCGACCCTTGGCCGGCGTGGTTGCTGACGCGGCAGAGCATCGAATATTTGACACAACGGGGAAACAACGAATCGATGTTGCTTGTTGGCAGACCCAAAGTCATCGCCACTGAACCACTTGACCAGAACCGCAGTTTGAATGCGACAAGGGATGAATCGAACCAGACGCTGCGAATCCAAATCTTTCCACCTGACGATCAACCTCCCATTCCACTCAACGTCGCTCCCAACGCGAAGCAAGTCACCTTTTACGACACGTCACGGGTCGGAATCTACTGGATTCGTGGACGACAGCCAGGCGAAGGTTTCTCCACCAATCTGCCTCCCAATGCGATTTCGCTCGCCAGAATTGGCGGAGACGAACTGGACCAGATTTTTGCACCTGAACGATACGATCTGGTAACGGACCGTGAAGGCATCGAGTTTGCCGAAAACAAGGCTACCCAACGTGTATCGTTACACTCACCGGCGATTCTGTTCGCGTTGGCTCTGTTTCTGTTGGAACAGATCTTGGGAAATCGTTTTTATCGCTCGCGAAATACCTCTGCTCCCTGAATATCCCGTCACCGACGGCAGCACGGGTACCAAGAATGCGGGCACCGACAAAGCCAGGGCCACAAAGCAATTGCTGTCACAAGAACGGTATCTTTCGAGAATAAACGGGGTTCGGGTTAGAAAAACCGACTCCTTCAGCGCTGCCACAAATCGATCCGCAACCATTTTGGTTGGGAATCAGACCATTTGTAGCCCCAATCTGCAGGCTAACCCGATCTCTAGAGCGAGTCATTTAGCCAATTCAGGTACGATGAAGCGGATGAGTTCCGCCAGTAGGGTCAAGACGAATCGCTTTTTCCGTTGCGAGCAAGCCAAAAATGCCTGTAAACTGACCGTGATCCGAACATTCGACAAATGGAATGCCATTGGGTGAGGCGGTGAAGCCGTTTGAAGTAGACCACTCGAGTCATCAGCGGTAATTTACCGTCTAACAACACCCCACATCGAAACCGAGTCGCTTCCGTCGGCTCATGCAACTAGCGTCCTCCATGAATCAACGTCCACTGCTTGAGCGACGTAGCCCATTGAGGATCAATTATGCGCTGCTCATTCTGGTTGCATTCTTCTTTCTCCTGCCATCGGGCTTTCGGGCTGCAAGGCTGAGCCTGAGCCAAAAAGAAAACGATGTAAAAGACTGGTTGCCCAGTGACTTTCCTGAAACTGCCGAACTGGAGTGGTTTGCCGATCACTTTGCGGGCGAGAGTTTCGTATTGGCCACTTGGCCCGGATGTGTCAGTGGCGACCAGCGACTGAAGTTGCTCGAGCAGAAATTATTGCACGAGAGTGACACCTTTGACCCATCTGCCGATTTCCCGCTGGAACTTGCTGAAAGCTACCGACGGGCCAAGCAGGTCGGCAATGAGTTGCAACTGCTGCTCGCTGGCAGTGATTTTTACAACTGGGGTGGCGAAGAGGAAAAATGGCTCAGCACGCCGGATGGACAATGGTACTACATCAAGCCGAACGGCCATCTCTATCGCTGGGACGAAGCCAGTAATGGTCCGGCAGCCATTGGTCGCCAAATTCGAAAGTCGCTGGGCAACTACAAACTCAACGGTACCTTCGTGACTGGCTTCGGCGAGCCACCCAGTGAGACGCAGTTCACGAATCCTTTCTACAACAATCCCTCAATCATTTGTGCGACTCTGTTTCACTCGGTCCAAACGGGTGATTCGATCCTCGATGAATTGGCTCGCGAGGGTGGTCCATTATGGCCCATCGATCTGACGGACCAAGACCGCAGGTCAACTGTAGCGCGGCGTCGCGCCATGGAACGACTCACTGGGACACTTTTTGCGCCTGCGATCAACGTCGATTTCGAATGGACAGCCGAAGCATTCCGCAATGCCCTTCCCGAAAGTCAACAAGAACAATTACCGGAAGCGTTTGATGACTTGGTGCAATTCCACCTCAACGAGATTCTGGCAAAGGACTTTGAAGCGTCACTGGACCAACTGAAACAGGCACCACTGAAGGTCAGAACGGACGCCTGGTACGCTATTCATGATGCGATTGAAGTCCAACCGCCTCCGCGATTGACATGCGTCCTGATCACGCTGACTGATTTGGCGAAAGACAATCTCGGGTACGCTCTGGGTCGGGGAATCATGGGCCAACCGCGTGGTCGCCTGTTGACTCTGGCAGCAGAATCAGGTGTGCAGCCTCCCGCACCGCCTTCGATGGCCCCTCCACCTTTCAATCGAGCGCCCGTCGAATCGGTTGACGGTAAACCACCCCTGCGAATTGGTGGCCCCCCGGTCGACAACACAGCAATCGATGAAGAGGGAACTGTCACGCTGGTACGGTTGGTCGGCTACAGCATCGTGCTGGGAATTGTGCTGTCTTATATCTGCTTCGGCAGCGTCAAAATCACCTTAATGGTCTTCATTGTCGGTGGTTGCTCAGCGATGCTCAGCATGGCAATGGTCTGGTGGACCTCAGGCAAAGTCGACGCGATCTTGTTGAGCATGCCTTCACTTGTGTATGTGCTCGGGATCTCGGGGGCAATTCACGTCGTCAACTATTACCGTGACGAGGTGCGGATCCGCGGAAAAGCTGGCGCTCCTGGGCGAGCATTGCGACATGCACTGCTACCTTGCACACTGGCTTCGATCACCACTGCGATCGGTCTGGCATCGCTGTTCACCAGCAACCTGGCACCGATCAGCAACTTTGGTTTCTATTCAGCGATCGGCGTGATCATGACGCTGGCCGTCCTGTTCTCTTACTTGCCGGCCGCTCTACAGGTTTTTGCACCAAAATTTGAAGGGTCAGATGAAACGGTATCGACTTCGCCGCCCGAAAGTCGCCTGTCGGACTGGTGGGCTGCGGTTGGTCGCTGGATCACCTCACACCATGCCATGGTCAGCAGTGCGTGCCTGCTGCTGCTTGCGGTTTGCTCACTCGGACTCCTGAACATCAAGACGTCCGTTCAATTGTTGAAGTTATTCGATCCCGATTCAAGAATCATCCATGACTACGGTTGGCTGGAAGACAATTTTGGCAAACTGGTCCCAATGGAACTCATTGTTCGTGTGCCGCCCTCAATGCAAGCCGAGTATTCGGTAGACGGCACTGAAAACACCGGTAATGACAACTCGAAAGCCAGTGAACCCTCTATCCAGTCTTTGACAATGCTGGAACGCGTTGAAGCTATCTCGCGAATTCGAACCGTAGTGAATCGGACTCTCGGTGAGCCAGGCCGCGGCGTGGTCGGGCAGGTCACAAGTGCCAATACCGTGCTGCCACCGCTGCCCGCACCGAGCAACAGCTACAGTCCGATCCGAGCCAAGTTCAATCGCGAGTTGCTGGCCGGACGACAAGACCTGCGTGACAACGACTATTTGAGGCTGGAAAAATCTGATGGACCCGCCGAAAGCGAACTCTGGAGGATCAGCCTGCGGGTCGCCGCACTTTCAGATGTGGACTACGGATACTTCATTTCGACTCTGCGGGAATCTGTCGAACCTGTTCTGCGAGCCTACGATACACGGGACGAAATCCTTCAGCGGCTCACCACCGATCAAGACGGTGAACCGAAGAAACTCGATTCGAAATCACGGATTTTAGTGGTTAGCGAGGACCGTCCGGCAACGCTTCTTAACGCTGAACTGATTTATCCCGATGGTCAGATCAATCGCAAAGCGACCTACAACGCAACGCTCGCTGAGCTGCTCAATGGTGAGAGACTCGAAGCCCCCAGTTGGCTCAATGTATCAGCGGAAAAAGCAGAGGCCCTGACCTCCAATCCGAAATGGTCTGATTCCTTGAAAAAATTCGACGCGATTGTCTGGCTCGGCAGCGACGTTTTCAAGAAAGAAGATTTTGAAGCCTCGGGCAATTTCATTGACGCGACGAGCATTCGCGACAAAGTCATTACGCCAAAACTTACGTCGGAACGAATTCCCGATGTGATCGGAAGCGGTCCGATCCAGGTCATCTACACAGGAGTCGTTCCTGTTGTCTACAAGGCGCAACGAACGCTTTTGACCAGCTTGACTCACTCGATCGCGATGGCATTCGTCCTGATTGCTCTGGTGATGATTTGGCTACTCAATCCAGGCCGCCTGCCCGTTGGATGGATGAAACCCAGCAATCTGGGAAATGGATTGGCAGCAGGACTCATCTCAATGATTCCAAACGTCTTTCCTGTTTTGATTGTCTTTGGCGTGATGTGCCATTTGAACATCGAAATTGACATCGGAACCATGATGACCGCATCCGTCGCAATGGGCGTTGCCGTCGATGACACCATTCACTTCCTATCGTGGTTCCGTGCCCATCTCGATGAGGGGATGAGTCGCGTGGAAGCTGTGATTCAGTCGTATCGCAGGGTCGGCCCCGCCATGACACAAACGACAATCGTCGGAGGACTGGGGCTGTTTGTATTTGCTCTGTCAACCTTCACTCCGACACAACGTTTCGGCACTTTGATGCTGGTGATGTTGTTAGCCGCCTTGGTTGGCGACCTGATCCTGCTGCCAGCGTTGTTGGCAGGTCCGGCTGGTCGCTTCTTCAAGCCACGCGATCAACGACGTGCAAAACCAACTGACTCTGTCAAAACAACCGCTACACAGCAGCACGATTCTGTTGAGATGGAGGTTGTCACACCCAATACCGCCAAAACGCCGTCCAACGCACCTGCAGCCGCCGAAGAAGACGATGCTGTGCCTCACCTGCGGTTGCACTTTCCCCGCAAAGACCCGGCTCACCGGATCAAGCGCAGGCAATAAAAAACGCCTCTGGATCGGCCATTCGCCAATCCAGAGACGCTGTTGTTGTCAAAGCTACCGCAGCAATCAGGAAGCAAACGGATCGTACTCGCCTGGGACTGGTACGGGGTACAAGCCGTCTTCACCTGGCAGGGTTGGGGGTGGTGTGTCCAACTTGTAGTTGTCAATTCCTGGTGCCAACTCACGGCCACGTGCCAACAAGTCGTCCCACTTCAAAACCTTGCCGCTGTAGCAGGCTTCGCGACCAAGAATCGCCGTGAAGGTCGATTTAGCACCGTACTCGCCCTCGTTGTAGATCTCACCTCTCATGAGAGCCTCGATCAGATCGTGCTGTTCCTGCTGGTGACCATTCGGGCTGTTTCCAGTGAATTTCCAGCTGGTTTCACCCTCAATCGATCCGCTTGGGTTTGCAGTACCCTTGGTACCGTGAACCGCTTCACCAACCTTGTTCCAGGCACCACGCAGGTGACGACCCTGACTGAACATTTTCGTTCCATCAGAGAAGGTGTACTCACAGAAGGTATGGTCGAAAATCTGTGATTTCGACGCATCACCACCCATTCTCATTTCACGTCCACCCATGCCGTTGCACTCAACAGGATACTCACCTTTGACCCAGCAACCGACATCGAGATTATGGATGTGTTGCTCACAAATCTGGTCACCTGACAACCAGTTGAAGTGATACCAGTTATTGGTCTGGAACTGCATTTCGCTCATCTCGGGAGTCCGGTTGCGATACCAGATGCCCCCGCCATTCCAATAAACCCGTTGAGCAATGACGTCACCGATCGCTCCGTCATGAATCCGATCGATCGTCTCCATGTACCGGGGCTCGTGGCGGCGCTGCAAGCCAATGCCCACCATCAGTTTTTTCTTCTTGGATTCTTCAACCGCGTCCAGAACGCGGCGTATTCCAACGGCGTCCGCAGCAACCGGCTTTTCCATGAAAATATGGCGGCCCTTGCTGACGGCGTATTCAAACTGCTGTGGTTTGTAACCCGGAGGGGTTGCGATGATCACCAGATCACAATCAACATCAATTGCTTTCTTGTATCCGTCCAGCCCACCAAAGATCCGCTCATCGGGAACGTCAACCTTGTCCTTATTGTCGCCTTTGCCCAGTCGGGAAATTGCACTTTTGGCTTTTGCTTCAAATGGATCAGCGACAGCAACCAGCTTGACATTTCCTTTGGTATTCATGATCTGTGCCGCAGCTCCACTACCACGCCCGCCGCAACCGATCAGCACGAAGCGAATCGTATCGCTACCAGCTGCGTGGGCGGTCTTGGCGATGGTGCTAGTCAACGCGGCACCTGCTGCAGCAGCCGTTGATGACTTCAGGAAAGTTCGCCGATTAGAATCGTTTTGCGTCATTTATATCCTCGAAGGGGTTGAGGTTGGATACAGAGGGGGAAAGGAGGAATTCGTTTGATTTACCTGAATTGTAAACAGGGATAGTCAAAAAATGGGGATGGGTCCGCCCGGTTTTCGGCAATTTGCCACTGATCGAACCGAGAACCATACCCTGACAAGATGCCCCACCAGCCAGTCACAAAGCCAAAATTCTGGTGCAAACATGCTGCATCCTCGGTAAATGGAAGGGTCCTTTCCACAAGTTACCCTTCAATGTCGAGGTCACGCGGCCGGTACGGTCAAGGTAACCAAACCATTCACCATGCTCGGGATCGGGAAAGTGCTGGTATGCCCACTGATGAATCTGTTGATGCCAATCGGCATACTTTTGATTCCCCGTGAGCCGATACGCCAGCAACGTGGCAATGATCGCCTCGCACTGGGGCCACCAGAATTTCATGTCATGCCAGTACTCCTGTACAGGATGCCCGTGCAAGTCCACGAAATAGAGGATTCCACCATACTCGGCATCCCAACCCCGCTGCCACATCCAATCCAGCATTTGGCAACCCATATCGATCAGGGACGAATCTTCTCGGTGAGCCCCTTCCCACATCAAAAACCAGGCACCTTCGATCGCATGCCCCGGGTTCAGCGTCCGGCCATCAAAATGGTCAATCACCTGTCCCTCAAGGCCCACAGTCTCCATGACACAATTCAGCTCGGGCTTGAGATGAAATCTCTGAATCGTCTCGATACTCTTATCAATCCAATGATCTGCGTCGTCCAGCCCGATAGAATCCCTCAGCTCCTGTGCCGTGGCGATGGTAATCATCGGAAAACCAATGGATCTTGTTGGCCGGTGATCGGTGAATTTTGGCGGTGTGTCAACGGGATCGAGATTGTGCTGTAAAAACTGCTGAAAAGCTTTGGAGGCACGGTCGGCGTAGTCCTGGTTCCCGGTCGCCTTGGCAAGTTCTCCAAAGGCTATCGCGGCAAAACTCTCACTGAATGCATATCTGCGTTTTCGAATGGGGGTGCCATCTCGGGTGACATGGAACCACATGCGATGATCGGTAGGATCAAAGCAATGTTCAGTAAGAAACTCTGCTCCGTGACACGCCAGTTCCAGCCACTCATCACGAGCTTCCAGATTGTTGTAAAGCTCACCTAGAAGCCACGTGAAACGCCCTTGCTGCCAGACACCCTTATCAGTGTCGATCACATTTCCAGTCTGATCCAGCGCCATCATGAAACCACCATGCTGACGGTCGACACAATGATCCAGCCAAAAGGGCAGGGTGTCTTCCAGCAAGCCGCCGCGGTAAACCGCGACAAGTTCTTCAGCTGTTAACCGGCTCATGCAGCTGATCCACTTGCATCACCATCTGTGCCGCCATCAAGCATTGTATAAACCGTCAGCCCTGCCAATTTTTCCTCGTTGCAGGCAGGCCTGAGAAAGCTGACCAGATAGCCGACTACGAAACAGACCCCGATGCCAATCGCAGTGTAAAGGTAACCGTTAATCGCAGTCTCTTTCCAAACCAGATACATCGTCAATGCACCCACAATTGCTCCCGTCAGGGCTCCCGTACCGTTGGCACGTTTCGTCATCGCTCCCAGCACAAACAGTCCACCCAATACGCCCATGAACAGTCCGATAATTTTGAGAAACTGATCAAATAGTGATTTGATATCGGGATCAACAAACAGCAGGGCTATCAGCGTCCCCAACACACCGATCACGAAGGTCAGAATCCTTGCGACTTGCAAGTAACCTCGATCGGTACGACAGGTGTTCAGCGGTCGCAAAAAATCGGTCACCAGCGTTGTAGCAGTTGAATTCATACTGGTGGAAACCGTCGATTGGGCAGCCGCGAAGATCCCGGCAACTATCAAACCGGCAACGCCAATCGGCATCTCGTGCGCAATAAAGAAAGGAAAAATCTGATCGGTTGTAATGTTTGGATCAAGCTTTTCCGGATGAGATTGATAATAGGCGTGCAGTGCAGTGCCGAGGCCAAAGAACAAAAAGGTTGCCACAATTGCCAACGCAGCATTCAGCCAGATGGATCGTGCCGCCAAGCGACGGGTCTCAGTGGTCATGTATCTCTGCACCACTGCCTGATCTGCCGTGTAGGAAGAAACATTCTGCGCAATACCTCCGACCACGATGACCCACAGAGCGATCTGTGCACTCGTTGCCTCCATGTTCATATTTACCATTTTGAGTTTTTGCGAGGCTTGTGATGTTTCCTGAAAGCCTTGCCATCCTCCGTCGATCCCCGACACCAGCAACACCAAGGCGATCAAAGCTCCCACAAACAAAATCACCGTCTGCACGGTGTCGGTCCAAATCACTGCCTCGATACCGCCCATTGTGCAATAGATGATACTCATGATCCCCATTACCAGCACCGATTGAACCGGCGTAAGAGGTGTCGCAACCGCTAATGCCATTCCCGTCAGAGACATCACGACTGCCATCCGAAAAATGTGAAACAGAGTGAAGCTGGCGCTGCCAAATAAGCGTACACCGCGATTGAATCGTTTCTCCAGATACTCATAAGCGCTGGTAGCATCAATTCTGCGGTAGAACGGCAAAGCAACATAAACGGCCAGGATCGCTACCAAGGGAATCATGAAGTTACCCACCGAATAAACCCAGTCCTGCGCATACGACTTCGAAGGCACTCCTGTGTAAGTCAGGGAACTGAGCATCGTCGCAAAGATGCTGCATCCGGCTGCCCACCAGGCAATGCTTTTTCCGCCTCGAAAAAAGTCATCTGTATTCCTGGTCCGACGAGCAAAGTAAAAACCAATCGCTACCATCCCCAGCAAGTAGCCAATCAGCACGCAATTATTCACGACGCCAAACTGGTTAGTCTTTGGGATTACCGTGACCTTCCAGACATTCGGCGTCCGTACCCTGGGTCGTATCTCACCACTGGGGACAATGATTGCGTCATCCCATTTGACAGCGATAGTGGTGACCTGATTCTGCGGAGTTGCACCTGCCGAAACCCAGGTATCAGTAATCGTGTGGTACGCCCAAGCCTGCTTGGGAAAACCTGGATGGTCATCACGTAATTCATCTCCTTGAAAAAATTTCGATCCGTCGGCGCCACCAAGCACCAGCAAATGACTTTGACCCCAGCCGACTCCAGTACCCGCCATCACACATTTGGGAACATCGGCTCGCGGACGCCACGTCTTTGATGCCGGCTTGTATTGCCACACATCTGTCAAAAACTGAACTTCATCGCCTTCCTGTCTCCGGCCGCTGATCACATAGATCGATTCTTCGTAGCCATCATGCTGGGCCAAGGTCAGGTTCAGGGCGCGTGTCGGCCCCGGCAAAGAAGGTTCCTCTTTCCACTGAAATCCAGACCCGTCGTTACGTTTGGCCAAGTCAAGAGACCACATTTTTGTGGTCGCACTCTCCAATCCCGCTCCGGACTGTCCGGCAGCAAGGTAGACAACTTCACCAATGATGGCAGCTGATCCAAAAGCGCATGGTTGCGGCAGCGAGGGGTAGTCAACAACAGTGACTTCCCCAGTCAGCGGCTTGGCCTGCATCAAAAAGACATCGCTGAATGTCTCGCGACCGTCATTGCCCCCAATGCAAAGGACGCCCACTGAGGTCGAGACCGAAGCACCATAGGCGATGGGACGTGGCAATCGGCCGCCCTGCTTCCAGACATACTGGCCGTCCTCTCGCAACAGCACATGTATTTGATCGTGCCACGCTTTGTCATTATCCCAGACCGGTGGTGGAAAGTTGGCACCCCCAGCAACAATCAGCGCGTCACCGTGGACGCCGGCAAACGGACCTGCGACGCCAATGGAATCGGGCAAGGCCGGTAATTCATCACTCCAAGCCAACAAGTCCTGTTGAACAACCTGCCCAAGTGCCGGCACACCAGTGAACACCAACAAGACCCAACCGAATAGCAACTCACGCATGTCTCACCTACTGACTTGGGAATCATGACCACACCAGTCAAAAAAGCCAATTCCGTCCAACCTGCGCCGCAAACTCTCAGTTTCCTCTGTCGAGATTGCGGTCAGCGGCAGACGGCAATGGCCGCCGGGCATTCCCAACATGGACATGATTGCTTTGAGCGCGGCGTGAAAAGCATAGGCCTTCATCACGTTGACCATCGCCACCGAATGATATTGCAACTGACGAGCGGAATCCCAATCTCCGGCTTGAATCGCTTCAATAATCCGACGGTACAACGGTGCCGCAATATTGTAGGTACTGCCGATGGCGGCCGTGGCCCCACTGGCGAAAGCTGCCAACAACATTTCGTCGCAGCCCCATACCACATCGAATTTTCGCGACTGCGTGTTCTGGCACGCTTGGAATTCGTGGATAAGTGTATTGGTGTACTTGAGCCCAACGAGGTTCGGGATCACTTCACCACCACGTTCCAAAAAATCGACCACGTCAATTTGTGATCCGGTCAATGCCGGGATGTGATAGTAGTAGAAGGGAAGTTGTGGAGCTCCACTGGCGATTTTCCCCATACACTTCAGCAGCGTTGTGGTATCAGCAACCTTGAAATAGGACGGGCAGGTGGCAGAAACAACATCAGCCCCGGCACTTGCCGCATGAACGGCAAGATCACATGCATCAGCGACACTGTTGTGGCCTACCTGGACAATGACAGGAACTCGCCCAGCAGCAGCCTCGACGCTTGCTTCCACTACCAATTTTCGTTCTTGGCAGGTCAAAGACATTCCCTCGCCTGTGCTGCCGCAAACGTAGAGCCCAGTCACGCCGGATTCAATCAAACGGCTGATCATCGGACCGATCGCAGCCAAATTGATCTTGCCACTACTATGAAGCGGCGTGATGGTGGCAGCAATCAAGCCCTGCAGTGGTGGTTCAAACATGTTTCCTCGGCAAGGTCAGGGCGAGATAAATATGGGCTGCTGGTCTTCCTAGTCGTGCTGCAAATACTCTGAGTTCAACAGCGGCTTGTCTCGATTGACCAGATAAGAACGCAAGCCAAACTGCTGTTGTTCGCTTTCCAACTGCCAAACACGTACTGCCGTGGGTGAAAACTTCATCCATGACTCGGTGTTCAACAACTTTTCAAGACGCTCACGAATGTTTCGAGTCTCGCCAACATACAGCGTCGAATCTTCGTGCAAAACCAGGTACACCCCTGGGCAATCGTATTTGGTCGTTAAACAATTTTCAATCGAACGGCGGGTGGGTGTACGTTGTTGACGCCAGTGGTCTTGTTGCTCGGAGGCCATATTTCGATAGCGTTTTGTACCTGCACGCTTTCGCAACGCCAGTGCTGCCCAACGGTATTCAAACGGCGTGTAACCGGGTGCCAACAGACCAGCCAACTGGTCAAACTCGTTTGCAGCCTGAGGACTGCAAAGCATTTCATCCAGCGTCATTCCATAGTCAAGGCCAATCAACCTCATCGCTGCCTCGCTGGCATCGCTGTAAGGGTCCATATCAGTATACGAAAGACGGCGTCCCGCGTTGGTTGACTTTGGCAACTTGCCCGACTTTCGAATCCGCAACAAGAATGAATTCCACATTCTCGGATCACCTGGTAACGATCGTTTGCGACAAGCTGACACAAAGCTCTGTCCCAATACGGGATCACAGAGCAGATAGTCGGTGGAGTGCCCATCCGAGGCTGCGCCGAACGCTTCAATCACCGAGGCCTCCGTCGCAGCATCCAATGAAATCACCGGTCTGCCATTCTTGAACTTCGTCCGCTTCTTCCCGCGAGATGTTTTCGGAGCACTCTTGAGTGGATCTTCTGGACCATCCAGATCCTGCCCCACTTCGCATCCCGCGATGCGATCCTCAATGCGAGCCACATACTCTTTGGACAGCTCGAACCCCATCCACTGTCGTCCCAGTTTTTTCGCCACTGCCAAAGTTGTTCCGCTGCCACCAAAGGGATCGACGACCAGATCACCCGGATTGCTCGAAACGCGAACGATACGTCCCAGAAGTTGCTCCGGCATTTGACAGCCATGAAATCCCTCACGCTCTTTGAAGGTGCCGGCGACGCGAGAGAAAAACCAGGTATCGTGGGAAGGCGAAAATCCTGGCGCTGGTGCATCTTGAGGACGCAGGATCCACGTGTTGTCTGGCAATCTGCCTTTCGTATTGGCACGACTGTCTGCGTAAACCAATTGCCGGGCAGACGCGACACGAACCGCAGGGTTCTCGCCGTTGAACGTGAAGTTGTCAGGATCTTTGACAAAATGAAACAGGTGCGTGTGTGAACGACTGAAGCCCCGGACACAATTCACGCCGAACGTGTAATACCAAATCACCCAACTGCGGGTATGAAAACCGAGGTTCTGTGACAGCACTTTCAGTTCCGCGGCATATTCGTCACCAATGGCAAGCCAAAACGTACCACTGGGCTTGAGTGCTGTGTGCACTTCACGAATCCAGGCCTCACAAAATTCCAGATAGTCCGTTGTCGTCCGCTGGTCATCGTAAATGTCATACGAATAACCAATATTGAAAGGCGGATCGGCAAAGACCAAATCGACTGAACCTGACTCCAATTGACGGAGCTTTTCAATGCAGTTGCCCTGATGGGTTCGATTAGGCTTGAGGTTCAATGCAGGACTCCCGTGATGAGGCACCGATGCTTTAAAACCAGTGGTGACATCACGAATGGGTGGGTGGACTGATGATCGCTAGATCTTAACACCTCCACGATCCTTCGCGCAAGCCATGGCCCGAATACCGGGACACTCAGCTACATCGTTGTGAATCACTCTGACTACCACTGAGTCGAATCGGTGAAGCAAATTCACTCCACCACGAGCACTCCGTTCATCACCATCCAATGCCCCGGGAACGTACATAGGTAGGGATACCGACCCGGCTCACTTGGAACACGAAAGTAAATCGTGTGTGACGCATACGGTTCCACAACATCGGTGTAGGCCAAAATGTCACTTGTTGGTGGAATGTACTGCTGCGCAGCAGCCTGCGGATCTGAGATCAGTCGATTGCACTGTTCGCCAACCTTTTTCAGAGTCCCAGGTTTCAACAAAGCCCAGTTGTGGGGAACAGCATCGGGATTTTTAAAGTTGAGTCGAACTGCTTTGCCGGCGGGCAAATGAATCTCCGTCTGGTCGAACATCAGGTTCTTTGCCGCAGTCAGCGTAATCGCCTGGGCGTCCGCGATCGCCTTGTTATGCGGATTGCGTTTGGACACCACCGGTCTGGCAAGATCCGACAGCATGGGATGAGGTAAAACCACTTTGTCCAATGGCTCATAGGACGGAAAATCGCGAAACGCTTTATCCATGTGATTAACCGACATGAACAGGTCGTGTTCCTGCTCGTTTCCGGTTTTCACCAGCAGGTGCAACTGATTGACCGGCTGTAGATTCGGGATTTCCAAAAACAGGCTCTTGGCATCCGGCAAGACCGTGACTGATTGCAATTTCAGCACATCATGACCACGAAGCCCCAACTGTCTCGAGGAATACTCAGGCGACCCGTACGCTCCGCTGTAGCGATAGTTCCATGCCTGCGCAAAATGTGACTCGGGATTCTCGGCCAGTGCCCGATCGATGGGCTGTAAAAAGTCGATACGAATGCCGTTTTCGTGGACATGGAATCCAACCGGTAACTGGGGCTCATCGCCGCTGTAACGAACACGTTGAAAACAGCCATCATCGGTGGTGTAAGTACCCCAACCGGCCATGCCAGAAACATAAAGTTGCCCGTCACGGGGGTTGAACTTGCCGCGATGGGCACCGGAAGCGAATTCTCCGGCAATCGGAATCACCGCCCCCTGAATCCAACCGTCAAACTCGTCACGCAGCAATAGAAAGGCCCGCCCCGCCCCAAAAGACAAATGGACCATCTGTCCTTTCACCGGGCCCCAACGATCACTATCGACATAAATCTGTCCGCCGCTCGAGTTGTCCAGTCCACGCGGCAGATACAGCATTGGTACTTCAGGGGGTTGTTGAAGATTACCGCCAGGTCGACCAAAAAATGGCAGATTGCGGCTATCGGGTGACGCACCTGGAAAGCGATTAAGAATCGGTCCGTCAGGCCGTACTGCCGCAATCATGGACGCAGGCGTCCAATCACCCTCGCTGTTGGGGATCGTTACCAAGCCGTCTGGGTCCAATCCCAATCCGTCCGAATTTCTCAAACCGGTCGCCAGCACTTCGGCTGTTTGACCATCAGCGGCAATTCGCATGACACCCTGTTTTCCCGACGCCGTATAGAACTGTCCTTCGGCGTCACGCCATAGATCACAAGTGAAATCATGCCCCGAAGCTGACGTTTCCAGAGCTTGGCTGAAACACTCGTAGTAGTCTGCTTCACCATCATTGTTGAGATCGTGCAATCGAGTCATTTGGTCGCGGCCGATGACAAAAATTTGGTCATCGTGCACAACAATTCCGAGCGGTTGAAAAAGTCCTGATGCAATTCGTTGCCAACGCACTTTCTGAAGACTGGTATCTAACCCACTCGCCCGCCAGACATCCCCTTGCATCGTGCACAACACCGCAGAACCATCGGACAGAAAATCATGTCCGCTGCCATAGATCAACGCTTTCCATGGATTCTCTCTTGGCAGGGGAATCGTATCGACGGCGTAAGGCGAGCTTGTTCCCAATTTTCCCTGCACCGTGATCGTCTCGGGCCACTGTGCCTCACCGCCGCTCAGATGACCGCGGTCTGGATGCTGATCACGTGGTGCGACCACACTCTCAAATTTTCCATCTACCACCTGCGGGGCATCGAGGTATTCCACACCATCAACGCGGTATGAAAACACTACCCGGTCTCCATAGCGGTAAAAACCAAGATACTTTTTCTCCTTCGCAGCGTGCAAAAAGTCTCTGCTCTCCTGCTTGACGTTGACCGTTTCACCTGCCTGTCGCAGACCTTGCATGAAACCGTGTCTGACAGTCGAAAAGTTGACAAAACCGCCTGACCAGACCCTTTGATAAGTCAGCGTATCGGGATCAAAGCAGGCGGACAGTTGCTGACCCGCACTGCCAACCTGCAAACAGATACCGCGTGTCACTCGGATACCGTCTCCGCTGAAGACACCGCATAGAACAGTTCCAAGGTCCGTCTCGTTCCAACGTCCATCAGCCCACGTTGGCTCAGACTGGTTCCCCCAATGTCCATCCTTGCCACCATCAAGACCGGGAAATTCTGCCAATAGCTGGGGCCGCGGTTTTACATTCCGAAAGTGCCGGGCCTGCTTTCGGTAAAAATCATAGATGCGGTCACGATTGACTTTGGCCTGCCAACTGGGCCAACGCTCAGGCTGCAGCGGCGCCCGCAGCATTGCGAAGGACTCTGGATGGTGGCCGTGTGAATGTGAAAGCAACGCATCGATCGCGACGGGGCTGATTTCCTCGTGTTTGCCAAGATCGGCCAGGAAAGCAATCAAATCATGCTTGTCCTGCAACGACATCGTCGATAATAAACCAACCGGCATCAGGGAACCGACGGGCTGAACCGCATCGATGTCTTCCTGTTTTATCGTTACCGTTTTTCCAGTCGCACTGTCGCGGATCACCAAAACCGCACCATCTTCGCGCACCCGATATCCGCGAACGACCTGACCATCCTGATTCAGGACAGCGATTGACTTGTATTCATCCGCAACAACACGTTGTGGCCAGAACAGTGATTCGACGATATGAGCGAGTTTCTGTTTCTTTCCTACTTGACTTAAATCGGGACCAACCTCGCCACCGTTGGTGCCCACCTTGTGGCAGGACAAACAAGCACTCGTCGGGGCAGCATACATGACAGCGCCGCGGCCAGGGTTTCCCTTCTTCAGGGATTCGGCGACCAAAGTTTTCACCAAACCCGGATCGTAAGCTGGCTCATCTGCTGACGTCAGCCAGGATCCGGCAAGTTCCAGACACAAAAATCCGAGAACAAAAACCAATAATCTGAATGACATCTATCGAACCTGTACGGCGAGTAATTTGTCGGCGGCTTATCAAAAGAAAAGTATCGAGGTCAGAGCGAGATTGCTGTTCATTGGCCTGACGTGCGACCTGATTGTCTGATCCCAAATTCCGACTATTCATCAACGGAATCCAACACCGCTAACTCACTTTTTGCCCGTCGGGATATCAATCAGGATAGGGCCTTTTGTCTGCTCCTTGGCTGGTTCGCTGATCGCGGCGCCTCCAAGTTTTTCATCCCAATCAACAGCCAGCAGCAGATCAAACCCGGGGTTCTGGTCTTTCACCTGACATGAACAGGGACCAACGACAAACCGCGAAGCCATCGCGACGGTATCGCGAAAAATCCCCTTGCCCACCAACGCGTAAAGAACCCGACCACGACCAATCACGGGGAATGCCATGGGTTCATCCAACGACTCCAAATCGGGTTCGCTGCCCAATAACATTTCGAGAAAAAATGATTCGTTGGGATCCTCACGATCAAGGGTTATGACCGAAAAACCGAGTCGTAGTTCAATCGGATTTTCTGGTTGGAACAATTCATCCTCCTCCAATTCATCTTGGGGCGGCAGTTCCAGCATCTCTTGGTTTTTCTTGACCTCAATCTTCAATCTTTCCAATGCGGCTTTATCCTGAGCCTTGTCACCACATGGCACGAAGACCCACACAGCGGATTCCCCTGATAGCAATCGCTGCACCAATTCCTGTCGCACGGGAGAATCGATCACACGTGAAATACTCTGGTCGCTCAAGGAGTGCACGCTGACAACCCGATCAGGAACCTCTTGAGCATTCCTCGGATAAAGCGAGACTAAAAGTGGTTCACCGCTGTTGCCACGATTCTTCCAGACATCCAATAGCACACGGTCTTTAGAAGCCTTGGCCTCGATAATCCTGACATTGAAATTTGCCGATTTATCTGACCGGTCATCTGCTTGCTTCAACGCCGTTATCTGGACCAAATGCTGCGGACTCAATTCTCCGTCATGCAGCACTACCAATTCATAGGGGTCAGCTGGCCAGCGTTCCAAAGCGTATCGGAAAACAGGAACATTGCAGGCGATTGCGACCGAACCAGCCAATGTGCAGGCGATCCAGAAGACAGCAGCTGTTTTTGGATTCTTCATGGGAAACTCAAGGTGGGATAGTACGTGACGGCAGGGCAACCATTCTATTCTCTTTTGCCTGGACGCTGTCGAATCAATTCCAGCCCAGAAAGCAAAGGTTTTCCCTGTTTCGCCTCAAAGCGGATGTTCAGTTCTTCGTCCACAAGAATGTCATCAAGCACATGGATAAGCTCGTTTTGTTCTGATCTGGAGCCCTTGATCATAACATCTTGCAACATAAGCTCCTCTTCCACGTAAACATCAAACACTCGTGGACCGATTTCACCCGTATCCGATCTGCCAAAAAACAAACGCAATCGGTAGCGATCCTTATCGGCAGGTTTCAGAGAATCGTCCTTGCCAACCGCGTCAATGATCAATCGTGCCTGGTTGCCCGCATTCTTGGAGTATGCAGATGCTGTCCGTTTCCCTTTCCCGGAAAACAAAAAAGCAATCGAATTACCTGGCTTCCAATCTCCCCGCTGAGTGACTGCCTGGATCAAGGAGGCGAGATTGGGTGTACGGTACGTGTTGCCTGCAGCCGGATTACTGGTCCACGGTTCTGGTTCCCAATTGATGGTTGACTGCGTGACCATTCGCGAGGACAAATCTTGATTGGCTTTGGAGAAGCTACGAGCATTGCCACTGTCTTCGGCGGAAATGGTCAATTGCGTCGGCTCCTTTGCCGGTTCCGTACTCGCGAACTCAATGTAGGCATCTCGAATCAGGCTATCGCTATAAAGTCGGATGTCATTGAACCTGATTCCCATCAGCCGATTCCCCGAACCCTCAGTAAGTTCGAGGTCCGCACTCAGCAGATCGACTGCACCCTGCTCATCCTCTGCTGCGTCATCGTTGACATGCTTGACCGGTATGCCCTCCTGCAGTGCATATTCATCTCGAAGGTGCATGGCGACCTGCAATTCCGCAATGCCATCCAAGCCCGATGACATCACCCAGGGGTAATCGGATGTAGAAACAGCAGACGTATGGTGACGGAATTCGTTGGCACCATCGTTCCATTTAATTTTCAATGGTGGTGATGGACCCGCAGCAACGGGATACTCCAACCACAACAACCCGTTGGAATCACGTCGGTCACCAGCAGCACCAAAATTCATTCCTACCTGATCAATTTTCTCACCATGCGTCTTAACCGATGCTGCTGTATTCACACTCCACAACTCCACCTCAGGCATGTGCACCAATGCCAAAGATGTCTGGTTCTGGTAAGCACAACTGCACGTGCGGGTGTAATCAGGAGCATTAAGAACGCCGTTGGCGACGACCAGATTGGATGTGCATCCTGATTTAAAACCACCAAGATTTCCGGTGCCGGCGTTGGTTTGCAAATCATAGTACCCAGCAGCTCCTGATCGGAACGTCAACAGGTTTTCGCTGGCAATGATATTGTTGCAACCGTAGGCCCGCGTGATCTTCCAAGGCTGCATCTGACCCGTGATCGGATTGGCAACCAGTTTCTGTTTACCATCGTGCAAATAGAAAGCGCCTGCCGACTCCGCGTATGAATTCGTATTGGTGATGATCAGATCATTGTGCAGGATACAGGGCCCAGTGTATTTCAAAGAATCTTTTTTCCAGCGAACGGAACCATCGCTGGCAGAATGAACCGCCATTCCTTGACCCGCTTCACTCGAAAGCCGATCGCTGGCAGCGGCCCCCGCCTGCAACAACAAATCATGCTCTTCGGAGTAACCCAGCCAAGTACCAAATACATCTTCGCTGATTTCCCAGTTTGTTTTCCCGGTCAAATAATCGAAAGCCAGAATACGATGGCTCGACGCATCCAATTTGCCGCGCCGCCGCAATGCTTCCTCGACTGGCGCCGGGTTTTTGTCAAGACAATAGATCTGATCGCCACCAGCTACGATCCCGTTGTGCCAAAAACTATGTTTGGCATCTGCTTGCCACAAGACTTCTCCGCTGTGTCGATCGAATGCAACAAGCCCAACACTGGCGGCTCGATCCAGACTCTTGGATCCAAACCCTGACCGATTCGCTGAAAGCTTCTTATCCGATTCAAAAGAGAGATCCAGACGCTTGCCATAAGTCGCAAAGCCAATTCCTGCGATCAAAACATCTTTGTAAACCCCGATATAACCCCACTGCACGTCGGGTGAATCTTCAGGCTGAGGCAGCTTAATGTCCGACAGTGTGTTACCGGTCACACTGTCTAAAATGTGACAGACGGATCCCTCGACAATGTAAACACGGTCCTCTGTCACCACATAATTTGTACCGCGACCGTTTGCTCCGGGGATGTGAACCTGATTGTATTTGGTGTCTAGCGGAGTGTTTTCGTAGGTATCGTCATAGTAGACGTCGTGCGTTCCCAGATCCTTGAATTCCCGCTTCCACAGCACACGTCCCGTGTACACGTCACGTGCGCTAAGACTATTCATTCCCTGAATGTATAACCGCCCACCTACCACCTGTTCTGGAGGGCCGTGCCCATGTCGCGGCAGCACATCCATATTGCTGCTGCCACCAAACCACAAAACTCCCAGCGGCAACTTGACGCGGCGATCATCGGATTTGATTGAGTTGGCGACATCGCCATATTGGTGCGTCCAATCAGCCGCGCCAGGCAAGGCGCCCACGCGCGTCACCGTCACACCGAAGGGCTGAACTTGCACCTTGGCCTGTTCAAGCTGCAATGTTTCAATCTGCTGGACCATCTGCTGAGAATTACCAGTTGCCAGAATATGCAACACACCTCCGTAAGGACGCACGGAGTTGTACAAATGTTGCATGACAGACGGATCGAAAGCGCCGAGTGTGGTCTGATCAACAAACACCATATTGCCGACGTAGTCTGGAGACATCGTTTCCGCCGGACGGCCGACGTGAACAGTAACCTTGCCATACAGATGTTGCTGATCCAAAGCTCGCCGTTGTCGATCGACGGCTTCGGCATTAGCATCCACAATTGCCAATTGCTCGAATGGCGAAACGGATACGAGCGCTGCCAAATACTCGCTCTCGCAATTCCCAAACCAGAATGCGTAACCTGACGGATCGCCGCTCGCCAGTAGATCACTGATCAACTTATGGGCTGCAGTTGTACTTTTCTTGCCTGCCACCCCGCTTGTTAACGATTCAATTTGCTTTGATTTTTGTGTCGAGTCTGCTCTAGCATCGGACAAGGGTTCCCCATATGCCAGAATATCGCCACCAACTGTCACCGCAAAAATTTTGTTGTCTGCGGCAACCAACCGCTGTACCGGATCCGCTGTTGGGATCTCACAAACCACTTGTGGCAATTTCGATTCCTGGGGCAGTAAAATGACTGAGATAGCCTTCTCGCCTGCAGCGACCAGGCTGTCTCCGACCAGAATCAGATCACCAGTGCCATCCACCTCGATTTCCCAACGACGCTTTTGCTTTTCATCGTACGCGCGGATGAAATGCTTTCCGGCATCCGTCTCAGCTGAATAAATCTGACCATCGTGTAGTACGGGTTCGCTGGGAGTGAATGCTGTTTTGACACCTGTATCGAGTTTGAACGCCCGTGTTCCCTTGTGCCGCGTGTGCACGTAGAAGTGATTTTCATCTGCGGAAACAAACGAACCGCCATTGCCTTTTCCCGCAGCATTCATCTCGAAATAACGAAAACTGCCATCCAGGCGATTGAACACGGCGGGGACGGAACGCCCCCCCGGCACCAGCAGGTAGTCCTTTGTCGCAACTAAAGATCCCTGAGGTGCAACACCTGCAAATGACGGCGCGCCATGAGGCTGCTTGATGTATTGCGATCCCGTGCTGTCATTCACCCACGACACTTCTCCCGTCTCAGCATCCAACGCGTAAAGAAATGTTCCCATGAATGGCCAGATGCTGGCAGCGAAATAAACCGTGCCGTCTCGAATCACCGGTCCACCACGAGCGGGCCACGCTGATGTCAGTCGGCTGTTCCCAATCGCCTGTTGGCGATTCGGTGTTCCATCAAATTTCCAACGAATCTGGCCCGACGATGGATCGACACAGTAGAGACAACCATCGTCGCTGCAGAAAAAAACGCCATGTTCGGTAGCAACTGGGGGCAAGCGAACAGGCGCGTCTGCGAACGCGGACCAGAGTTCGTCGCCAGTCTCGGTGTCAAATGCTGCCACCTTGTCACGATCGTTAAAACTCAAGAACAGTCGCTTCCCCACCACAACGGGTTCAAAGACTCGATCGTAGCTCATTAAATCGAGGTTCAGGGAATCGTCCCACGCCTGCCGTCGAGGCTCGAGCTGTTTCTGCCACAGCAACTTGAATTCGGTCGGCAAGGAGCCCGAACTGGCAGCCGTGCGTTGGGCGTTGCAACGCCACATCGGCCAATCCTGAGCCTGTACTGATGTTCCCGACACCATGAGGTGAAGCAGAAATAGCAAGGATGAAAGCGGGGACCATGCTGAGCTCATTAAGTAAAATCCTGTATTCATCCGTCCGGGAAGCGAAAATCCTGAACCAATTGCCGCGGCAGCTATCGGTGCTGTCATTGTGAATGATTCTCTCATTCTAGTCAGGGACCCCCATCGGGATTGCCTTGATCACGACAGACATGCCTATCACAGTAAACAAATCATTTTCCGTGGCTGAAAGGTGCCCTGGACCATGCTTTCACCACCACCGCCCCAGTGGACATCATCGTAAAGTATTGAGTTAAAGGAATTGGGAGCGGCTTGCCAAAGGGCGGACCAAATCTCGATCAGCTCAGTGATCAGTTATTCACGCCCAACGCAACCAGTATTAACCCCTTCGGTCAAGCCTGATCGTGCTTTCCTGCTTCGAATCCACAGCGGGCCAAAAACCAATCGATCCCAACGCAACATTGGTATCTTCTAAAGGATAGGTGCTTGTCACCGTTACACTCCGGATGGCCACTGCATCTCGTTGCTACAGATCCCGTTCACCAACTTCTGTCGTTACGACTGCCAAGATAGCGATCCATTCTGGAGCAGTTTTCCATCGCGGTATTACAATGACGGCCACGGTGGTGACCGATCATTGCCGCGGTTAACGTCAAAATCGCCAAGGCGGCAGCAAAAATAAGATCAGAAATTGCTCATGCGCCTTTAAATACGTACCATGAGTCCGAAGACAACTGAACCAGTGGGAAAGGAGTAGCGATCATCTGTCCAGCACCGATGATCGATGTGATGGATTTTGCTGCGGATTTTACCGCCATCGACTTTGAAACAGCGAGTCAACGCCCCGACAGTGCCTGCCAACTAGGTGCTGTGGTCGTGCGGGATGGACAGATGGTGGACCAGTTGATGTGGATGATCCGTCCTGAACCACTTCATTTCAGCCGAGGCAATATTGGTATCCACGGCATCACGCCTGAGCGGGTCCGCGACGAACCAACCTTCGGTGAGCTCTGGCCGGACATTGCGGACAAGCTCGGCAACGATTGCTTGGTCGCCCACAACGCAAGTTTTGATATCAAAGTTCTGCTCGCCTGCCTGTGTGCTCACCGAAAATCGACGCCCGAATTAAACTTCACATGCACGCGAGCGATTGCTCGCCGAACCTGGCCCCATCATCGCCGTTATGGATTGAAACCCCTGTCGAATTGGCTTGGTATTCGCTTCCAGCACCACGATGCGCTCGAAGACTCCGTCGCCTGCGCAAAGATTCTGCTTGCCGCCGGCATTGATCGCGAAGCCAAGTCGCTACGCCATCTCGAGCAACGCCTGAAACTGAGTCGCGGCAAAGCTGGCTCTTGGGGCTATCGGGGTCCGTCTGGAAAATCTCCCCGGCGTGCCGCCAGCGATGGTCCGAAGTCCAAGCAAGAGAGTCAAACTCAAGGATTACCATTTCTTTTTCCTAATCAGGTCGCCGACCGACAGAACACCTACTTGGCGGTAACCGAACCTGCAGAACAAATCGACTTGCAGCGACTTCTTGTTCGCGCCGAATTCATTCGCCCATTGCGTGGAAAAAAAATCGTCTTGGCTGGACATCTGAAGTGCATGAGCCGCGACGATGCCGAGAATCTGGCCACGCGACTGGGGGGAACCTGTCAGAAAATGGTCGATGAAGGAACCGACTATCTAGTAATTCGTTCTGCCTCAAAAACGTCTGCTACCGCTGATCAGTGTGACGACGAACGGCGGGCCCAGTCATTTAAGAAAATCGGCAATCCGATCAAAATCGTGGATGAAAGTGAATTTTTAGGCTTGGTAATCACACCTAATAGCGATTCATGAGCGATTGACCTTTTTGCGGGAAACACGAATCGCCTACGATCTCCACATTTCGAGAAATACGTAATTCATTTTGCGCAACGTTCAAATAGCTCAGGGCTCTAGTGTTCAATGCGAGTCAGTGGAACCATCGACAGGGCCTTTGCGCCACACTGCAGACTCAGAATCCATTCAGTGGGAAATCGTTCTGTGCAAGTCAATCTAGTCATTTTGCTGCTTTGGCTCGTTGCAGCATGCCTCGCAAGCCATAGCCAGCCTGTTGATGCACAAGACAGTGATCAGGATGATGCCCCTCAGAAGGCAACTCCTGTGAATGGCGACCCATCAGCAGATCAATCCACGCGAATCAACTTACCGTTTAAGACCTACGGTGGCACACAATTCTGGACCGATCACTGCCACAAGCAGGGATATCGAATTCAATCAAATTGGGCGACCAATCACTGGAGACTGCTGGATGCTGCCGACATCCGACGTGCGTGGGGGACCAGGGAACAGTGCGAAACAGTACTGAACAGATTGCTCGTCGATGCCAGTCCTGAACCCGAGAGCAAAGAATATGTCATCTTGCTGCACGGTCTGATGCGAACTCACCAATCAATGCGATCCATGCAACGGGCGTTGCAGCAAGCCGATTGCGGTAAGGTAATCTGTTTCTCCTACGCAAGCACACGCCGAACAGTTGGTGACCATGCCGAGGCACTGCAGGAGGTACTGACAGGTTTACCGGATGATGTCCAAATCTCATTCGTTGCCCACAGTATGGGTAATATTGTCGTTCGACACTTGCTCGCAGACTTGGAACAGAACGGTGATCCCGCTGGACTGCTGAAACGGTGCCGTTGCATGGTGATGCTGGGGCCTCCCAATCAAGGTGCCGCCATTGCCCGACGTTTGTCATACATCGGCCTGTTTGGTGCGGTAGCCGGGAAAGGGGCTTTGGAACTCGGCCCCAATTGGAGTGAACTGGTCGGCAAGTTGGCGGTGCCATCTTTCCCCTTTGCAATTATCGCCGGCGATCTAAGCGCAAAAAATATGCGAAATCCAATTCTCGACGGGGCAAGCGATTTCGTGGTTCAGGTAGAGGAAACCCACCTCGAAGGGCGGGAATCATTCGCGACCGTCCCAGTACTGCACAGTACGTTGATGAAAGATGAAACCGCCCAGCGGCTGGTCATTGAATTCCTGCAGTCCCACTGAACTTTTCAGAGCCAATGGTTGCCGAAATCACCGTTTTCAGTGAGTCCAAGCCAATTCACCCTGCTTGAGACGCCACGCTCAAATAGCCCCACTAGCCAGATCTACTTGGTGCGGCACACTAAGGCACGAAATTCTGAAGCACGGTGCGCTTCGTGCGAGGCTCCTCACCCGACGTCCCAATCTGGACCGCGGAAGTGGACGCATGAAACCCATCGTCCGACGAGGCCCCTCAGCCCAAAAGTGGGTCTGAGAAATAAAGAACGCAGGCATCAATTGACGCCTGCGTTCACGATAGAATGGCCGATGAATATAAAAATTGGTATAGATGAGTTCTGGACGCCCACCCGACACTCGGAACAATTATCCCTGTAGGTGTCTAAGTAATGTATGTGGCAAATCCAGACGAAGCGATTATTGGTTCAAACGCCGTGGTTGTAAAGAGTAAATTTCTATGAGTTCAACCAAGGGCTTAGAAATACCCGAACTTCTTAAGATCGGGGAGAACATCGCACTACTTCCTGTCATTCATGGCAGCGGGCAATTTGCGGTAACAGTGCGTCGCTGGATGCTTGAACATTCGTTTGATTGCATCGCTGTTCCACTGCCAGAGTCGTTTCGCACTGCGGTCGAGGCAGCCGTTCTGGAATTGCCACGACCGTCCATCGTGGTTCAGCCACCTCACGCCAATTTCGCCTCTGAGACGGAAAATTGGGAGCTAAACGATTGGAACCCCTCGGACGCAGATCCCGATGAACTGGACTCCACCACCGTCAGTTACATCCCAATTGATCCGTGTCAGAGTGTGATCATGTCCATTCGGGCAGCCATGGGCGAACATATTCCACGCGAATACATCGATCTGGAAACCGATCCATTTCTGCCCTACGCGACTTCGATGCCTGATCCGTATGCTGTCCGTCATGTGGCACCGGAAAAATTCGCGGCAGCCGTACTGCCGACAATCATTCCTCCCACGGAGCATCAAACTCGCCAACGCATGGTTCACATGGCATGGCGACTTAGACAGTTAGAAAAACGGTACCGGCGGATCTTGCTGGTAACCAGTGTGTTGCACTGGCCATGGATTCGTGATGCTTATACGCAGTTCGAGGTAGGGTCCGCCGCACCCCCCAAGAGCGAAACCGCTGCCGCATTCGAGTTGCCGGAGCACGATGATGTTCAGGAACCAGTGCGGTATGCCGTAAAAAATCGCACGTTGATGTTTCTGTTTGGTGAATTGCCGTACATCACTGGTCTTTACGAGCGGGCAAGATCGGAGCTTGAAGAAGATGACGATCTGCAAATCGATGGGGTCAAAGAATTACTGATCGCCGCTCGCGAAGCGTATCGACGGGATCTGGGGAACCGTGCCAGACGGATTACCCCATTGCATCTGTCGAAATGTCTTCAGTACATCCGCAATCTCTCGTTGATCAACCGCCGGATGACACCTGATCTGATCACAATTGTTACAGCAGCCAAACAGATTCTAGGTGATCAATTTGCATTGCACGTCGCCGAACTCGCCAATGATTACCGGTACTCGGAAACCGAGGATGAACACGTTGAGATTGAAGAAGTCACTCTGGGGATTGATCAAGCCAGACTTCCTGACGGCGAGATCGTGTCACTTGTCAATCGTTTGCCTGGTCCGCCTTTGACTTGGTGTACCCTGCAACTAAAACGCCGGCCCAGCAAGACAGAGTCGGACCAGTGGAAGTACCGCTGGAACCCATATAGTCAATGCAGTTACCCTCCAGAAGATGATCGTATCGAAAACTTCCGGACCCGGGTTTTTGACCGCGCCCGCTCGATCATGGGGAATGATCTCGCCACAACAGAAAAGTTCACGACCAGTGTCAAGGATGGAATTGATATTCGGGACACACTACGTCATTGGTATGAAAAACAGATCTACGTCAAAGTCATTCCCCCCAGTCGCGGCACACTCGATGCCTGCGTGATGCTGTTCGACTCACCCGCCGACCCCCGCGACTATCCCTGGCGCACGACGTGGTTCGCGGAGCACAAGAATGAATCAACTCTTTCTCTCTATGCAACGAATTTTGAAGACGAAATGGTTGGGCCTGGCATCGGCATGAGTGTGTATGGGGGAGCTTTGTTTCTTTACCCGCCGGTTGTCATCCCTGATATCTGGACGGACGCGCGACTGGACTACACCGAAACACTTGAGGAACGACTGATTGCCGCAGCCTGCATGCATTCCCGTGGAAAGCAGATCGCTTTGTTGTCATCACTACCCCCGGGTAATGGATTTCGAAAATTGGCACGCCGCTATCGCAAACATCTGGTACATGTCCCACTCAGTTCGTTCAGTGATGAGCAGGTGCAACAATTGCGCACAGTACATGTTTTGAACGGCAGCGAAGTACGAAGCTACGCCGAAGAATTCATCCGAAAAGTCTGAGCTTTGGCACGCTGGAACGTCTGTGACCGACGCGATGAAACTGACTGTTCCCTTGAGTCGTAGCAAGCGTACAAGCTAATTCCCTGCTGCGCGGCGTTGGGCGGCCCGCTGCGCCTCTAGAACCGTGTCCTCCAGTACCGAACCACCGGAACCACGTCGTGGCAAATTTCTGTCGGGAACCAGTGGCGGGACAGCCCCGGCATTCCGCTGACGCACCGCCGCGCTATAGACCCCGATCACACCTGACTGAAGCATCGGTCCTGGAGGAAGAAAGAAACGCCCTATCCCTCGACCCTGAAAATTGATGTCTTCAATCACATTGGGACTCTTCCCGGTTCGATCAATGGAAACCGATTGCATCGCCCACTCATGAACCACGAACTCATAGCGTATCGCTGGCTGAATCTCGGTGATAATCTCACGAGTCACCGCATATCCTGAGGGTGTTATCACTCGATAGTGTGCAATTCGTTTTCCACCCGAATCACGTGCCAATTCAATTTTTGCTGTTGAGCCAGGCTGAATCCGCAACGCCCGACTTGCTGTGGAATTTTCGAGATCCTGAATACCGACTTGCAACTCTCGCCTGCCGTCGTTGAGCAGTTCTAACTTTGCGGGTGGGATGGATGCGTTTGGAATCATCGTTGTGCCGAGCAGGATGGACTGCGGGCGTGGCCACAAGAGAGGTGGACCCAACATGAAAACATTTGCCTGGGGACCAATCAACTGGCCAGGAAAGATTGGAACACTTGCCAGCAAAGGCGTCCCGGCTTGTCCACCTCGAGGCCGCACTGCGGGTCGGGAACGAACTGCGCGACGGGTGTTACGGAATCGAGGTTGCGGGTCTCTCAAACTCGCAGTTTGCATCACACCCGTACCCGAGCGAGGAAACCGCAGCGCCCGATCGACTGCGTGACTGAAGTAACCAATAAATCGTCCATCGGCCGAATCATATTGTGCATCACGGCTAAAATAGACTCGTTGACCTGTCTGACCATGAACCAGCAGCCGCCCCCATCCAAGTTGTGCCGTTGCCGTTACCTGCCCTGTCGGCTCAACGAGGTCAAAGTCCTGTTGCCCTCTGGCGGTGGCAACTGGCAACATAGAGATCAGCACTCCGATACCGAACTGCATTGCTCTTTTCATTATCACGGCCCCAAAACAAAACGATCATCACACCCATTCGAACACGGACACCGGTCCTGAAGAGTCCGCTGCTGATTATAGGAGTCGTGACCTCCGAAAGCACGAAAAATCGCTTCAATTCTGGCAAGGGTACAGATGCGCTCAGCCGGCTCGACAAAAACTTGCGCCGATGATGCAAGGACTGCTGCAACGATTACTGATTCGGCGCGGCAACATCATGCACGGTCGCACCCTTCTCATCACTGATCACGAGGATCGCGAATCGGCTTGCTCCTTGAGCATCAGCTGCACTGATACTGGCATAATCAAAGCGACCTCGCGAATCGGTATATCCATCTTTAAAGAACTTAATCTGGCCGTTGGAATACTTGCCATACACTTTGACATAAGCCGATGGGATGGGCCGATGGGACTCTGAATCTGTAGTTTGAAGTTGTCCAAAACCCTCTGAAACGTACGTCGTAATATCACCTCCATAGTACAGTGCAGTCGATCGGGCTGCACCTGCGACAACTTCAATCAGGAGCGTTTGTCGCTGCTGATTTTCATCGAGCTCCATGCGTCCTACACCTGTCGCCGACTCAAATTTCAGGGAATCACTTCGCATCGGTTCAACCATCGCCATCCGCTGTAGATCATCCCTCACAAACGGTGCTTTACTGAACAGTAACTCGAGGTCGACACCATAGAAATTGACCACTGCTTCCTTTGATCTGCGATGATCAATTCTCAGTGTGTTGCCTTCGACACGAACCACGACTTCAGGTTGCTGTTCGGATGCGCTCGCTTGCTGTAATTCACGGTCCATCACGGCAAGATCACCTGAACCCTCGGGAATTGGTTCATGTCCTTTTCCAGCATCGACAGCTACGAGTTGCTCTGTCCGAGCCAGATTTTTCCGCTGTTTCAGTTGGGCAGCCAATTGCGAAAACCTGCCTCGCCAACGAGGGATCTGATCCTCAGCATGCTGAACTGCAATCTGCTCGGCCTTGTCGTAGTTACCCTCATGCATCGCAAGATATGCTGACAAGTAATCGTACTGCAAACGTGTATTAATCTTTGCCGGGTCTACCAGTCCGAAAGTATCGATTGCTTCCGTGATGCGATTCTGGATCAGAAGGTAATACGTCATTACGAGCCACTGTTTATCTTCAATGCGTGAGGAGAACCCGAGTGTTCTGGAAAACTGTTCGTATTGTGCCCGGAAGGTCGAATTCAGAATCTCGTCTTGTTCACCCAAGCGATGAATACGTGCACGAACCAGAGGAGAATACTCGAGCAATTCGTGCATCCGGCGTTCAATGGGTTCGACTCGCAGGAGACTACTATCAAGTACCGGCCCGACGCGGGAGCACAGATCTTTCCGCGTCGACAAGTAGATCTGCATTGCTGCTTCGTCGCGATGAGCAAATCCATAAGCCCAAAGCAGCGGAACTGAAAGTCTCTCGTCACCAAGTACAGCTGTCACGACTTCGTAAAAAGCTGGGTCTTTCATACGGTGGGCGATAAGCGACCAATCAAGGCCACGCAAGTTCGCCTCAGCCAGAAACTCTTTTACCGCAGTCGGTTCGCCATTAGCCGCGATGTTCTCCCATGTGACCTCGTTATCCTCACTGAATTCGGAGACAACGTTAAATTGCCGGACCTCACCACGTGCCAACAGCTTGCCATCAACACCAACGGTAGCTGGATAGTGCGAAAATTCTCCGGCCTCAGGGAAATAAAACTGATAGGAAATTGCCTGTACCGCAAACGGTTTTAATTTAATAGTTCGACTGTCAGTCAATCTATTTTTGGCGAGCGGCAGGCTACCTGCAGGCAATTGCCAGAAGACCTCCACCGTGCGCTCTGCCATGTTCGGGTTGGAAACGACAATGTGCCCCTGGTAACCGGCGCCGGCCAGAAACTCTATCGGCTCAGTTGGGTTTTCCTTGCCTTGATCGCCACCCGCGGAACTCATTTTTTCAAATCGCTGCCCAAGCAGGATATTTGCGGGTACATCTTCGAACTCAAGTTCCTGGAGTTGCTTGGTAACAACAGCAACGGCGTGTTCTGGTTGATATGCCTGTTCCGGTTCGGTGGGCAGATTCACGTTCCCCGCGGTCAACGGCAACCCGCACAATGCCAACGCCGCGAGCGCATCATGACGGCTGCCTATGGGTCGCAACAGATTGTCTGACACACCCAGTTCGTCCACATCCATGCTGGCGAGATCATTCCAGAACGGACCTGCTTTGATCAGATCCGTCGGGCTTGGACCACCCACCGTACGGACATGATCCCACTGACCTTCGGCCCACTGCTTGGTTGCATCGAGTTTTCGGAAGAACGCAGCAGCGCCGCCGCCCAGTTGGTCGCCTGCTACGCGACCACGATATAGTTGCCTATTACTCAGGCCTGCCGGTGCGTTACTCTGCGGAGGAGCTGCAGCCTTGCCCTTTTCAACTTCTTTACGTAGCGCCCTTCTGCGACCAGCAATGGTTTCGCCGTCGATGTCTCCTAATCTGCCGTCAGATACGCCAAGCCGTTGCTGTCCCTCGCGATCACGTGAAAGCGAGTTTTTGTCCATCGTAGCGTTCAAACGATTGGCTTTCAAAGCACTCTCAATACCTATGCGAAGCGCTTCATAGTTTTCATCCTGTCGATCCACCGTTTCCTGCAATTGACGCTGCACCGTCTTACGCATGGCAGGAACATGCATGGCAAGCAAAGTTCGTTCGGCCGCATTCAGTTGGTTGTACTCCCACAATCTGGTATACGGAGTCAGGTCTTGATCTAACAACCAATGATCAATGAATTGCTTTTCTTTCTTATTCTCCAGATAGGGTTTCACCACCTGATCGAAGAAACCGCGATCATGGAATCGCAGAAAGAGGTGAAGTTCGTGGCTTGCCAAGCGGGAATACGCATCCAGCTTTGCGTCTTGGTCGAGGGCATGCCACACTCCCAACTCATCGAAATCATTCAGTCTGGGATCAGCAACCAGCGTCTTGTAAAGATTCATCAACTGTGCAACAGAACCGTAAACTTGCAACTGTGCCGAGCCAAGGCTCGTTAGATCAAGTGGTTGGTCAGGACCAGCGATCAGCACCCCGCGTTTAAAGGTGTAAGGAACCGCTGCATCAAGAGACTTGGCTAATCGCAGGTCAACCGTTTCTGCTGGATTCGCTTTTACGGTAATCATCCGCTGCACGATGACCGCAGGGTCACAAGCCACGACCTGAAGGATGGGAAGGTCTTTGATCAGATCACTGTCGACCAACACGACGCCATTGGCATCCGGAATCAGGTTCGGCAATACAATCCCTGAATCGGCAAGGAAATCGTAGTCCGAACCCACTGCCGCCCTCTGCCCCTCCTCCTTGGCACGTTTATCAAATTGCGCTGCATCCATCATCTCTTGTGCTGAGGCTGGCGGTGGTGCACCGGGACGAACCGACTGACTGGCATTCGAGGTTTCCTCGGTTTCCCATGGGTTCAGCAAGATTCCTGGTTGGGGCAACATCACCCCGGGATATTTTTTGGCATACCTTCTGCGAAGCACGTACTGGTACTCATCACCCAACCGCAAGTCACTGACGTATCCTGACTTTGGCAGGTAAACACGCCGACCGAGCAGACTCGGAATTGGCAGTTCCAATTCTCCGATGGGTGAATTACTTTCGACGTATCGTGAAGCGTACAAATGCACACGTGCCAACTGCGTTTTCCCAGATAATTGAATTCGCAAGCCTTCGGGAACTTCACGAATCGATGCGATACCCAGCGGTTGCCTCAATGACATTTGCCGATGACGGGTCTCCCCAATTGCCACCGCATCAATTACTGGGCCTGCGATGACAGCAATATTGACAATCTTTGCGGTCGCCCGATCAATCAGGTGATAATCGCCCGCAGGAAGCTTCCGAATTCGAAGCAGGCCATTCTTACCCACCATGCGGTCTGATCGATCTGTACCGTATGCTCCTCCGCGCACCTCGATTAACCGATACCGCTCAACGACATCTTCCACCGTCTCGGCCAATGGGAGTTCAATCTCGCGATCTACAGTCGTATGCAACTCGTCAGCCCAACGAACTGCGTTCCGGTCCAGATTGCGCTGATGCAGAAGCCCGGAAGCTACTGAGAAGCGAACCGAGTTGACACCCTTGAGTGCCCCCAGTCGGACTCGTCCCTGATCATCCGATTGCAGCGTCTGGTCAACGGTGCTATTGCGGAAATCAGTACTCAATGAAACCGTCAAACTGGCACTTGAAACCAACTCGCCATTACGTCCACGCACCTCGATGATGTAGTCCTCACCATCGCGGGTGAGAAAAGAATCATGTGTGAAATTGGTCTGACGTATACCGGCCACATCCCAAGTCCGTGACACGTTCAGCGACTGCTGCTGTCCATCAGCCACTTTCGTGATCGATCCATTCAACGTCACTGTTAGCTTTGACAACCTCGCTGGCACTCTGATAGGGACAACCAATTCACGATCTTGCGTGAACTGCAGATCCTCCAGCTCATGATTCATGACAATTCCATCAAGATCTGTCGCGGCCACTTGCACGGAAACATCCGTCATTGTCCGCGGGGCAATGGGGGTGGTCCCCAGCATTAATTGGGGTCGGATCAGCACTTCTGTTTGACCACCACTCTGAAGCATCGAACGATCCAGATGCATGCCTGCTGACAGGCGATACTGTTCTTGCAGGTGAGAAAACTTCACTGCTGCGGCGATAGATCCATCGCTAATGACTGCACGTCGGGAAACCTGATCAACAACTGGCGGCAGTGTGACACGGCCAGCGTCGTCGGCAATGAATTCTCTGGAACCAACCCACATCGTCGCAGTCGGGATCGGCTGACGGTTCTCGTCGATGATCGTGAAAACCATCCCATCCGCGCTGGACGAATGCACGTGATCTATTCTGCCCCGCCGAATCAGAGCACGAGCCCGGAGACCTTTGCCCACAAGATCAACAACCCAAACTCCGCGCCCCATGATCTCAGGCAGTGCCAATTCTTCATTGTGACGGATAACGGCCGCCTGATTGAAGGTAAGCTTTCTTTCGTGACTGGCAATCAATCCATCGAGATCAATATCCGTATCAATCGGCTTTTGATGATTCCGGTAATACGATGGTGTATTGATCTCATACATCCGGATCACTATTTCCGGGATATTCTTGATCTCGACTTTCAACCGCGTAACATTCGCGTCATCAAAATAACTGGGGTTATCAACCGACAGTCGCAATTCCACCTGATCACGGATCCGCTGTCGTTCCGTCGCGTTCAGCATCTTGTACCACTGTTCTTCTGAGCCAACACCCCGCATCAGCTTGGTCTCTGCAAATACGCGCCGCAAATAATCGGGCTTCAAATATTTGGCGAAAGCATCTGCCTTAACTTCGTCTTCGAGAAAGTACTCCAAATAGGCACGCACAACCGGTTCCTCATTTCCCACCGGTGGCAACATCGCACGGTCCATGAAGTCTTCGTTCAGGTTGGCTCTCGCTCCCCCACCCTTTAACAAGTCCGCATGAACGATGGGACTGACCCTTGGAAGCCGTAGATAACGGTCAAACAGATCGCGATCATAGATACCGTTCTGCAAATTCGCCTTCAGCAACCGATGCGCAGCCGACGCTTGCATACCAGCGTAACTTCTGGGCAATGTCCGAACGTATGACTCGATTCGTATGAGATAATCTGTTTGAACATCTAATTGCTGAGCGGCATCCTGATCACCATTGGGCCGCAGTCTCTGCAACATCGCTGAAACAAAGTTATTGTCGGCTGCAACCTTGGGGACTTCCCTGGCAACTTTTTGAAGCTCCTTCAACGTCAGAAATTGATGAGCTTTGAGATCACCGAATGCCTGTTCATTCGGGGGACGGCTTTTGATTTCCATGATCACCAAGTCACCCAGATTGTCGATATAGGCACCCTCAACCCGGCCTAAAAGTTCCCGCAATTTGATACTGAAACCAGCTGTTTTCTCTTCCAAAAACCTGTTCGCCAGGTAACGCAATCCGGGTGGCTTGATACCATCGCGACGTTGCAACGCCTCTTTCAAAAGGCGGTCTACCGACAACACCGATGCATCCAGATCACTGGGAAAACGCCGCTCGTTTCTGGTTGCAGGAGGTGCGTGCTTCAGTTGGACACCCAATCGCCGAACCAGATAGTCGATGGACCGTTGCGGCGATAATTCATAGCCGAGTAAACGCTGACGGTCAGTCATCGCAATGATGGCTGGTGTCTCTCTTCCGTTATGCGATGCAAGCCACTCTCTGAGGATTGCTTCGCTTCGCTCCAACTGGCCAGTCGTTTGCAACAACAGACAATGGTAGAAGTAGTAGTCATCACTGCCTGGGATCAGTTCGGCAAGCATTGCCTCTCGATCATTCGACAAGGCATAGCGTTCCATCCAACTGACCGGCTCAGCCTTGACTGGACGCACACCGATTAGCATCGCCAAAAAAAGCAGCGAGAAGGAAACCCGGCAGGCTGACTGACAAAGCATGGACATGAAACGTATTTCCGTGAAAAGTGATCAGGAACTTGAACGATGGACAAACCGGTAGTTCAGTAGCGAGACTCGGCACCAACAACCTGAGGATCTGTCACTCAGCGACAGACAATGAACGGTCCGTGAGTTAGCCTGCTATGATCGAAAACTGGCGATGGTTAAACGAAGACTGACCGCAGTTGTTAGTGCTGTTTTCGTATTTTTCCATATAGGCGCGCCTCATTATCACTGGAAACCCCTCGCCAGTACACGAAAAAAGGTCTTATTCGCCTGATTGAACGAGTTCCTGTAACGATCACACCAAGCGGCGGATTGCATTAAGCAACTGCTCGATCATCTCGTCCTGATGGGCCGCCGAGAGCGAAATCCGCAATCTGGCAGTACCCTCCGCGACCGTGGGTGGCCGAATCGCAGGCACGTAAAAACCCAATTCAGCAAGCTGCCGAGAAACTCTTACCGCCTGCGAATCATCGCCAACAACCACTGGAATGATTGGGACAGACGCTTCCAGATCGTTTCGGGGTTCGATCGACAGCTCCGATCGCACACGCCGCGCCAGCATTTTCACCCGTTGCCGCCGCTCCGGCTGAGTCCTGATGTGGTCGATTCCCGCACTCGCCGCAGCCACCGCGGCAGGCGTCAATGATGTACTGTAGATCAGTGACCTGCAGTGATTGACCAAATGATCAATCACCACCCGGGGAGCAGCCACAAAACCACCCTGACTGCCGACCGCCTTGCTGAGAGTACCAATCCGAATCACAACCTGATCTTTAACTCCCAACGCCTCACAAACACCGGATCCGTCTTCACCCAGGACCCCCGTCCCGTGCGCCTCATCCGCAATCAGACAGGCTGTGTGATCCCGGGCGATCTCGTTCAAACGATCCATGGGTGCGACATATCCATCCATGCCAAAAACGGTATTCGTCACAATCCACACGCGTTCAAACTCATGCCGTCGCTGCCGCAAAATACTATCCACCGTTTGCCAATCCGCATGCGGGTAAACGATTCGTTTAGCACGCGACATTCGGCACCCGTCGATCAGCGAAGCATGATTTAGTTGGTCACTCAGAATCAAGTCGCCCGCCTCGGCCAAGGCGCTCACAGTACCGCTACAGGCAGCAAAGCCAGTGGGAAACACGACAGCAGATTCAGTCGCCTCAAGTTCTGCAATTTGTTCACTCAGCCGTTGGTGCTGTACAGTCCACCCGGATAACAGAGCACTGGCACCACTGCCACCTGCTACCTGCCAACACTCACCATCGCCGCTATCGGTCCCAGCGTTGCTGTTCTCAATGTCATCCCGCATTTGGACTGCCAGACCGAGATAATCATTCGCACCAAAATTCAGCAATCGACGATGATCTGGTTCGATCAGATAGACACCGTCGGCCGCTCGCGGCACGAGATTTCTGAAACGCTGACTTTCTCTGAGGTGCTGTTGGCGAGTGGCCAAATAATCAAAGTCGGTCATCGCGCACCTGGACCGGAAACGGAGTTGTCAAATAGGAAAGTTCGCGGCGTCATCCTGGCGGCCAATCCAACTTGCGGCCACCCAGAACATGAAAATGAAGATGCATCACTTCCTGCCCGCCGTCTTCGCGTGTATTAGCCACAAGCCGATAGCCAGCTTCCAGTCCTTCGGCTGCTGCAATCTTGGACGCAACAAGCACACATCGCCCCACGATCGCCTCGTCCTCGTCCGACAGGTCTGCCAGTGAAACGATTTCTTTTTTGGGGATGACCAAGAAATGCGTGGGAGCCTTCGGGTTGATATCGCGAAAGGCCAGGCAAAGCTCATCTTCGTGCAGAACATCGGCGGGGATTTCACCCGCAATGATCTTCGAAAAGATCGTCGTCATACAAACATCCTGAACAGGGAATTGACCGTGAAACAACATTGCAAGACAGCAACCGGAACAAAACAGTCAGTGAACGCTGATGACGCCATCGCATCAGATTCTTCTCAACGCGTCTCAACTGCACCATCAGACCTAACCGCTGTCAGTAAGTCACGATAGCAGATCAGGCGTTGGGACCAAATCAGCCCCGAAAGTGAATATCTGCTCATGGGCGACTCCATCAGGTTCAGTGCCACCTTCCCAGCCTGCCGGATTTCGCAGTTGCTGATGTCCATATCCAAAATTCGGAATAGCGACTTGCGGAAGCCATTCAGGGTGGCATGCAGCCAACCCGAAACACCCAATCTCAGGGGACATGGGGTTTCACCTCTGTCGCGTGTTTCCCAATGCTTGTTGTTCCCCAAGCTACCCGACGAAGCCGAATGCTGAGCTCTGAGGCTGCGGGGATGGTATCGGGTAACCGGCATCCGTTTTCCGCACCTGCCCCAGCACGTTCGGGGTGCCGTGTTCGGGGTGCCGTGTTTCACGGACCATCCTTTACCGATCTGGCTTCGGTGTCGAATTGCGGCGGGTGGATCTTGTTGCATTCAGCAGTTTCGTCTAATTACCAATGAAAGTGCCGAGAAAATTGGCGATGACAAAACTGAATGACAGCGAAACACGATGAGTCACAGAAGATGAGTTCGGCAGACAGGCTCCACAATTTGACGCAGGGAACTGCCCAGGAACGAGCTGAGGCAGCGGAATCACTCGCCCAACAAGGACCCAATGCCGCATTCGCTGCAACCGAACTCGTAAAAGCATGTGGTGACGAACAAGCGATTAGCGACTGGGCTGTCGCCGCACTCGAGGAACTCGGGCCACCGCCCACAGCTGCAATCAGCAGTCTGGCCAAGCTGACCGGTTCGGACAACGCACAGACGGCTTACTGGGCCATTACGCTGCTCGGTCGCGCAGGTCGAGAAGCGGCAAGCTATCAGAACTTACTCGCTGAGATTCTCGAACAATCTGGCGAAATTTCTTTGAAAGAGAGAGCGGCATGGGGTCTGGGTCGCATGCACGCCGATTCTGCCAAAGCGGTGATGGCACTGAAACAAGCGGCACTCTCTCAAAACGAGCGACTGTCGCGTCTTTCCGGAAAATCGCTACAGCAGACCCAAGCTTAAAACAAACTCTATCGTAAGACGCGAACACGGGCATGGAGGCCTGACATGGCTCGCAAGAAATCAAAATTTAAGTTGCTGATGTGGCTGCTATTGAGTGGCCTCTCGGGAGGCGGTATCACCGGCTACCTGATACCCAGCGTACCAATCATTGGCCCCATCATCACCAAGTTAACCGCCAAGGGAAAAACGGTGGCTGCGGGGAGTGGCGAAATCCTGAAAGATTCCGCCACTGGTCTGCTAAACGGCCAATCCCCCAATCGCTACAGTCCCTCAACAGCAGTTGCAGGTCAACTTGCCTCGGCGCGGCAACCAGTCAACGGACAATCGCAGGTCACGGCGAATACGGCGGCGGCGGGTGGACGTCAAGGAAATGGAAAACTGCTGATCGCCAGCTTTAATATTCAGGTGCTCGGACAGTCCAAGATATCCAAGCCGGGAATGAAGGAACTGTTGGCACACGTGATACGGCAATTTGACTTGGTAGCCATTCAGGAAGTGCGTGCCAAAGCAGACAACGTCATCCCGGAAATCGTCGCCGCAGTCAACACAAATGGAAGCCGATACAATTTTGTGATCGGTCCTAGACTTGGCCGCAGCAATAGCAAGGAACAGTACACTTACGTATTCAATACGAACACCGTCGAACATGATCCGTCATCAATAGGCACGGTGAACGACCCCAAAGACTTGCTTCATCGTGAGCCTTTCGTGACCCGGTTTCGAGCTCGAACCCAGTCACCCAGCCAAGCGTTTACTTTCTGGATGGTCAATATTCACACCGACCCTGATGAAGTACCTGAGGAAGTAGATGCGTTGGCGGATGTCTTTCAGGTCATGCAAAAAGCGCGAGCTGATGAAGATGATGTAATTCTGTTGGGCGATCTGAATGCGAGCGAAAAGCAACTGGCAAGACTCGGCAGAATCCCCGGGATGCAATGGACCGTCCGAGGAGTCATGACCAACACGCGTAAAAACAAAGCTTACGACAATATTCTTTTTCAAGGACAGGCGACGCGTGAATACACCGGTCGCTGGGGTGTCTACGACTTGGAAAGCAACCTGGGACTTTCCCGCGACCAAGCTCTGCAAGTCTCGGATCACTTGCCAATCTGGGCAGAATTCAGTGTCTGGGAGGCACCTGCACCCACAACTACTGTAGGCCACTCCTCGCCTTACAACTGAACCTGACAGTTGATTTCCAAAACAGGTGCAAGCACCAGACCATTCATCTGGAATTGAATCGCCCTGATGGTGTTCGCCGCAATGCTGCACAGATCCGTGGCCCAACTCGCCAGCTCACTGCTGATCCTGATTTATCTGCCCGAGAGCATAGACGGGCGTTAATTCCAACGACCACTGCAAACGTTTAGCTGACTCAGATTGACCGGATGCTTCCAACTTGTTGACCAGCAAACGAGACGGTCCCGTCTGTAGTGCCAGTGGTAGAGTATCAATCCGTTTTTCCCAAGTCGAACTTAATTTGGCAACTTGTGGTGGGGGTGTCATCCGCCACGAAAGAACTTCAGCGATTTGTGCGATCTCGATTCTTGGGTCTTGTTTTAATTGATTGATTACTGCCAAACCCTGATTGCGATCGGGTGAGGAAAGCAACCAACTTGCCGCTACAAGCCGCACAGCAGTTGAAGTATCCTGCAGTCTTGCCTGCGCTGTAGCGATCACGACTGCGGGCTGGGCTCCATTTGTCCACGCAATAGGAAGCCATGCCAGCACCATTGCAGGAAGAGGACGACGATCAAGTTGCCCAACCAGTTCCAAGGCAAGTTTAGCATTGCCACTTTTCCAAGCACTGGTCGCGGAGAGCATGGTGAGCCATTGCTGCCGCCAGACTGGAGGCCTGTTATTCAAGGCATCAGGCAGCTCAGAAAGTGAACGTGCGTATTCGCCCTGCTTGAAAAGATGGATAAGTTTCTGCTCGAGATCAGACACCTCGTCGGGTTCAATCCAGAGCACACGGCTTGCCGACGTGACGGTTTCTGTACCTTGTCCCTCTCGGACCAAACGTAGTTGCTGCGAATCGAATGCAACAATGCGCCCAGACACTATTTCAACCGAACGCGGAAACCAGGTGCTCTGGGAGGACGTTGGACGAGCGGGCTCAAGCCAGACGCGATCAGCCGCATCGAGCGGGGCAAGACTCAAGGTTGCCACCATGATGAAAAGCACGTCGGCGATCAGATGCACCCGTCCAAAAGGTACCGACATCACGCCAGAAAGCCTGCCGGATCGCGGTTGTAGTGACTCGACATCGGGGGCAATCGGTGTCATAGCGAATCCGGAACAGTTTGCTGTTCTGGCGGGGGGGGTGCCACACCAAGACTGCGAATATCCACGTACTGGTACTGTCCCCTGTTTTGCGAGGCCAGGTCACGAAGAAAAGTCTCGGCTGGTGCGGATGGCTCGGCGCCAAATTCAATGGTGTGAATCGTCGCACCACTGGCATCAGCAAGATTTCTGATCTCGCGCAATTCGCCTGTCGAGAGTCGGGGGATCCTTGCATCGGTCAGAAAGAAAATAACATCAGGCGCCATCCTCAAGGCCATCTTCAAAGCCGACTCATGCTCTGTGCCACCAAAGGCCACGATCGATCGAATGTAGTTCTCTGCCAACGAAACGTAGGCCTCGTCTCCGGAAAACAATTGATCTGGGACTCCAGTCAGTTGAAAAGCCTTTGGTTTGTCGTTGTAAAAAATGAGTTGAAAACTCTGGCGATCCGTCAGCGTTCGCAAACTGCGGATCAATTCGGACTTGGCCGCTCGTAACGGCTTACCGCCAAACCCATTCATGCTGTCAGACCGATCAAAAACATAAACGAACCGCGAACCACTTCCTGACACCCCGAACACAATCGTGGTTGCGTCCGATGATTCACCTTGAGGTCGTACACCAGTGCCTTGGGAAAATGCATCGCCGGCCAGTTCGGACTGGCCGGACAAGCCATCGCCGGAAACAGGCGAGGGTGTGGACTGCATTGATTCCAGAACACCGGCCAAATCCAGAGGCAGTGACAAATCAGCGGGTGGCGCAGCCGACGAAGAAGCCGAACTCTTTTCCGACTCGTTGGTTATGTCATTCTGCTGCTCAACAACCTCCGTAACCTCTTGATACCGATCGCGATCAGGCAGGCGATGCACCAAAGCGATTCCAACCGGCCGATCCTTCAACGCACCGGTCCCCCGAGAAGTTTGAGTCCAGATCAGCCCCAATGCGGTAAATAGGATTACATGCAGGATCAACGACATCAGCAAGGCTGGTGCTGGCCGTTCCGGTGGCACCATTTCCACCATTTCGGCATTCAAAGCGGGCGGTGAGGAGGTTTTAAGCGGTTCCATGGCACCCTCTGTTCTAACCCATTTCGACAAAAAGTGCGCGGATGCAGGCAAACTATTGGATACGGACGCTTCTCACAACGGCGTTCGCAAACTAATTTATTGCGATACAAATTGTTAAACCCATTCCACCCCAGCGGTGGCAGAGCCTGGAGAATCCCGTCGTGAGCAACGCTCGATACCTGTTTACAAGTGAATCCGTCAGCATGGGCCACCCGGACAAACTGGCGGATCGTATTTCCGATGGCATTCTCGATGCTCTGCTGGAACAGGACCCAAACAGTCGTGTGGCCTGTGAAACAATGGTCACCACCGGCATGGCTGTGATTGCCGGTGAAATTTCGACCAAAGCCATAGTCAACTATTCGGATGTCGTCCGCAGTGTCATCAATGAGGTTGGATACACCGACGATCAGATGGGGATATGTGGCGATACCTGTGCAGTGATGGTATCACTCGACACTCAAAGTCCCGACATTGCACAAGGTGTCGATTCGGACGATACGGCCGGTAAAGAAATCGGCGCAGGTGACCAGGGTCTGATGTTCGGATATGCCTGCAAGGACACATCCGAGCTGATGCCACTGCCCATCGCTCTTGCACACCGCATTATCAATCGCATCACCGATGCACGATTCAACAAAGAAGTCAACTGGCTGCGTCCTGATAACAAAAGTCAAGTCACTGTCGAATACGAAGGCAACACACCCGTTCGAATCGATACCGTCGTGGTCAGCGCACAACACAGTCCTGATGTGACAAACGAAGAAATCAAGGACTTTGTGATCGAGCATGTGATCAAGCCTTCGATCCCTGCCGAACTGGACAAGGGCGACATCAAGTATCACATCAACCCAACCGGAAAGTTTGTTGTCGGCGGACCCCACGGTGACTGTGGTTTGACGGGTCGAAAAATCATTGTCGATACATATGGAGGTTGGGGACGCCATGGTGGTGGTGCCTTTAGCGGAAAGGATTCCACCAAAGTCGACCGTTCAGCCGCTTACATGGCCCGCTACGTAGCCAAGAACATCGTTGCAGCCGGCTTGGCCGAGCGTTGCGAAGTTCAACTCGCCTATGCGATCGGCGTAAGCGAGCCTGTCAGCGTCCACGTTGACACAGAAGGCACTGGTAAAATCGACGATACCCGTTTGTGCGAATTGGTCCGTGAGCATTTCCCGCTGACACCCAAAGGAATCATTGACCACCTCAAACTGCGACGACCGGTGTTCCGCCAAACCACTGCGGGTGGACACTTTGGTCGTGACGGCGACGACTTCACGTGGGAACAAACCGACAAGGCTGAGGCACTGGCAGCAGCAGCCGGGATCGCAGCATCGGCCTAGGTTGTGCTCTTGGTCTGGACAACCGACCTGCATCTGAATTCTGTTTCCACGCTAGCGTGGAAAAAATGGATTCATAAAACTGCCTCTCAAGGGGCGGATGGCATCGTCATCACGGGTGACATCTCTGAAGGTGACGATGTTGTCCGACAGCTCCATCGTATTGCCGATGCCACCGGGATTCCCATCTATTTTGTGTTGGGGAATCATGACTTCTATGAAAGTTCACTGCAGGCGACCCGGCACGATGTGATTCATGCTTGCCGAGAGCACGAACAGCTGCATTACCTCACTGACCTGTCACCCATTCAATTGACACCCACCACCCATCTTCTTGGCGACGATGGGTGGGCTGATGCAACCGTAGGTGACTATGAAACGTCGACCATTCGCTTGAATGACTTTGACCGAATCGACGACTTCAAAGCTTCCGGAAAGACTGCGTGGAAAGAGCAGCTTCAGCAAATCGGTGCCGCATCAGCGAAACGCCTTCAGGCCAAACTGAATCAACTGCCACCGGATGCTCAACAGGTTTTGGTACTCACTCACGTACCACCCTTCCGTGAGGCTTGCTGGTACGAAGGCAAAACCGCTAATGACAATTGGGCACCTTTTTTCGTTTCCGGACAGGTCGGCAAGGAACTCATGCTCTTCAGCCAACAGAAACCTGAATACGAGCTCACCGTGCTATGTGGGCACACACACCATGCCGGTATCGCTCGGTTGACTCCTAACCTGATCGTTCATACCGGTGCAGCCGCCTATGGTCATCCAGACGTCGAAGGCATCATTTCCATGCGTTCTGGGAATCTGCAAGTCAACGTTATTGGCAACCAGATTTCTGGCTAATCACACCGACATCTGACGGTCGTTTAAGACAAGCGAGGCTCAACTCTTGTACTGGCTCCAAAGCGACATCAATTCGACCAAGTGCTCCACGGCTACCACCATTTCATCGAGACAGGCAAACTCGGTCACGGCGTGAATATTGTGCTGACCACTTGATAGATTTGGTGTTGGCAAACCCTTCTCAGTCAATTGACTACCATCAGTCCCGCCACGAATACTTTCACTCCTGTATTCGCGGCCCAAATTGACAAAAGCCTGTTGTGCAAGCGTCACTGCCTCTGGTAGCTCGCTCAAGCCATCGCGGAGATTACGATACTGTCGAATGATGTCCATGTTCACCTTCAGGCCAGGCATGGCCTGTACCACCTCATCTGCAGTCACCTGAAGTTGCTTTGCATAACGTTCTAAATCCTCGGACTCAAAGGAACGCAAAATCAGTTCCACCGTCGCCTCGCCCACACCACCCTGAATGGTATAGGGGTGAATGAAACCTGCTCGTTCCTCCGTGGTCTCTGGCGAACAGGTATCACGGGGAAGCGCGGCGACAAAATCGGCGGCTGCTCTTACAGCATTGATCATTCTATCCTTGGCAATGGAAGGATGAATGTTGTGTCCCTCAAAACGGACAATCGCTGCGTCTGCAGAGAATGTCTCTTCGTCAATCACATCCGCTCCACCACCGTCGAGAGTATAAGCAACAGTGGCGTCCAGTTTGTTCAAGTCGATCTTGTCCGTGCCACGACCGATCTCTTCATCACACGTGAACAGTACTCTTACAGGTCCATGCATCAAATGAGGGTTCTCGATCAGCGTCGCAGCCAGTTCCATGATGATTGCAACGCCGGCCTTGTCATCTCCGCCGAGTAATGTCGTGCCGTCAGTCGTGACCAAGGTCATTCCGACCATGGACTGCAACGCTGGGCATGAGGCCACATCAATCGTTGCACCTGAAGGCAGTTCAATGTCCCCACCACCATACGATTCGATCACCCCAGGCTTAACACACTCACCGGGTGCCTCAGGCGATGTATCGAGATGGGCAACCAAAGCCACCGTTGGGCTATTACCACCATCGCTGGCAGGCACCGTCCCCCATACCAACGCATGCTTATCTTGATGAGCATCTTCGACCGTCATTGCTTCCAATTCCTTGCACAGCAATGCTCCCAAATCCCGTTGGCTGGATGAACTGGGGTAACCATCATTACCCGGGTCTGCTGAGGTACCGACCCGAACGTATGACAAAAATCGTTGCAATAATCTTTCGCGATTGATCTGAACACGAGCAGAGTTAGCAGCAGCCATAATGATTAACAGGAATTAGGGAAAGCAGACGTCTGGAACCTGTGCTGTTAGAACACAGAGCAGATAAGTTGTACATTGTGTCTCAGGACTAGAGATTGGTTTTAACACATCCACAGGCAAGCAGAAGATGAGCGAGAAAATCGCACACCTCGTATTCGACGTCGAAAGTATTGCTGACGGGGAACTGATTTCCAAAGTCAGATATCCGGGTCACAACCTGTCCGACAGCGAAGCAATCGCTACATATCAGGACGAATTGATGGAACAACGGGGTACGACATTCATACCCCATACCTTTCAGATACCCATCACCGTTGTGATTGCAAAAGTGGCAAGCGACCTGCAACTACTGGACATTGTCTCTCTTGATGAACCCGAATTTCGGCCCCATGTCATCACCGAAAACTTCTGGAGGGGCTGGGAAGCCTACAAAAATCCCCAGTGGGTCACATTCAATGGACGCTCGTTTGACATTCCATTGATGGAACTTGCGGCATACCGCTTTGGAATCTCATTGCCCAAGTGGTTCAAGTCAGATGGCTACAAGTCACCTCGAAACCGATTCAACTCCAACGCACATCTGGATCTTCAGGATGTGCTGACCAACCATGGCGCTGCCCGCTGCAATGGCGGATTGAATCTCGTCGCCCAATTGCTGGGAAAGCCGGGCAAGATGGGACTGACCGGTGACAAGGTACAGGAGCAATGGGATGCCGGGCATAAAATGGCAATCAGTGATTACTGCCGCTGTGATGTACTCGATACCTACTTTGTCTTCCTCCGCACACAAGTCCTCACGGGAAAGATCACGCTGACGGAAGAAATCGAGCTGGTGCAAAGCTCCAAGGAATGGATTGAACAACGGGCAGAATCATGTGAAGCCTACGCGTCCTATCTGAAAAACTGGACAAACTGGCAAAACCCCTGGGAATCCGAAACACCAACCACCTCTGATGAGATCACGTGAAACGGATCGTGAAACCGCAGTCTTGCGGGACGGGCAAATCCACCTTTACCCCGGAGAGTTCGTACCGCTACTGTCTTGAGTGAGACTGAGCGTCACCACTGTGCGCTCTCGATTGTCGCATACTCCCAAGTTCGTTGATGGCTGGACACGGAAGTCTTTGCCCAAAGATTACACGCTCAAGCTCGCCTGTCTTGGCGACGGGATGGAAGTACGCTACCGCGTTGTTGCCTTGCTCTGCGTTGTTACCTTGCGCTGCGTTGTTACTATGCTCCGCGTTGTTGTCTTGCTCCGCGTTGTTGCTGCCGGTTCGTGATTCCGCCGCTGCAGATCCGACCATCAATCTACAGGCATCACAAGACGATGCGGTCGATGTCGGGTTTGATTTCAGCTGGAACGCAAAAGAGCCCCAGTTTTGTCATTTGCGAATACGGTTGGTCGATGAATCAAGCGCAAGCCGGTGTGTCATTCGTGACCTCGAGAATCTTTCAGAATCTGACCAAACGGTTGCCGCGTTCTCGTTGAATCAAGACGCAACCCAACTGACCTTCCACCCTCGCGCTCAGGTTGATTCTGCGGTTATACGCTTTCGTGTTCAAGGCACACGGAATTCGCGAATTATCATCGAAATCCTCGACGATCCACGTACCCGAACAGGGTCCCCCATCGCTCAACCTGTTCGCGAAATTGCGCTCACGGATCTCCTGCAGGTTGAGTCGTTTCACTCCGAAACAACTTTCTCAACCACCCACACCGCCGAACAACAGCCAAGCTGGTCGATCCGCCGCGTCGAAAACGACGAAATCCGCTTGTCAGGCTTGCCAGCGGTGCCGGTATACACCCCCGGCGAAGAGTTGAATTTAGCGGCAGTCGTTAACGCAATGATGCGGCATGCCTCTACAGCATTAACGCTGCAGTACTCGATTGTTCAGGTCAGTAATGACGAAACCGTCGTGCTGCACCGGCACCCCATCCGAATTAATTCGAACGGCAACAGTGACCCAATTCGAATCACCGAGGTGGCGCCGGATACGCCAGGAGTTTACGAACTACGCTGCCAGGTATCAGAGGTCGAAGATCGCATATGGGATCGGTTGCGACGTCGTGAGCCTCCGTTGCTCAGGATCGGGCGACCATTTTTCGTCGTGCCGGAACAAGGGATTACCATCTCACCGACCGCGAACCCCTGGAAAACAGCAGGAACGCTGCGACCTTCGGAATCCAACTGGTCGGTTGGACAATGGTTACCCAAAACAACGACACGATTCATCCCCGGAGTCAATTCACAAAGTCTGGAGTCTGAGCTTGAAAGAGCTCAGCATGATGAAGAAACAGTGTCACTGCTGCAGCCTCAAAAAACTTTCCAAGCTACCCTTCCCATTCTCACCGCCGGCTTGCCACACAAAATCACGATCCGTTTGCCGGCAACACAGAACGTCCAACTTCGGTTCGAGGTCGGAGGACTAACTGACCGCGATCATCCAGCTACCAGATTCACCCTTGCCGATACAAAGACAACCAACTTGGGCGAGCAATGGCGCACGCATACCTTCGTACACTACCCGGTAGATGATGATCAAATCTGGCTAACCAACCTTAGTAACGAAGTGGTGCAACTGGAGTCGATTCAGGTCGAATCCGGACCACAACACTTGGTTCAAACACGCCCCGATCTGAACAGCAGTGGCGAAACAGCAAGTTCGTCACAGCGAAACACCATCCTGCAACTTGGCAGTATCGATTGGGTCGATTCTCTCTCTACCGATGTTTCAAAACGTTACCGATTAGACGAATGTGATGCTACTACCATCGCGATGGTCAAATTGTGGGTGGCTCTCGACCGAGCCTGCGACCTGGCTCACACGAATGGGATGAACGGTATCATGCTGCCAGCGAATGCCGGAGGCAGAACAATCTTCCAAACCCGCAGTCTGTTACCCAAAAGCGACTCACAAAAGTCCGAGATCAATCGATTAGCCACCACAATGAAGCTGCTGGTAGGACGCGGACTTGAGACGCATGTGAGCCTCGATCCCGATTTCATGCTCTCACCAATCGAGCAGGCACTCCGAGAACGACCTGCCCTGATAAATTCGCTGACAAGAACTCATCTGGACAAACCCAACCAGTACAACCTGCTGCAACCGCTCGTTCAGGCAAGCCTGCAGGAATTACTCGCTGAACTACGATTCCAATGTAGTCAGTGGGATCATTTTGCTGGAATCACCGTCGACTGTGGTTCTGAAAGCCATTTACAACCACTTACAAGGATTTTCGATGATACGGCAACACTGACCGCGTTCGCGCAATCGCTCAATGTGGTGGTAGATCTGGAACAACTGCGTGCATGGACCCGTGGGGACGGAAAACTTAACTACGAGAACTGGGTTCGGGAAGAAACCGATCGGTGTTATCGTGCGCTGCAGAACGTCGATGAACCGTCTCTTTTGGTCTTGAAACTGGAACAACCGACCAACGGCGGTGCTAACACCGAACCCCGGGCAAACGCGATTCCAGAATTCAAGTCAAACGGAGATTCCCAGCTAATCGCCGGACGTTCCCTGGGATACACAAATTCGCCATTGCTGCTAAGGAAACCACTGCTGCTTTCGCACCTGAACTCGGCAGAAAATGACGCCGCCGAAGGTGCAGTATTCTTCAACACTGAATTACAAACCGACAGTGAACCAGTAGTCCATGGAGGTCCGCTGTTCCTCGAAGATACTTGTCGCCTCATCGATCACCTCAACCCATCCCACCTGGTGATTTCCATGCCATTGGATGGTCGTATTCTGCGACCCAATCTTGACCAATTGCTGAGAACATTCCAGTCCATGCCCGAGGCAAGCACGCAACCAGTCGGCTCACACAGCAAAGCCCAGAATGCCGTACGACTGCGGAGTGTTCAACACGATGGTTTTCTACACCTGTATTGCATGTGCCTCACGCCATGGGCCAACGAAATCGACATCGAAACCACAGCACCCATCCAATGGCAAGCAGTCGGCGTTGATCCTGAAGCAATCGAACTCAAGCAAGTGACTGCCACCCGAACACGGGTGCGGATCCCCGAACGGCAACTGATCCTGTTGCGGTCGACCCAACCCGTCGGTGATGCCAAAATCGTATCGTGGAAGACGCGTCTCAGTGGCGGACCTGCCGCTTTGGCAGAAATCAAACGCAAAGTCACCGTGATCGCAGAACGGATTGGAATTCTGTTCGACTTCCAATCGTATGACGCCCTCAACAACGGTGGATTTGAAAATGCTGGCGGCTTGGGGCTGGTGGGTTGGTTGCACGCGCAGCACCCAGATGGCTGCGTACGCGTCGATGACACACAAGCCCTGGAAGGTAAGCACTCCATCCGGCTGACGACAGATACGGGGATGACTGCGAGAACATGGATCATAAGCGAAACTATCTCCCCACCCAAATCGGGGCGACTTGCAGTCTCACTTGCCTGCCGTGCGGAAGCTAACCAAGATTCTGGCGTACACCGATTGAAGGTCTCACTCGAAGCCATCGAGAATGGAAAACCAATTCGCTTTTCGAATGAATTCGATGTCCCCAAAAATGGCCAATGGGGAAGTCGCGAAGTCATCCTTGAAGCTCTGAATATTGATGCTGCCAATATGCACTCTCTCCGCCTCACAATTGACAGCCTTTCGAGCGGACGCATCTGGATTGATGACATCAGGCTTCATGATCAATTCCCCACAGCACGCGAACGAGATGAACTGCAAAACGTAGCCTTTCTAGCGGTACAGGGCCTGCAGAAAAGCAACCTGAATCCTGCAGGTCGGCTTTTGCACAATGGATGGGCGCTGCACTTGTTAAAACTTGATCCGCTGCAGGATCCGGAAGCGGTAACAGAGGCGGCCCCTGCTACCGAGGACACACCTGGGATTGCGGAACGCATCAAGGACTGGATACCCAGATCGTTGCGTTTCTGAAAACCCACTCGCCAGATACGAAATCCGCAATGAGTAGATGGATTAAACAAATCGGAATCAGTCTCTTGGTGCTCATCATCTTTGCCTTGGCCGTGGGCTGTTGGGCGCTGAGGCAAACACAAGTTGTTCCCGATTTCTACGCTCGTGCAACGCAGACCAGTCCCGCAGACATCGAAGCAGCCAGCCAACAACTCAAAGCGGACGTCGCCAAACTGCAAAAAGACGTAGCCAAAGTTGGTTCATGGAAAGCCATCTTCAGTGAGGATGACATCAATGCCTGGCTGATCGAACAGCTCCCAATAAAATTCCGGCAACTGTATACCAAGGGCGCTAGCGAACCTAGAATCAGCATCCAAAATGACCATCTACTTGCAGCCGTGCGGTACAAAGACACGAGAATCGACACCGTCATCTCCTGCGAATTGCGTGTTGAACTCACCGAAGAACCCAACCTGCTGGCGGTACACATCACTAATCTTCAGGCCGGATCTCTTCCCCTGCCACTGAATCGATTCATGAGTGAAGTCTCAAACGAAGCGGCCAAAGGAAGTATCCAGATTCGCTGGGACCAATCCGAATCCGGGCCTACCGCATTGGTCCTGATTCCCAGCAAACACCCCGCGTATGCGCACAACCCCGTCATCATTGAATCGCTCCTCTTGATCGAGGGTGCCGTCATTTTGTCCGGGCACACAGGACAACGAGCCAAAACCTGCTACGAACCACGAAGCCCGGTCTATCAGTTTGTCACCTACCGGCCCACCAAAAAACGCAGGCCACAAACCGAACGGCTTTCTGCCAAGCCGCAATCGCTGTCCAAAACTCGTTGATCTACCTCCAGCCTCGCAAAGCAAACTCCACGACGGTCCTGCCAGCGCAGAACAGCCTTAAACAGAAGGCCTGTCAGATTCGCTTCGACCCGTGTGTATTCGCCAACCAGCAGTTGCTTGACGCTGCCCCGGCCACCACCCAAATCACCCTCGCAGTTCAAATAAGCGAGGCGGTGATCAGCTATCGCTGCACATGGCAGATCAAAGGAATTGTCAAAGGTACTGACCAAGTCAGTCGACCATGTCGACAATGACTCACCTGTCTCAAACATCCAGTCCAAATGTGAACTCGTTGTGCGGACAAACTCAGGACCAACGTCATGTCTCAAGACGACGAAACGCTTGGAAAAATTCTCAAGAGAAGCTGTTGTTTCCGAACTACTGGATACTGAATCGGTAAGTGCCGAATCGAGAGGGTTTGAGTCGCGGGACACAGGACCGATCATTGATTAGGGGACAGGGAAATCAAGGTTGCTTAACCAACTGGTACTGCCGCCGCAAATCATCATCGATATTGGATTGTGTCAACAGGACAAACCTTGCACGGCGATAAGCTTCCTGATCATCGCCAATTTGTTGCATCAACTTAATAGCCGACAGTTTTGCTTCGTGCCACTGCCGACTACCTTGCGGCAACCCGGCAGCCAATTCATCCCACAACTGCACACCAGCTTGTTGCGCTTTCTTATCGGGACTAGCCCCCAAGATCGTGGCTGCTTGCCGTGTCGATGCCTGGGGGTTCGACGATTTCTCTCGCACTGTCCGCAATCGGTCAATTGCCCCTTCAACGTCTCCCTTCCAGAGAGAGCGTTCCGCTGATTCAACCGACACATCGGAACTGTCAGTCCAACGTTCCAGGATGGTGGTAACGCGTGACCTGCAGTCGGCGTTCTTGCGAGCATCAGCCATCATCCTCGACTCGACTTGCGTCAGTAACTCGGGAGGCGGCGTTTCAGTGATCGATTTTCCTTCACGACGGAATGCAATCAGTGAGTCGATAAAAGAATCAGTTGACGACAGATCTGGCCCCTGCTCATTCAATGCGGTCAAGGCTTTGCGGTCAAGTTGTGTCGCTGAAATCAACCGATACCGGGACCGCATCATGTCATTTTCCAGAAGACTCGCCATCGCAGTTTGAAATGCATCCGTTGTTTCTTTTCCATTCGCCTTGTCAAGGTCGGCGGCCGATTGCTCGAGAGCCAGCAACCACGCGTCTGCGATCATCTGGGATAGGCCGCTGTCGATGGTTGCAGGTTCAGCCCTGGAAACAATCTGCGCCGCTTCGAGATACCTTTTCTGGGATTGCAGGATGTTTTGCAGCCACGTGCGAACAGATGTCGAATTTTTACTGTTGGGCCAACGCTGCAAGTTCTTCTGCAGAATCGCCTCAAGACGCGGAAGAGCATCAGCACCAGAATTGTCCATTCTGGAAATCAACATGGCCGCCTGAAGATGGGTTGCTGCCGCTTGTTTCGCCGTCGGCTTTGCCAGAGAAACATCCCGCAACAGGTCGACAGCATCATCCACTCGCTTAGCTGCCACTAGCGCAGCAGCGGCTTCGGCAACCCCTTTCATTGCCCGATCAGGATCAGTTTCAACGACGGCGGCGGCGGCAAGCCAGTCACCAGCCCGACCGGGATAGCCACGCCGCAACAAATCCTGTCCGAGTGCCACGACCAGGGATGGATCAATTGTCGCCTTCGACTGGCCAGTCGAGTGCAAGTACGAAAGCGAAGCCGCTTCGGCGCGGCGACGAGCAAACGCTCCGCCTCGACGTTGGATTGCGTCAAGCCAATCACCAACGCCATTACTTGCATTTGTCACCAGCAAAAACTCCAGCCTCGCCAAGTCCATCTCAAGTGCCTTGGGGGCCGATTCCGGCACATCGCCAAAGAACTCTCTCAGCAGGTCACCTGCTTCCGTCATGCGGCCTTGGGCGATGCGCAATCGGACTCTGAGAGCCTGTAGTTTGGGTGGCAAGGACTGCTCAAAACGCTGGACTAACTCAACCAACAAAGCGTCGCACCGTTCGAATCGCGATGCTCGAAAAATCGCTTCCACCCGCAAACGCTCGACCTCTTTTCTCGCCTCGGTTCCCGCAGGCAGACGTGTGATGGCGTCATCGGCTACCTGCTCTGCCTTGGTCGCCGCTGCAATGCAGTCAGCACTTTCGCGGGCAAACAGATCGGTTTGCACCAAAGCGAGAGACACCAAATTGACTTGTAGTTCCTGCTCAATACGACGCAGATCAGCGATCAGTCCCCGGCTGGATACGGTTCTGTCGGATTCCAATTGGGACCGTCTCTCCTGAACTTCTTTGGACAGACTCTGGACATGAGTCATCGCGGTCAAAAGACGCCGGGTCGCTAATTCCCGAATTTGATCGTTGCGAGGCGACACCGCTGCACGCAACACGCTGTGAAATGCGTAAAACCGTTCGCACGTCAGTAACTGCGAATCCAGAAACAGTCGACGTCGATGATCCGGATACGAACGCAATAACTCGCTAACCGGCCGCTGCACCTCCGCCAATTCCAGATCTCCAAATGCATCACTACCCATCTGCCGGGCCGTCAGAACCTCCGATTTCCGGATCTCCCATTTGGCTGCTTCATCACTTGAGCGATCGAGGTCAACTGACTGCCAGCGATAAAAATCCAACGCGTCGTCAAACCGCCCCAGACCAATCAGGGCTCGCAACAGATCCGCATCGCGATCATTAGTCGTTCTCCCGACTATTTTCGAGACAGGATTGGCCGCAAGACACCACAATCCATTGCCCCGGCTGTGCGCAAGAAGCAGAACCATGATGACGAGCAACCGTAATGATTCAGATCGTAACATTGCTCACTCCGGCTTGGCAGCGAACAAAACACGGTCAGCCCCGGCTGCACGTGCAGCATCGTAGACCTGCACAGCCAAATCCATGGTGACCTGTTCGTCCGGGTCGACGATGACAGGCGGCTGCACCCCCAACGAAATGATCTCGGCCAGGCGGTCACTGAGTTCCCCGATACGCTCGACCTGTTGTCCATTCAACTGGATCTGGGTCCCATCGCTCTGCCACTTCAACCGAACCACGATTTCGTCAAATTTTTCGATCCGAGGAATTTCGCTTGTTGCCTCCGCACTGCCGATTGGTGGCTCCGCCAATGAACTTGGCAAATCGAACTCTGGTAACTCGAAGCTGCTGGTCCAGACGAAAAACACCAACAAAAGAAAGACCACGTCAATCATGGGCGTCATCTTCAATTCCAGTGTATCGCTGTTCGAAACCTGTGGAACTCTCATGAGCCTCTCTCCTCGCGCACCGCGATGGCAGCATCCGTGATTCCAGCCAAGGCAGCCTCACGCAACACAGGCTCGACGTGTTGATACTGGACGGTGCCATCCGTGCGAATCCGAATTGCAGCATCAGAACCCATACGAACTCTTAAATCGGCCAAGATGGATCGTAGGTCAGCCAAATCGACCACATCACCAAAAACCAACCACCGAGCCTGCTGATCAACACTGATCGTCAGTGGAGCTTTGTCAGGATCGACCGGATCAAAAGTCGAGGCAACCGGCAATTCCAGCGGTAACCGATTCTCCTGTCGTGCCAGATGACTGGAGACAAGAAAGAAAATGATCAACAGGAAAACCACGTCGATCATCGGTGTCATGTTGGCGCCGACGCTGCGACGATTGCCATGTTTGGGAACTTGCATTCCACCATGGTACCTCACGCTCCGCTCTTAATAAGATACCCTGTTGGTCCTGAATCCTGATTTGGCGGCAACGCCCAAACACCCGGAACGTGCTTAGATGGGCGAAAACGCGACCTTCTTGAAAAACTTCCTGCGAAATCCCGGCCAGGTAGGGGCAATTGCACCCAGCAGTGCCGGTCTGGTTCACATGATGGTCGATTGGTTCGACTGGGATCGGATTCGCAATGTCGTGGAATTCGGACCAGGCACGGGAGTTTTTACTGAGGCCATCAACGAACGGCTACACCCAGACAGTACGTTTTTTGCCATCGAGCAATCGGCTGAAATGGCGGCCGCAACAAAACAGCGGTGCCCCAACGTCACGATCTACGAAGACAGCGTTACGAACGTTGCCAACCTGTGCGAAAAAGAATCCATCGAGAAAATTGATGCTGTGATCTGTGGACTGCCTTGGGCATCATTCCCCGATTCACTGCAAACCGAAATCATGGAATCCATGCTCGGTGTTCTCGCCCCTGACGTACAGTTTGCCACCTTTGCCTATTGGCAGGGTGTCGCGCTACCTGCAGGAATTCGCTTCAGTCGCCGGCTGCGACAGACTTTTTCGACCGTCCAGCGAAGTCCCACGGTGTGGCGCAATCTGCCGCCCGCTTTCGTTTACCGATGCACGCTACCGGCCTAGTACAACTTTGAGCGGTGCGAGCCACGATCGCGTGTGCCGAACAGCCGTTGCAAATCGCTACCGACCGTTGATGAGCCAGCCCGAAGTCGGCGGCCGCGAATTTGTAACCTTCATTGAACTTCTGCGGTTAGAATGTTCAAGAATCGGTGCTCCACCCATTTCTCACAGCAAACAATTTTCCATGCGTGGTTATTCTGTTCTGACCATCCTTGTCATCATCACGACCTCGACAGGATCCTTTACCAGGGCTGATGACGATATTTCGTTCAATCGCGAGATTCGTCCGATTCTTTCTGATACCTGTTTCTTCTGTCACGGTCCAGATTCTGAACATCGGGAAGCCGAGTTGCGACTCGACATAGAGGATCTCGCCAAACAACATGCCATTGAGCCGGGCAATGGTGGCAAAAGCGAAATCATCGCGAGAATTCTATCAACTGACCCCGATGAACAGATGCCGCCGCCAGATTCGGGAAAAAGCCTTAATCAACAGCAGATAGAACTCTTGAAACGGTGGGTTGATGAAGGAGCAGTTTACGAACCGCACTGGTCCTACATAGCCCCCGAATCCCAACCAACACCCGACAACCAAAGTGATTGGCCACGTGACCCAGTTGATGACCACGTCTTGGCCAAGTTGCCCAAGACATTCAAGCAACCCTCACCAGACAGCTCGCAGCATGCATTGATTCGTCGCGTCACTTTTGACCTGACAGGGTTGCCACCAACCCGCCAGCAGATCCTAGCGTTCAGTCGAGACACTAGTCCGCTTGCCTACCAGAGAGTAGTTGATCGTTTGCTCGCCTCACCGGCTTTCGGCGAACGAATGGCAACGTACTGGATGGACCTCGTGCGGTACGCAGACACCGTGGGTTATCACGGTGACCAAGACCACAATATCTCTCCTTACCGCGACTATGTGATTGACAGTTTCAACGATGATCTTCCACTGGATACGTTCACGCGAGAACAGTTGGCTGGTGATCTGCTGAACAGTCCGACCATCGCACAACGCATCGCCACCGGGTACAACCGCTTACTGCAAACGTCACACGAAGGCGGAGTTCAAACCAAGGAATATTTGGCGATTTATGCTGCCGATCGCATCCGAAATATCTCAGCCGTCTGGCTAGGTGCCACCGTGGGATGCGCTCAATGCCACGATCACAAATACGATCCTTTTTCAAGCAAAGACTTCTACTCGATGGTTGCCTTCTTTGCCGATATCGATGAGCAGCAACACTTCAAAGTCGGTTCCAACTCACTGCCAACCAAACGACCACCTGAGATCGCTGTTGGGGCGCGCTGGCAGCGGGAACGCGTGGCAGATATTGAGTTGCTACTGACCGCACTGCAAAAGAGTCTGAAAGCTGTCGAGTCATCCCAATCCACCGCGATCAGCAATCAGATCACCCAACTGGAAGAGGAAAGGCGTCAACTTCAGGCATCAAACAAGCTGACGATGGTCACTCAGTCCATCGCACCACGTTCGATCCACATCCTACCCCGCGGCAATTGGCTCGATGAGAGCGGACCGATCGTCGAACCGGCTATCCCGGAATTCATGGGGCAACTCAATACCGGTGAGAACCGGGCGACCCGACTCGATTTGGCGAATTGGATCCTCGACGTTGAGCATGGCATCGGTGGCCTGACAGCAAGAGTTTTTGTCAACCGATTCTGGTATCTGCTGTTTGGCCAAGGAATCTCTCCATCACTAGGTGACTTTGGTGGCCAGGGCACGCCCCCCAACCATCCCGAAATGCTGGATCAGTTAGCGCTTGATTTCATTCAGGATAACTGGAGCGTGAAACGCATGATGCGTCGCCTTGTGCTGTCCCGTACCTACCAGCAAGCCTCTGATACATCTGATACACAGCTGCAAGAAGATCCCTACAACCAATGGTTTGGGCGTCAGGCGCGTTACCGCTTGCCAGCCGAGATGGTGCGGGACAACGCGTTGGCAATGAGTGAACTGCTGGTCCGAACAGTTGGGGGATCCAGTATCAAACCAAGCCAACCGCCGGGGTACTATCGTCACTTGAACTTTCCCAAACGTGTCTATGCCCCAGATCAGGACGATCGCCAATACCGGCGCGGAGTTTACATGCATTGGCAGCGGCAATTCCTGCACCCCATGCTCAAGGCGCTGGATGCACCGAGTCGCGAAGAATGCACTGCACAACGCCCTCGGTCAAACACTCCGCTGGAGGCGTTGGTGATGTTGAACGATCCCTCGATGGTCGATGCGGCCATCGCGTTTGCCGCCAATCTGTTAAATACGGACCACGCCAGCCAGACAGAAAAACTTGGGCAAGCATTTGAGTTGGCGGTCTCACGGCGACCCGATGAATTCGAAATCGCAGCACTGAAACTATTACTCAACTCCGAAATCGAACATTACCGTGCACAACCCGAGGAGGCTGAAAAACTTCTCGACACAGCCGACAAGAACATTGATCTGAAGGCTGTAAACCCGGAGGAACTCGCAGCCTGGACCAGTATCACACGAGCACTCATGAATCTGCAGGAAACAGTCACACGATACTAAACCATACACAACACGCACTTTTCACCTGCATCCCGCCCCCGGTGGAAAACCATCACCATGACAACGAACACATTCATGCTCAATCGACGTACCTTCCTTACCAATAACGGAGTAGCCGTTGGCAGCGCCGCCCTGTCGTCACTGCTGACGACCGACGCTGCCACCGCCGAGCGAGTCAATGCGGGTGCCAGGGCAGACGTACCGCATCATCCTCCACGGGCCAAGCGGGTGATCTTTCTGTGCATGGCTGGGGGTCCATCACATCTGGAGACATTCGATTACAAACCGGAACTGGAAAAACTGAATGGCAAACCGATGCCAGACTCCTACACCGCCGGACAACCGATCGCCCAATTGCAGGGAAAAGAATTGAAGTGCCAGGGCCCCCTGACCAAGTTCGCCAAATACGGTCAGTCCGGGCAACTGATTAGCGACTACCTGCCATACCATCAGAAAATGGCGGATGACATTTGCGTCATCCGATCGATGGTCACCGAGCAAATCAACCATGATCCTGCCCATACTTTCATGAATACCGGCTCGGCGATCAGTGGCAGGCCCTCCATGGGATCCTGGGTCACCTACGGGCTTGGCAGTGAGAGCGAAAACTTGCCCGGGTTTGTAGTATTGACCAGCGTCGGTGGTCGTAACCCTCAGCCGATTGCATCCCGCCAATGGTCTGCCGGTTTTCTGCCCAGTCGCTATCAGGGAGTCGAATTCAGTGGCAGTGGTCAGCCTGTCAACTACGTCGAAGCACCCCGGGGAGTAGACAAAAATCAGCAAAAGCGACTGATTGAAACCATTGGAAAACTCAATCAGCATCGCCTGAATTCAACCGGTGATCCAGAAATCGAAACGCGGCTGGCCAATTATGAAATGGCTTTTCGCATGCAAACATCCGTACCCGACCTGGCAGACGTGTCAGATGAACCACAGCATATGCTTGACATGTATGGAGCCAAACCGGGTGATGGCTCATACGCTTCCAACTGCCTGCTCGCTCGTCGACTGGCAGAGCGGGGCGTCCGCTTCATTCAGCTTTACCACCGTGGTTGGGACCATCATGGTGGACTCGAAAAGTACATGGACATTTGCTGTGGATTGACCGATCGACCAACGTGGGCCTTGCTGACCGATCTGAAACAGCGAGACATGCTGAAAGACACACTGATCATCTGGGGTGGCGAATTCGGACGAACACCGATGTTTCAAGGAAAAGGAGGTGCCGGCCGCGATCATCACATCAAAGGTTTTTCAATGTGGATGGCTGGTGGAGGTATCAAACCAGGGCACAGCTATGGGGCAACCGATGACTTGGGTTATCATGCAGTCGATGATGTAGTCCACGTCCGCGATATGCATGCGACGATGCTGAACCAACTGGGTATCAATCACCGCAACTTCAGCCACAAATTCCAGGGACTCGACATGAAATTGACAGGTGTTGAACCAGCGCGTGTGCTGGATTCCATTGTTTCCTGAATCCCAGCAGCGACGGTTATGAACGAAGTGGCCGACAAGGCCAGCCGAGTCTGCAAACAGATTTGTTAAACGTTCAAACCACTTGCCGCCGCCTGATCGAGCACAAAAGTCAGTTGGGGATGTTGCTGTAACAACGAAGCCGGATTGACGGGGTCAATCGGACCTTCAATCGCGGCCTTGATCACTGCCGCTTTTGCTTTTCCAGTGGCCATCAGAACAATGCGACGAGACTCAAGAATCGTCCCGATTCCCATGGTGATCGCTGACCTCGGGACCAGATCGGCCGATTCGAAAAATCGCGAGTTGGCATCAATCGTGTTTTCCGTCAAAGCAACCATCCGTGTCCGACTATCAATCGCTGACCCTGGTTCATTGAAAGCGATGTGACCATTGTTACCGATTCCCAATAGCTGCAAATCAATACCACCTGCTTGCCGAATCTGCCGTTCATACTCGACCACATAGCTTTCGATATCGGTGGCACGTCCATCCGGCACGTGTGTGTTTGATGCCAGGATGTTGACATGATCGAATAACTGCTGCTGCATGAAATATCGGTAACTCTGGCTGTGCTCAGGTCCCAGTCCGACATATTCATCGAGATTGAACGTAGTCACCCCGGAAAAATCCAGTTTCCCGGAACGGCACCTTTCCACGAGTTGACGGTAGACGCCTACGGGCGTTCCGCCGGTCGCGAGTCCCAGCACGGCAGCATGGTTTTCACGCATCGACTCAGTGATCAAGTCTGCAGTGCAACACGCGGCCTCGTCCGGGCCAGCAGAAACAACGATGGTGGGTGCTGTGCTGTCGGTCATGCTGAATCCTGTTCTAATAATGCAGCAGATGCCACTAATTCTGTTGCCCAATCTTTCGTCTGTAAGCATTGCTTGAGTACTGCTCGCAAATCTTCGCGAACAAATACTCGAACACGTTTTACCTGATTATCAAATTGTTGACGCGCCAAGGCTGAGGCAACCGGCGAGACGTCACCCAGTGTCCGTCCGGTTCCATCACGGCCAAGCACATCCACATCGATATCGACTTCGAGCTTCACGGGAGGTGCATCGATCAGAATATCGGCTGGGTGAATGGCCATACCAGTTCTAGCAGAGATCCGCTCGGCGAGGCGTTCCGAACAGGCAACCAACCACCAGTAAGGTTTTCTCGCCAGCAACTGGTGGACATCGTGCCCTTCGACCAAATTGAATTCGGCAGCACGCTTGTAAAGGCAACGACGTGATCCAAATAATCCTTCCGCAAGTGGTTCGGCGACACTGCCCTCGGCTGCCCTCTGCAACATCGCTACCCAGGTCGCATCAACGAGAGACAGTGTTGATTCGAGGTCGATGCGGTTCTGCAACAGAAAAACGCATCGTTGCAGCATTGCAGTCGCCGACCTGACTGCATGATGCCAATAAACCTCGCTGAACATGACATACCGCGAGAACACCATCATTTCGGCTGCTGTCCGTCCCTTGTCCACGATGGCCAATCGTGATGTTTCAGGGTTGAAACACATTGCACTAATCAAACGCCCAGCATCGAAGTTTCGACCATAGGGAACGCCAGCATGCAAGCTGTCACGCTGCAGGTAGTCCAGTTTGTCAATATCGACTGGTCCGCTAAGACAGCTCCGCAAAAAGCAGCAAGCTACCTGATATACTTCCTCAGCCTGCGAGTCAGATTCCAGCAAGGCGAGCACATGGGAAAGGTCACACTGCCAATCCTGCTCGATACATTCAGCAAGTTCACTATTAATGACGCATTGTCTGATACGGGATTCATGTTCTCCCATATCGCGGATTCCCATGTCCTCAATGGGATGACAAAACGGCCAATGACCGACATCGTGTATCAGTGCAGCGATAATGAAGGCTTCAGCCATCACTGGTGTTACCCGCTCAGTAAAATCGTTGTCTGATGAAAAGCGAGCCAAAACACGAAGCGCGTTGTGGTAAACACCCAACGAGTGTTCCAACCGGGAATGAGTTGCCCCGGGATAAACAAGCGACACCATTCCCAGTTGGCTGATGGATGCCAACCGTCGCATCGGCGCGGCATCTAGAATCCTGCGGACACGATCAGAAACCGGCACATCCTGTGACGGCGGGATGCGTACCAGTGACCCGATGCGATGCAATGCGACAACTTCAGGCAACATGGACAGGCAATGCGACAAAAGGTGGGAAGAGTGAGCTATGGTAGCCGATCACAGTCTGGACTCAGCCACTGGTCGCCAGCTTGAGTCCACTGATCAAGGCCAACATAACAGCCACGATAAAGTACAATCCCGCATGAGTAAGACCATTGACGAATTCCAGTTCAAACGTAGCAGCCGAAGCGAGGGCACCCAGTCCGATCATGATGGCAAGAATAAGCCCAAAAGCCAAAAAATTCATCTCCGATGGTGAATCTAAATCCAGCACGTAGTTGGGCACAAATGCGTACAGCAACCACAGAGCGGCAAAAATGCCGGACAGCATCAGCACACGATTCCGCAACTCAGATCCGACATAGGGTTCCAATTCCGAATCGCGAACAAAACTGTACCCGGCCCAAATCAATGGCGGCGCCAGAAAAAAAGCACCAAGAGCCTGTATATAGACGGGGATCGTATCGCCACTCATCCTCAGGCCGACTGCACCAGCCAACGCCAACAAAATTGCTCCCGAAGTGATTAATATGCCCTTCCTGGTTACATCTGTTTCGGTACGCTTCAGGGGCTTCAGAACACTGACGCCCTGACTATCTTTCGGAACACCATCATCCGGTGCATGAATGATGACTTCTTCAGAGGCGTCCGGAACCTTAATCTGCTTCTTGCAACTAGGACACGGACCGGTCTTGCCAGCGAACTTGTCGCTGACTTGAAACCGCTTTAGACAGTTTGGACAGGTGACTTGAATCGGCATGAATGAAAAACAGAGTCCGAGTGAAGAGTCTCAATCCGCAAGTGATGGGAAGAACGCAGCGGGGCAGAACAGTTTGTCAGGTAAATGCATTGAACCGCAACCCGAGGGGAACGATACACCCGTGATTCCTGACGACCACCATGATACCCGCCCTGTTGAAGAAGCGTGCAACCCCGAAAATTCGGAAAAAGAACCTGCCGCGCACGTCGTGCTCTACCAGCCAGAGATTCCCCAGAACACGGGAAACATTGGCCGAACCTGCGTTGCTGTGGGAGCCAAATTATGGATTGTACGCCCTGCTGCTTTTCAGCTGGACGACGCAAGGCTTCGACGGGCCGGACTCGATTATTGGGTCCATCTGGAACGTGGAGACGCGGTCAATTGGGACGACCTGGTAGCCCAGCTCCACCCGCGGCGGATGTTCTTTCTGTCCCGTTTTGCCAAACGGACGATTTGGGAAGCCGAATTTCGCCGAGGCGATGTGTTGGTCTTCGGACGGGAAACTTCGGGGCTACCTGCTTCGATTCTTGATCCCGACGATCCACGAGCCCTCCGATTGCCTACTTCTAAGCATGTTCGCAGTCTGAATCTCGCGACCACCGCTGGAATTGTGCTGTACGAGCATCAACGACAAACCGGCGGTCATGCCGCGAAACGTTAGCTAGCAGTTTATTATTACCTCGTCGATCTCGAACCAGATGGTTAGACTGGGCGCCTGTCTAAGTCCCCGAGTCTTGATATGAATCAGCCTTCACGCAGCCCTCGACCACTTCAAATCAGCATCGGATTCATGATGATGTTGGTCTTGATTTTCTCGTTCATATCAGCCGGCTTGTTTTACGCTTCTCGCGTGCCAGTGATCCAGGATGATTTCGGTATGATGATCACCGGAAAGGTGCCTAGTGCAAGCAACGAAGATCCGGGGCGACTGGCGCACATCACTTTCATCATGTTCACCTTTACCTCACCCTTGCTGCTTGCCGGCTGCATCTCGACGGGCATGGCCATACTGCGATGGTTTGAACGCCGCGAATGAATCGCGTCAACGCTGAACTTCCGATGAACCAGATCACTGCGGCTCTGGGCAAGATTCGTTGTCCGGGATCGTTGGATGACTTTGCGGCAGCTATGACTCAACGCTGGCGAAATGTGATGCGCCATCGCCGCGAAATTGACCCGATTACATTACCGAGCCCCAACACCGCAGTCGAATGGTACTCGCTCGGTCGGCGACCTACCGAACAGTCGGCTCCGCCGTCGCGCAGTGTGGCCTATGCCTGTAATGACTTTTTTGTTCAGGACGCGGGATCACTGCTGGCATTGGCAGTTGCCGGAGCCGGCGGAGAAGGATTGAGTGGAAAAACCGTTTGCGACCTCTGTGCCGCCCCCGGCGGCAAAGCCTCTGCCTTGGTCGAAGCTGTAGCAACCTCTGAAAGTGAACCGGACGGATTCGTGTTGGCCAACGAGGTCATTCGTTCTCGTGTTGGTCCCTTGCAACTGAATCTCGCTCGCACAGGTTCCGATTGTTTCGCGATTTCCAGTCTCGATCCTGACACGCTTGCAGATCAACTGCCCCAAGCTTTTGACCTGCTTGTTGTTGATGCACCCTGCAGTGGGCAAGCGATGATGTCGCGGGGCAAGCAAAACCTGTCGGCGCTATCAAATCACCAGATCCAACATAGCGCATCACGGCAGCGACGCATTCTTGAAGCCGCTGTAAAATTGGTCCGGGACGGGGGCCAACTGATCTACAGTACCTGCACGTTTGCTGAGGCTGAAAACGAAGCACAGGTACGCTGGCTCGTGGAACACGGGATGGCCACGCCAAATCCTGTGGAGAGCCTGCAGGATCATGAAACTGATCCAGCATGTTACCGTTGTTGGCCGCACTTGCATCATTGCGCAGGCAGCTTTGCAGCATCTTTGACCATCAACCATTCTGCAGCGGTGAAAACCAAAAAACCGCGACGCAGCAAGCAAGGAAAATCGCCAGTCAAGCTGACAGACTGGTATGAAGAAACTGTCGCCGGATCTCGCCTCTGCACCCGGAACTCCGTCGTGTTGGGACTTTCGCCGACCGCACCAGCCTGGGTTGATCAAGTTGCGATCGGTGGACCTGAACTTGCCCATCGTACTGGCCAAACATGGAAACCGGCGCACGCGGGTGCGTTGCGCCGCACGGCAGGCCTGAAACCCGCCAACGTCATCGACATCGACGAGCCTGCCTGCAAACAGTTCATGCGGGGTGAGCCTATTCAGACTACCGCATACGGCTGGAATACGGTTCAGTTGCAGGGCCGACCGCTGGGGTGGGTTAAAGCCAACGGAAGAATTGGCAAGAACCATCTGCCCAACGGGGCACGCATGTCAGGTGAATTGGCATCGTGATCCCTGCGTACTCTCATCAACTTGCTGTGCGTCTGCCATTTTTTTATGGCTATGTCATGATTCCGGTTGCCATGCTGGTGCAAATTACCACTAGCCCGGGGCAAACGTTTGCCATCAGTGCATTCACGCCTTACCTCCGTGAATCGCTTCAACTCAGTGATAGCCAACTCTCCTTGGCCTACATGCTTGGAACCCTGCTGGCTGCTTTTCCGCTCGCTCTGGTTGGCCCACTATCGGATCGGTTTGGCTTGCGTAGCGTCACCCTGGTCGCGATCTCGATGCTTTCAGTTGCATGTTACTTTGCCTCAACGGTTGCCAATTTTCACTCGCTGCTGGGAGCTTTTTTCCTGCTCCGTTTTCTCGGCCAGGGTTCTCTCTCCTTGCTCAGTGGCAATGCAATTTCGATGTGGTTTCGCAGTCGTATCGGACGCGTATCAGCTGTAATGAGCATCGGAACGGCCCTTGCCTTTGCATGGATTCCTGAATGGCTGAATGACTGCATCACTGTGATCGGATGGCGAGCAACCTATGAGTCCCTTGCATTGATTGTTGCTGTCACCATGTTGCCGATTGTTTTTTTTCTATTCTGCAACCGACCCGAGGACGTTGGGCAAACCGTTGATGGAACTCGGTTCACCGCACCCGAGCAGGATCTGGAATCGAGTGAGGCAGCTGCCACATCATTGACCCTCCATCAAGCGATTCGATGTCGGGCGTTCGCGATTCTGGCAGCCTGCAATACCGTTTGGGCAATGGCCGGAACCGGTATCGTCTTCTATCTGTTCACTCTCTGCGAAGATCTCGGTTTTGATGCGGATGTGCCAGCAGATCTCTTCAAAACTTTGGGACTGATGATGTTGTTGACCCAACTTGTAGGTGGGGTTCTGGCAGATTTTCTGCGACTCAATCGCCTGTTGATGCTGGGGACCGTCATGCTCAGTGCAGGGTTAGCGGCGGCTGTCTGGGGACACACCGAACTGGCTTTGCATGCATTCGCTGGACTCTTTGGGGCGGGGCAAGGGATGCTGCTAGCCGTTGGCAATGTCGTTTGGGTACGCTATTTCGGACGGGCCCACTTGGGATCCATCCGGGGAACGGTGTGGTGCTGTACGGTGGCAGGCAGTGGTTGTGGTCCCTTGCTGATGGGGATCGCCCGCGATGTTTGGGGTGGATTCGGGCCGGCGATATACCTCTTTCTTGGTCTGATGGCAGGACTGTCACTCGTTGCGTTGCTGGCGACACCACCTGTCACTGATTCGCAGTCCTGAAATTTTCTGGCTCATTCACTGATTTTCAGTACCCTCTGACAAGCAGCAGTGGGTGAAGGCAGGGTACGCTGAAGTTTTCCATCACCACTGTTCGCTGAGTCGGTGATTTGTCGCCTTCTGGCGTGGAGATCATCTTTTTCTTCTCATTTTCAACCTGCATTCCCATGTCACACCTAACAAACTGGTCCTCCGTCGGGGCATCTGCTGACCCCCCCGGCAGTAACTATCGACTGCGGATAGCACCCATTCTGATGGTGGTGTTGTCGATCTCCTCGGGATGCTCGAAAGAAGAAATGAACCAGGCCTTGGAGAAGGCCAAGTCCAAGACACAATCGATAACTCAATCTGCGGTTCAGGCGGTCGAAGAACAACTGCCAGAAACTGGCATGATCAACCTGAACATGACACCCTCGGCTGTCGCCATCTCAGCAGTGGATCTCGAATTGATTTCCATCGGCGATGGCCGACCCAATGTTGTCCAAATTGTCACCTACGATCCAAGCGCGTCCACTCGGTCCTATCCGGCACTTCTATTGCACGGAACGACCGAGATATCCTCAGCATCGGCGTTAGCAGGAGAAACAGTGCTGTGTGATCTTTATTATCAGGCTACCAATTCATCACCCATCGCAATGACTAAACCGGGGGAGGCAATTGTCGTTGAATTCCAGCAGTACAAACCAGAAGACAATGCACTGACAGCAACGGTAGGTGCGGTTGCCTTGCTCGGATCAGACGATCGTACAGTTCAGATCGAGGGTGGTGATTTTCTAGCAGTGATTCGTGGAGAGGAAAAATAGCTCATGTTTTCTGCAAACGTTCGAAACCGTACCACGATTGTGACGCGCGAATTCACCTCGCGGATGTACTTGCTTGCCATGCTGGGTCTCGCAACATCATCCGTTATCAGCGACCCAGCGATTGGCAATCCCACAGGCAATGATCCTTCGAAACCCCTGAAAACCCACGCCACTGTCGATGGCGCCACGGCGTTAGCCAACGCACTGTATGAGATCTACAACGAGGAACTCATCCATGTCACCAAGATGTATGAAAACCGTAACAATCCAGCGAGTTTTTCGGACCGACAGATTTCCAAAACGGCAGCCCGATTATGGAAAGCAAGACGTGACGCAAAGCACCTCGAATTGATGTCTGAACCAGCTGGGGCTGATCTGAGCCGGAAACTTTTTCTGCTCGCCCATCAGATCGACCAATTTGGACTGGCCTATGCGCGAACACCACGCGGCAGCCAAATGATGACCAAACTCACAACGAAGCTCCAACGCGAACAGCCACGGTTTCAAAAATTCCTTCAACAAGCAGCCACCAGTCTGCAAAATGGAGGTGCCCAGAATGTCTTCACAACACAGATGGAAACCAAAGGCGAAGAAAAGCGGGAAGCTCTTGTTTTCTTTCGGCCTTTGGAGCACAAGAAATACTTACTGAACTTTGAAGTACTGCTCAGCGAAGGCGACCAGCGACAGAGGAAACAGCGGAGGACGGAGTACCTTGCCAAAGCGACCGAAAAAGTTAATACCGAGCTCGCCAGCGCGGCAGCTTCTGCAGCAGAGATGAAACGCATCTCACGGGAATTGGTCGACACTGGAGCGGCAGCACTTTCCGAAGGAGTAAAAGGCAGTGGCGTGCAAGCATTTTCCCATGTTACCGAGTTGTGGGGACAAGCCTCCGCAAATCTGACACGAGCCAATGCGATTGGCTGGATCATGACCAATCGAAATACCGAACAGATATCCAGCAAAGTTTCTAAATTAAGAACAGAAGCATTGGCTACATTGACCGCAATCATCAACTCCATTGCCACCCACACGCCGCCTGATCAGATCCCAGCCGCCTACACCAGTCTGCTGCGGCAAATCAGCGTGCTGGATCGGCGCACCAGCGGCCGATATCAGGTGTCGGAGTCCTGCAAACCGGCTTTGGACCTACTTGCAAAAAGAAATTCCACCTTCCCCGCCCGCATCGAGTCCTACAAAAGAGCAACCTCCGAGCCGCTGAGATGGCGGAGTAGCTTTGCCAGCCAACAAGCCAAATATCTCTCTACCCAGTATGCGGATGCCGGCGCACTATTGATGTCGAAAGAAAAAGTCGAGAAAAGTATTCGCCCCAATTTCAATCGGACCTTGGGCGGAGAAACGGTACTGGCAGCCAAAAACTTCAACGAACCAGCCGACTGGATGGTTTATGAAGCGGCCAATCGACTGGTCGGCAAAACGGTCAGGGAAGGAAAGCTAATTCGACTTTCTCCCACCAGTCGTACCGCTGCAGTTCCCTTCCTTGACGGTCACTACGCGAACATACCTGTCACACTCCCGGTAGAAAATGCGCTGGCCGACCTACGGACAGCTTTGCTACTTGATGACAAGCATCAAGCTTTATCCTCCGATGCCACAGAGGCGATTTCCTCCGGAGAGATGCAGGATTACCTGGCGGTAGGTGGGACGATCCAGCAGGTTCAACTGGAATCTCTGGTCACGCGGTTTATCGCGTTCCCCGATCTTGCGATAGCACTCACCCCATTGGGTGGGCTGCCACAGCCTACAGCGGAGAACTCACCACTGGAACAAACTTGTTGGCGTTTGGACATTAGCCCAAACTGGGGGCACTCCCGTTACTTCACAGTTCGATCCCAGCAAACGCCAACAACGGGCAATCAAACAGCACAGACTGCCAACTAAATCTTTAGTGGGAATCACCACTGCTGTCACCACGCGAGTCATTTTCCATCCAGCGAGAACCGGCTCGACGGGCCTGATCCTCTCGCTCGCTGCCAGCAGCTTTCCCCATGGCATTCACCAGGAGCTGTTTCAGAGAATGACCACTGACATCCTCATCTGACTCATGATCGCCCCACCGTTGTGCACGTCGAATCCTCTGCCACAGTTGCCGTGCATCATCAGCGTCTTCGATGTACTCAAGCTCTGTATCGATGTTGAGCGAAGTCAGGAATTGCGACCGCGTGGAATCAAAGTGTGCCGCCCGGAAACGCTGGATAACCCGGCCCACTTCTTCAAGCACTGCTCGTTGCCGTTTTAATCCGTCACGACGACGACGTGCAGCCTGTTCCAAATCTCCCCGATCTGATTCGACACCTGCCAAACGGGCAACAATTTGATCATCCGTCAGATCATCAAAGGTCTCTTCTGCCCGGCGTTTCAAGTCACTTGCCTTAAAGTCCTGCAGGGTTTCCCTGAACAATTCAATCGCTTTCTGGTAGTGTGACCCCCGAGGATCTTCGATGTCACTGACTCGGCGTTCTGCCTCTTCCGCCGACTCGAGAATGTAATCGAGGGTTTGCAGGGTTTGAGCACGCTGCTGGGTAAGTCGTTCCGTGAGTTTTATTTTCTCTGGCAGACCACAGTCGTCAGCAACACGATCTCGCTTGCGTTGCAGTTCCTCCATTACAACATCAAGTGAGCGTCGATCTTCCGCTATGATTTTCCTCATCTGATCCGGCGTTTGTTTTAGAAAATCATAGCCTTGCCTCGCTTTATTGAATTCGATGTAGCGGGCCAGCCAGCGATCAATACGACGAGTCAGTCCCCGCCTTTTGTATTCCGTTCCGCCATACCCACAGTCGTACAGATATTGAAACAGAGCACTTGCTTCGTAGGCGGGAAGTTTTCGGACGGCATCCTGATCGATTTCATGCTGATTGGACTCGCCCCTCTCAAGTGCCACTTCGGCGATCGCTGCCCGATTTGACAAATCAACAAATTGAGCATCATCCTGCAACCGACTCTCAACTTCGGCGGACACCTGGTTTTGCGAAACAATCGCAGCATCCAGAAGATCGTTGGCCTTCACCAATGCTGCTTCGGACACAATGCGGTTACTGCGTAACTGCTTCAGCTCTCCCTGCAGCCCGCGAGCCTCATCTTCCTTTTGTAACAATACCACTGAAATCGCTGACTGGACCTCTTTCCACGTCTCCGCGATAGCATCTGCCGTCAGCTCTGGAAGATAGTGTTCAGCAAGGCTGCGCAACGCACCATTGCGTTCATCATCAAGCTGCTGGTGCTCATCACGAACATCCTGCATGTTCTGCCGATCGGCTTCCAATTGCTCGGTCAAACGCTTGTACGCATCCATCAATTGTTGATGCACAGTCGGACCAGGAATCGCCATCAATCAAATGACCTTGAAGAGAGAACTTATGAAAACAGGAACCAAAGCCCACCGACGACCGTTGTTAGCGCGACCGATGCCAATATGATACGACCCCGCCAAATCCAACAGTGCGCCAGGAAGGACTTCATTCCGGGCTTGGGATCTTCATAGCTGTGAACCGACTCAAAAAACTGCTCGATCGCCAACTCGATCTCGGCTTCTGTCACATTGTCGCCCGACATCCGAGCCGTGCGAACCAGCTTGTCTCGCAACTGAAGCCGCAGGTCAGCCCGACGGAACATCTCCTCAGCGGTTTCCCTTTGGTCACGCATCTCGCGAGCAACATCCATCACCCGCAGCGTTTCCTGCAGGGATAAACTCTCGCCGGGCAATTGAATCTTCGCCCGTTGAGCTGCAGTTGACGGTCGGTAGGGCGCTGTCGCTTGGGCCTGAGACGTATCAGCCATGGTGTTTGCTGGAGCAGTGTTTGGGGTATCCGGACCGAGGCCCAGTCTATTCAATTGGCTCGTTTTCCGCATTCAGGGAGCGTGAAATCAGCCAGTTGGGCCGAAATCGCCCGTCTCACCCGCTGTCTGATTGCGGGCATGCGTTTCACGCGCTAATCTAATATCTGTTGAATCGTATCGGAAACACCGGTTATTCAGCAAATTATCCTCGGAGAAATCGCGGCCATGTCAGAGCAAGCACAACAACCTGCCCCCAAACCACGTACCCCAGGCGCACAGGCCCAGGATTCGCAGTCGATGCGAAAGTACCTCGGCCGCGCAGTCAACGTGTTGAAAGAATTCGGCGTTGATAGTTCCAATACAGCTCCCCAAGAACTCATCAGTCTGCTCGAGAATGTCAAACATCTCGATGAAGCAAAAGTCCTGGCGATTGCTGACGTCATCCAGCACATGAGTGCCTTCAACGCTCTGGTGCGTGACAACGTGGAAGGAATCTCGGTGGGTGACCGGTACATGAGCATCACCCAGATGTTTGATTCAGTGCGTGAAGACAGCAAACGTCTGATCAATCAGTTGGACGATGGGAAAATCAGCGGAACTGAAAAAGTTTCCAACTGGTGGATGAAAATACGGCGTGGCACTCCCAGCGATCAGTTCGAGAAGATCGTGGAAATCTATAGTGAAGTCGCCAAGGACACCAAGGATCAGCTCAATCGCGAAGAAGCGATCATGGAAGGCTATATCGATTTCCGTTTCGCTCTCAAAGAAGCTGAAATCCTGGCGCGTGATTTGTTTGAGACCCAAGTTCCCATTCTCGAAGAGGCCAAAGCCGGCCTTGGCCAAACACAGGAAGCGCTTGATGCCTACACCGGTGAGGATGAGAGCGAACGGAGCCGGTTGGAATTGACGCGGGATGAGGCCCGCTTCCGGTTCGAAAAAGAAGACGCCACCTATCAATTGCTGAAAGACATCGCGGAGAATCTGGAAATCGGCTACGACGTTGGTGAAACCCTGATCACCAAGCTCAAGCAAACACACGATGTCAAGGAAAGAGTTTATCGTCGGTCTGTTACGTTCTTCACAACCAACGAACATGTCTTTACGATTCTGGGAACCGTCTACACCAGCCAACATGGGTTGCACGAAGTCACTCAAGCAACCGAGGCAATGAAGACTGGCGTCAACAAGGGACTCGAAGACATCGCGGACCTCGGTCGAGACTTGGAACGTGCTGCGTTGAAAGCCGGATACGGAAGCACCATCAATCCGGAATCAGTGCAAAAACTGGTGGATGCCATCAGCGGGTTCCAAGTCGAGTCCTTGGAAATGATTGCTGATCTGCGAAAAGAATCGGAAGAAAGTGCCAAAGCAATCCGAACATCGGTCGAAGAAGGCAAGCAGAAGTATCAGGACACACTTGCTCGCCATGCTCGAGGTGAAAGTCTGCGACCCTAAGGCGGAATCGTCGATCACCCCTGTAAAATGCGATATCAACGCAATCATGCGACTGGTGAAACCACGATTAGAGGCGTTTAGGACAACAGCTTCGTTGGAATCAGCCGGACTCTGGCGTGATCGAGGCAAGCTGACAGGACTGTGGAATGTGACGACGCCGGTTAAGATGTCGCCGGCTGTCAACAACAGCGTTTCTCTGCAACCTCGTTCCTGTCACCACGGTCGCTCATGTCACGCTTTCTCCACCACCTGTCGTTCTTCCTGCTGATTGCCGGTGCTTGCAGCACGCACGCCAATGCCGCCGACCAACCGAATATTCTGTTCCTGATCTGTGACGATTTGAACTGCGACATCGGCTGCTACGGGCATCCCCTTGTCAAGACACCCAACATCGATCGACTGGCAGCACGCGGTGTCCGCTTTGATCAGGCCTACTGCCAATATCCACTGTGTGGACCAAGCCGTGCCTCTTTCATGACCGGTCTCTATGCCGATCAGACGTTTATTCATCGCAACGCCATTTACATTCGCGAGCATATCCCGAATGTGCAGACGTTGTCGCAACTCTTTCGTAAGGTGGGCTACTTTGCAACACGCATCGGAAAGATCTATCACTACAACGTGCCGAAACACATTGGCAGTGGTGGCCACGACGATCCTTACTCATGGGATCAAACCATTAATCCCCGGGGCAGAGACAAAGATGATGAAGCTCAGATTTTCAGTTTAAGAAAAGGCAGCTTTGGCGGCACGCTCAGCTGGCTTGCCGCCGATGGCACAGACGAACAACAGACCGACGGTATCGCAGCAACAGAGGCTGTTGAGATCCTGCAGCGTTTTTCAAAGTCGCAACAGAACTTCTTTTTGGCGGTGGGACTGTTCCGACCGCATACTCCGTTTGTTGCGCCAAAAAAATACTTTGATCTGTATCCGCCCAATGATCTTAAAGTGCCTTCCATTCCCCAGGGCTATCTGGCAACGCTTCCCGCCCCGGCAAAGAAATCGATCAATCGCAAGAAAGAACAACTGAACCTGAGGCCTGAATTGGGAATCAAGGCAATCCAGGCTTATTACGCATCGATCAGTTTCGCCGATGCACAACTCGGCCGAATTCTCGACGCCTTGGATGATTCAAACTTGTCCGAAAACACGATCGTTGTTTTTACGTCAGACCACGGTTATCACATGGGTGAACATGGCCACTGGCAAAAAACTACGCTGTTTGAAAATGCAGCGCGTGTCCCCTTGATCATGGCAGGTCCTGGGATCGCGACGGGGCATGATGCCAGATCCATCGCTGAAATGGTGGATTTCTATCCCACCCTCGCGGAACTGGCGGGTCTTGAAATCCCCCCATTTGCATCGGGAATCAGCCTGAAAGAAGGTTTGGCGAACCCCGAGAAAATGCCAAGAACATCAGCTCTCACACAGTACGAAAACGGATACAGCGTCCGCACCCAACGCTACCGCTATACCGAGTGGGGCGAAAATGGCAGTGAGGGGAATGAACTTTACGACCACCAGACCGACCCCGCCGAAATGAACAATCTTGCCGGCGTCGCCGAGCAGCAACAAACGGTCTCTGAACTTGCCAAGCTGCTGCATCAGCGAATCACCGACGCCAGTCGGACCCCCGCTGGCATCCAACAGAATCAGTTTAAAAATAGCCGGCGCGTTCCTCAAAGGTAAGCCTGCCATTGGGCTGATAGCCAGCCGGAGTGTTTTCTGGGAGAATCGGTTTTTCAACGAGAGCGTTGATTGCAACGTTAGGAAAGGCGTTCTGATGAAAGCTGGCAGCGGCGGCGGATTTCGGGCGATTCAATACACCTGGAAAAAAGGTCGGGAAGCGGGCGGCCTGTGGAAACTGTACAAGGCCATGCGTACCCGCAACGCATGCAAGACATGTGCCTTGGGAATGGGTGGCCAAAAAGGCGGAATGGTCAATGAAACGGGATCATTCCCCGAGGTCTGTAAGAAATCGCTGCAAGCCATGGTTGCCGATATGCAACCCGCTATCGAACCAACATTCTGGCAACAGAATTCCATCGCTGACCTGCAACAGCGAACACCTCGTGAGTTGGAGCATCTGGGTCGACTGGTTCACCCGGTACGTTACCGAAAAGGCGCCACACACTTCGAAACGGTTACTTGGCGAGAAGCTTACGACAACATCGTCGAAAAACTTCATCAGACCGACCCCCAGCGATCGTTTTGGTACTTCAGTGGCCGAAGCAGCAATGAAGCGGGATTTCTACTGCAATTGATGGCCCGCATTTACGGGACTAACAATATCAACAACTGCAGTTTCTACTGTCATCAGGCCAGTGGTGTCGGGCTCCAATCAGCCGTCGGAACTGGCACTGCAACTGTCGTGCTCGAAGACCTGGAAAAAGCTGACTGTGTTTTTGTGATCGGTGGAAACCCCGCCAGCAATCATCCACGGCTGATGACAAATTTGATGCATCTGCGACGACGCGGAGGAAAGGTCATTGTGATCAATCCGGTCCGAGAAACGGGAATGCTGAAATTCCGCGTACCCAGTGATCCAGTTTCCCTGTTGATCGGGTCAAACATCGCCAGCCATTACGTCCAACCCCATATCGGGGGTGATCTGGCCCTGCTATGGGGCATTGCCAAAGCAGTCTGCAAACTGGGGGCGATGGATGAAGCTTACCTTGACCAGTATTGCAACGACGTGGATGTCTGGCGACATGCAGTCGATGCCATTACCTGGGAAGAAATTGAAACAAAATCAGGCGTTTCCCGGAGCGAGATTGAAACCATTGCCGAGGTATACGCAGAATCAAAACGCTGCGTATTTTCCTGGACCATGGGGATTACCCACCACGCGCACGGTGTAAAAAATGTCCAAGCAGTTGCGAACCTCGCCCTCTGCCGCGGAATGGTGGGAAAACCAGGATCCGGTCTGATGCCCATTCGGGGCCATAGTAACGTGCAGGGCATTGGCAGCGTGGGCGTGACACCCAAACTAAAAAACCAGATTTTCGAAGCATTGCAAAGCAAGCATCAGGTCCAACTGCCAACGACGATCGGGAAAGATACTCTCGAGTGCATCGAAGCGGCCAGTAGATACGAATTATCTGTCGGCTTCTGCTTGGGTGGTAATCTTTATGGTTCAAACCCCGATTCCAAGTTTGCCTCTGAGGCGCTCTCGCGACTCGACATGAGTGTGATGCTAAGCACGGCGATGAACACCGGCCATGTGAACGGGCTGGCAGCAGAAACCTACATTCTGCCGGTGCTCGCCCGGGATGAAGAACCTGAGCCCACCACCCAGGAATCAATGTTCAACTATGTTCGATTGAGCGATGGAGGTCCCCGACGTTTACCCGGCCCACGAAGTGAGATCGAAGTCATTGCTGAGTTTGGTAATCGCCTGATCCCCAATGCGAAAGGTATCGACTGGGATGCAATGCGAAAAACCAGCACGATTCGGCAATGGATCGCCGATGTCATTCCGGGTTACGACCAAATCTCGGACATCGACAAGACCGGAAATGAATTCCAGATTGGCAACCGGACATTCCATGAACCAAAGTTTGCCACTGCCGACGGCCGAGCCAAAATGCACACGCACGCCATCCCGGAACTCAAGGGGCGTGAAGATCGGGAATTGCGACTGATGACTGTCAGAAGCGAAGGCCAATTCAACACGGTCGTCTATGAAGAAGAAGACCTGTATCGAAACCAAGACCGACGGGATGTCATTTTGATGCACCCCGACGACCTCATCCGTCTGGGGCTGGAACACGATAATCGCGTCCAAGTCATTAGCGACACAGGTTCTCTTCAGAATATTCTCGCCAGAGGTTATGACTCGATTCGCCCCGGAAATGCATTGATGTACTTTCCCGAGGCCAATGTCCTGGTCCCACGTCACACCGACCCCGCCAGTAAAACACCGGCCTTCAAAGGTGTGGTTGTCCGCGTCATTTCAGATCAAAACGCGTCAGTCTGAGTTCAGACAGCGGTGTTTCACACAGTGTCAGTGAAACCCGATGCATAGAATCCCGGTCGACGCGTCTGGGAAATTTCTGCTATCAGCATGCACAGGCGGTAGTTGCCCCTGCGCGTACCGCGGACCCCCGCGTATATGGATAGTCTGATGATCAACCTGCTTGGCATTTCAGTTAACCTGTTTGGAGTACCAGTTCCGTCTGTTGCGTTGTTCTTATTGGCTGGTTTGCTGCTGGGGCATCTGCTCTGGTATCGCGACCGCGGGGGTAAATCCGCTGAGAATGTAGATCTCGAAAACCGTTATGTAAAAGCTCGCGGATCGGTCAAACAACGAAGAAACCAGATCAAGGAACTGAAGAAACAGAATGAGACGCTGACTGAAGAGCTAGCAAATCTCGAACAAAACCACCTGACTCTCCGTTCAAAAAACAAACGTCTGGAACAGGTTTCCGAGCTTTCGCAGGAAGAACTGAACCAGTTCCGGCGTTCCTTGAACGAATCCGAAGTCCAACTGGCGAGTGAAGAAAAGCGCAGTGTGACCGTGATTGGACAGCTGCAGGAACTACTTGCGACCAACGCTGAACTCGAAGCCGAAAACAATTCTCACCAAGATGGCATCAAACAACTGGACCAGCAATACCGCCAGTGCGTGACTGAACTGGAATCAGCACAGTGTGAACGTGATACGCTGCAATCCCGTCTCCGGGATCACAAATCTGAATTGGACCACAAGCAACGCAGCCTTGATGATCTTGAATGCCGTGGCAGCACGCAGGAACAATCACTCGAAGAATCAAACAATTCCCTGCAACAAACCCAACAGGACCTCGTGGCAAGATGCAGGGATTTGGACGTCATGCGATCTGAACGGGATACCCTTGATCAAGCGTTGCAACAAAGCAAACAGTCGCTGGCACACCTCAAATCCGAAATGTCAGTGGCAACCACAATTCAATCGGAACGCGATGAATTTGCTAAGGATCTGGAAACAGCAGCCAATTCTCTCGGCGAACAACGACAAACACTGGAACTGTGCGAGTCAGAACTAATCCTGAAAAAAGACCGTGTCAACCAACTTGAGCAGCTGTTGGAGAATGCCTCGACACAAATTGCGGAAGAACAGGACAACTGTACCCAACTTGAACAATTCAACACCGCCTGTCAGTCGCAACTACAGGAACTAGAAGAAGAGCTGAGCAAGAAATCAGACGAGTGTGTGCAACTGAATCTTGCCCTGCATCTTGCCGAAGAGACGACGACACAGACACAGCAAAAAATACCGACATTGTCGAATGAACTGGCGGCAGCCAGAGAGCAACTGAAAGTTGAGGCGATCAGATTCAGCGACTTGCGGGGCCAGCTGCAAGAAACATCAAGCCTCCCGCAACAACTTCTGGAAATGACCGACAGTTTCAAGAATTCATCCGTCGAGTGCCAGCAACTCAGGACTGCTATCCAACAAGAAAAACAGGTCATTCACGACCAGAATGCCAAGTGCCAGCAACTGTCGGAACAGCTTGAAGAATTGAGCGGCGTGAAAAATCAGTTGTCGACAGCGGATCAGACAATCCAGGAATATCACGAGCGTGGTGCTACTCTGGAGAGTCTCTTTGTTCAACAAGCCGACCAGATTTCTGGACTCTCACAGCAAGCAGCTCGCGTTCCCGAACTGGAACTGAAACTGAAACGTGAACAAGTCGATCTACGCAAATCGTTGAGCGAAATCGAAGCCCAGCAGGACATCATCACCGACACAGAACTTGCGTACGACGAAGCACAACAGGAACTCGCTGCTACTATCACAGAAGTCCATGCGATGGAAACGCGAAGCGAAGCGTTGACCGCTGATCTGCATAACCTGGCAAATGACAATGAGACGCTTGCCAGATCACAACGCAAATCGAATGAACAGATAGCAACCTTAAAAACCCAGTTAGCCTGTGTACATGCGCAGCAGCAGAACCTTGATGCAGCCGCCGCCGAACTGCAATTTGTGCACAAGGAACGTGACCTGTTGATCCAAACACGCGATAGTCTGGAGGTATCAGTCACACGAATGAGCAATCAGATCACGACCCATCTGGCAGAAGCGAAGCGTATGAATGAACTGTTCGCACAGACAACCCATGAATACGAGAGCTTGGAAACTGATTTACAAACCGAAATCAAAGCTCGCAACAAGGCTATTGACGAACTGAAAGAGCAATTGACTATCAGAACACAGCAGCATGATTCACTGGCAGACGATATCGCCTTCAAGACCACCACAATTGACCAGCATCAGGGCGAACTCCGGCAACTTTCGGCTGAATTGAAAGAGGCCCACGCTAGCCGTCACGAACAGGAGCAATTGCAAACGCAGATCACCGAACTGACATACCATCTGGCTTGTGCCCGAAGTGAACTCGAAGACAGCCTCGACATGAATGCGAAAGCGCAAGATCGGATTAGGGAGATAGAAAACCAGTTGCACGAACACTTGATCAAAATCCGCGAACTTCGTCGTGAACGCAGTTCCCCGTCGAGCATCGGAATTGTCACAGAGTCACCAAAACTTACAACGGATTCCGACCAGAAAGCTGCCTAGGGAACAAACACGGCGGAACGATCAGAGATCAGGGTACCTCTGGTGTGGGACTCTCGAGAACTCGCTCGATATCAGTTGGCGGACCGCTGCGCTGAGCACCGAAACTCGTTTCGGATTTGTAGTACATAATACTCAGCACGCCCGTGGTAACCACCACGAAGCCAATCCCAATCATCCCCCACCTGATCAACGAGGATTTTGATTGGCTCACTTCTTTGGGGGTTCGATAGGGATCCGATTGATCATTCTTGATTTCGTTCATGACAGAACTTGACCTTAGTGATTAGGAAACTCTACGAACCTGCGGCTATTTTCCCGGCTTTCAAACGCAAAAACGCATCAAGGAAACCCTGCAACTCACTTCCATCGAGGACACTATTGAAGTTGCCAACGTAATGACCGGTACGAGCATCTTTCACTCGTTGATCAGGATGCAGAAAGTAGTTTCGGATCTGACTCCCAAATCCAGTACGCGCCTGAGACTCATATTTCCTCGCGTCTTCTGCCTCCCGTTTTTCCTCTTCCAGTCGAGCCATTTTGGCTCTCAGCATCTTCCACGCCGTTGCTCGATTCTGGTGTTGGCTTCGTTCGTTTTGGCATTGGACGACAATGTTGGTCGGTAGATGCGTCAGCCGAATAGCACTATCTGTCTTGTTGACATGCTGTCCACCGGCACCACCAGCGCGGTATCGATCCTCTCGGACATCTTTTTCGTCAATGTCGATTTCGATCGAATCATCAATTTCTGGTGCAACGCTGACCGCAGCGAAACTGGTTTGCCGTTTTCCCTCGCTGTTGAAAGGGCTAATTCGCACCAACCGGTGCATGCCTTCTTCGCCTTTCAAATAGCCATAAGCCATGGAACCGCGAACTGCGATCGAGGCGTGATTGATTCCCGCTTCTTCGTTCTCCTGCCGATCGAGTAATTCGATGGTGAAACCTTCGCCAACGGCCCACGCGGAATACATTCTCAACATCATGTCGGCCCAGTCATTGGCATCAGTTCCACCATCACGAGCATTGATCGACAGGATGGCACCGGCGGAATCATTGGGACCATTCAGAAGAGCTTTGAGTCCAAGTTCTTCAAGAATTTTTTCCAGCCGGACAATTTCACTCGTCACTTCTTCGGCAATGGAGTCATCTTCTTCTGCCATTTCAAACAGGGCAGTAAGGTCCTCTGCCGATGAGTGCAACTCATCCATCGGCCCGACAATCGCTTTCAGCGACTTGAGATCAACCACCGTTTTCTGCGCGGACTCGTTGTCGTCCCAGAAACCCGGCTCTCCCATTTTTACCTCAATCTCCTTGATCAGGATCTGCCTCGCAGAGTAGTCAAAGAGAGTCTCCGAGCTGTTTCAGGCGCTGGTGGATCTCTTTACTGCGATGAACCAATTCGGCATCCATTCTCGTCACGGTCTCCATGCGTATGATGTGGTGTAGAATAACAGTGGTTTTCCCAACCGAAATCCGATCAATGACAGTCACCCCCAAGCGTTGGCTTGATGGGAACCAATCATGACCGCTCACTAGAACTGAAATATACATGGCCCGAGTCGTTCTCGCGATGAGTGGCGGCGTTGATTCAAGCGTCGCAGCACACTTGCTTTTGGAGGCTGGTCACGATGTGATCGGGGTTTTCATGCGGCATGGTGAGGAATCCAGTCAGGCCTGCCGGGTCGACGAAGGAAAGCCAAGCCTGCCGGTGCTTGGTGGTTTGCCCCAAACGCGAGCAGACCACAAACAGGGCTGTTGCACGGCTTCTGACGCTGCCGACGCCCGACGAGTCGCCTCGCGGATGAATATTCCCTTCTATGCTCTCGACCTGCAGGAAGATTTTCGACGAATCGTGGACTACTTCGTTGATGACTATCTGCACGGTCGAACCCCAAATCCGTGCGTACGTTGCAATCAATGGATCAAGTTTGGTCGTCTTTTCGACTATGCAGATGGAGTCGACGCCGAATTTGTCGCTACCGGCCATTACGCACGAATGATCTCGGGCTCAGGAAACCACCAGCCCGACGAACTCCATCGAGGGCTCGATTCGGCCAAGGATCAATCCTATGCCCTGTTTGGCATCCGCCCCGAATTGCTGCCCCGGATGCTGTTGCCGGTGGGCGGGTTCGAGAAACCCAGAATCCGCGAAATCGCCGAGGAGCTAGGCCTGGGGGTAGCCGGAAAAAAGGACAGCCAAGAAATCTGTTTTGTCACGCAAGGGCATCACAGTGATTTCGTTCGAGCCCGGGAACCAGAGCGATCCGCCCATACGAACGGTGAAATTGTCACGACCAATGGTGAAGTGGTCGGTGAGCACGCTGGCTACGAAGCGTTCACCATCGGGCAACGAAAGGGTCTAGGGGTTGCCATGGGTACACCTTATTTTGTCGTCCGAATTGAGCCCGATACAAACAAGGTAGTTATTGGGCAGAAAGAGCACTTGGCACGAGCTACGCTGAATGCCAATGAAGCTAATTGGCTGGTTGAATCTGCCGACCTGCCCAAACAGGTAGCGGTGCAAATACGCTACAACGCGCCCCCTCAATCAGCTCAAATCAGTCTGTCTGGCGAGGAATCGACCCGTTTTTCCGTGGAATTTGACGAGCCACAACTGGCAGTCGCTCCTGGTCAAGCAGCAGTCGTCTATGACGGTACTCGTGTCTTGGGGGGCGGCTGGATCGAGTAAATTTGATCCACGAGATGGCAGTTACCGGCCCACTTGGTGGGTGAGAGCGTTACGACCGGACCGGGCGGCACAACTGATTCCCCGTATCATCCCGGATCCATGCGAAAAACGTTTGCCGCTAGCTCTCCGCAAGATTACAGTTTGGGGACTGATCAAACAACTTTTCTGGGCTGTCTGCCGCGTTGGTGAATACCGCTGCTAGGTGTAGCCCAATTTACATCTTTCTGGGGGAGGATGCTTCCGTGATGAAAACATACGCATTGACCATCTTTGCATTTGCACTGACAACTCTGGGTAGCTGGAATGTCAATTCCGCTACTGCTCAAGGCCAAAATGTCATTCTGGCTGAAACCTATGGCCAAGGCGTTCACGCCTTCAACGGCGGGCGGCTGACTGACGCTATTGGGTTCTTCACGCTGGCAATTGACAACGGAAGCCGGGACCCACGAGCTTACTACTATCGCGGCATCGTCAACTACGTTTCAGGTCGCCTGGAAGAGGCAGAGAAGGACTGGAACGCTGGCGCAGCTATCGAGGCAATGGGAGGTCCCAATCTATCCATCGGTCGCTCACTCGCGAGGTTCCAAGGCAATGGCCGCCTGAAGTTGGAACAAATCCGGCAGACTGCCCGACTGAAAGCGCTGGCCAAAGCCAATGCACGATCAAAGCAACGGTATGGTGAAATTCAGAGTACTCCCGAGAACTCCGCAGCCTTCAAACCCGCCCCACGAATTCCAGCTCAACCGATCGCACCCCCACCAACTCCACCTGCTGCAAGCAACCCATTTACCGACAGCAATCTTGGAAAAGTGACTCCCATCGCTGAAGATGCTCTGGCTGGTGCAATGAGTGATCCGTTCGCAAATGAACCCAAGGCTTCCGCTGCGGGTGGCGGAGCAGCAGATCCATTCGGCGGTGGAGGTGCTGCTGCGGGTGGCGGAGCAGCTGATCCATTCGGCGGTGGAGGTGCTGGTGGCGGAGCAGCTGATCCATTCGGCGGTGGAGGTGCTGCTGCGGGCGGCGGAGCAGCTGACCCATTCGGCGGTTCTGATCCATTTGGAAGCTGAACCAACTCACCACAATTGAGTAAAGCAAACATTTTCATCAGCGGCGAACAGGCCCATCTGCTCGCCGCTTTTCTTTTGCGCTTTACATTCAACTTCAGGCTCAATTCTCAACCAGTGCCATGGCCTTGTTCGGCAAACCCATTGCTCAAGTGTCGAGCCGTTCCTACTTATCAAGTGAGTGCAAATCATGACCCGAATTCTGCATGCCTGCCTTGTCATTTCAATCGTAACGAACGCATGGGCCAATGATCAGCAGGCCAAGCCGCCCAAAGGGATCGCAATCGCCAAACAGGGGACACCCGACTTGGACGGTAAAATCGATGATCACTGGAAAGCCTGCCCTAAATATGCGGTCACTCAGCCCATTGCCGAATCACTGAAAATCGAGCAGAAGGACATGGCTACTGCGACTGTCCAGTTGCTCTGGGATGACAAACATCTGTATGCACTCTGGATTGTGAAGGACTCACCGCTATCCGCTGAATCCAGCGACGACTGGGCCCAGGACTCCGTCGAACTATTTCTGGATCAGCATCAGGATAAGTCCGTGACTTATGAATCAGACGATGCTCAGTACCGTGTGAATTTCCAAGGCAAAATATCAGGGCAGGGCACAGGTTACGACGAAGCCGATATCAAAGCGGCCGCGATAAAAACGAAGCAGGGGTACATTGTTGAAATGGCGATCCGTACCCACGCCGCTGATATGAAACCCGGAACAACGATGGGATTGGAATTGCAAGTCAACGACGACCACGGCAGTGGTCAACGAGACGCAATCGCCAAATGGTTGCACACCGAAGACGATTCGTGGCAAGACACGTCCAAATTCGGAACTGTGCAGCTCAAGTAACTGTGCAGCTCGGGTAACTGTGCAGCTCAAGTAACTGTGCAGCTCGGGTAACTGTGCAGCTCGAGTAACTGTGCAGCTCGGGTAACTGTGCAGCTCGGGTAACTGTGCAGCTCGGGTAACTGTGCAGCTCGGGTAA